>NZ_JAMYLR010000031.1:0-69553 GCF_040318155.1 Mesorhizobium sp. M1307 | reverse complement strand
CCCCCCCCCCCCCCGCCGGGCGGGGGGGGCGGGCGCCCCCCACCCACCCCCCCGCCGCGGCGGCGGGGGGGGCCCGCCCCTTGCCCCGCCCTGGCCAGGGCCCGCCGGTCTGGGTCCATGGCGACGTCGCCTCGGGCAATCTGCTCGTCGAAGATGGCAAGCTCTACGCGGTCGTCGATTTCGGTAGTTCGGCTATCGGCGATCCTGCCTGTGATCTGGTGATCGCGTGGACGGAATTTTACGGCGAGAGCCGTCAGGCGTTCCGCGACACCATTGCCCTTGACGAGCACAGCTGGGCGCGCGCACGGGGCTGGGCGTTGTGGAAGGCGCTGATCGTCGCTTCGGGACATGACGGCAACCAGCGCGAGGCGGAAAAATCGTGGCGGGTCATCGATGAGGTGCTGGCGGATCACACAAACAGTCGGAGCGGGAAGGCTAATTCAGTCTGAACGCGTCCCGCTCTGATAACGAAGGCATTACTGCCCGCCCATCTCCTTCCTGAACGTATCGAAATCGACCTGCATGCCGTTGAAGATGGTGCTCCAATGGCGGGTCAGCGCTGAAACGGCGACCGCCTCCTGGATCTCCTCGTCGGTGGCGCCGGCGCGCTTGGCGTCCTGCGTGTCCGACCAGATACAGTAGTTGCACGGGATTTGCGCCGCCACCGCCAGCGAGATCAGCGACTTGACCTTCGGCGGCAGCGCCGTCTTGTCGCTGAGCTGGATGGCCTTGACCTCGGCCCATGCACCGGGCAGACCGACTTTCGGGAACTGCATTACGAAACTCGGTACGCCGCCCATGGTCGACTGGATGTCCTTGACGGCTGCGTCATACTCATCGGCATAAGAAGGAGCTGCAGCCAGCGTCAGCACACAGGTGGCGGCGAGCAGGCAGGCACGGCGGATGGAAGAATGCGTTGATGAAAGAGTACGATAGGCAGACATGACGTTCTCCTCTGGCATTTTTTGGCCTTACGGTGTAAGGTAACGTCGAAAATGAACCTTACAGTGTAAGTTGTCAAGCGACACCATGGACACATCGATCAAAAAAAAGCGACTGCGCGGCCGGCTGTCTCGCGAGATGATCGAGGATGCGGCTTTGAAGGTGATCGAGAGCGAGGGCCTCGCCGGGTTTTCGATGCGCAAGCTGGCGGCAGAACTCGGCTGCGAAGCCATGAGCATCTATCACCACTTTCCTTCGGTGGCGCATCTCTTCGAAGCCTTGGTGGATCGGCTGATCGGCTCCCTCGAAATGCCCGACGCGGACCTCCCTTGGCGACAAAGGTTACGCATTGCCGTGCAAGATTTCCGCCGCGTCGCGCGTGAGCACCCGGCCTTTGCCACGTTCCTTGTAACCTACCGGATGAATTCGCCGACCTGTCTCACTTGGCTGAACGGCATCCTTGGCCTGTTCGAGGCCGGCGGCTTCGGACCGGAAGTGGGTGCGCGGCTGTTCCGCACCACCGGCTATTATCTGATGGGTGCCATCCTCGACGAGACTGCCGGCTATGCAAAGGGGCCTTCGGCCGTGACCACCGTCAGCGACGAGCAACTGGCGCAGGATTTTCCAAAAATAGCTGCGGCCGGGCGTTATTTCGGCACCGCCGAACTCGACCGGACGTTTGATCTCGGCCTTGACATGCTCCTGGACGAAATGGAGAACGCCCGCGACCGCGCCAGCGCGCCGAACACCGGGTCTTGACCTCATGCGCTCCCTGTTCGCCCTGATACTGCTCATCGGTACCGGCATCGGCGTCGTCTATCCCTGGGCGATGACCAATTTCTCCGGCCGTGAGATCGGCACCTGGCGGGTTTACGACCAGGGCCGGTTCAAGCCGGTGACCGTGCCCCTGAGCGCACGCGACGGGCCGCTACGCGTGCTGGTCGACCTTACGGCAAGAGCCGAGCGCATCGTCTCGCAGCAGCGCACTGTGTTGACCCTCACTGCCGCCACCGGCGGCAGGACGGTGCTCGCCTCGAAGCTGCAGTTCAATCACTCCGACAATCCGCGCCAGGTCAGCCCGCAACTGCCGGACAGGATCTTTCGCGACGAGGCCGGCCTGATCCCGACCGTTACCCCTGGTTCCTACATCTTCACCGTCGGTCCGGGCGACGCCGAAGGCATTCCGATGCGGGCCGTCGATCTCGTCCTGCGCTCGGGTGCCGGCGAGGTCGACCGCCGGGCGCGCCCGGTCGGTTTTTCCCTGATGGCGGCCGGCCTGGTCGGGCTGGTGCTGGCATTCCGTTTCGGCGGCCGCCGGCCGGAAAATCCGAACTCGCAGCCGCCACCGCCGCGCTGGGGCAGGGGCTCCAATTGAACTATCGCCATGCCTACCACGCCGGGAACTTCGCCGACGTCGTCAAGCATGTCGTGCTCAGCCGGCTGATCGAATATCTGAAGCAGAAGGACAAGGCGTTTCGGGTCATCGACACCCATGCCGGCATCGGCCGCTACGATCTGTCCTCGACCGAAGCGCAAAAGACCGGCGAATGGCAAGGCGGCATCGGCCGGCTGGTCGACGCCGCACTCGATGCGCCGGCGGCGGCACTGCTGGCGCCGTATCTTGAAGCCGTACGTTCGCTCAATCCGGAGGGCGGCGTGAAAAAATATCCGGGTTCGCCGCTGATCGCCCGGCACCTGATGCGCAAGCAGGACCGGCTGTCGGCAGTCGAACTGCACCCTAAGGATGCCGCCAGGCTGAAGGCGCTGTTCGACGGCGACTTCCAGACCCGGGTGATCGAGCTCGACGGCTGGCTGGCCCTCGGCGCGCATCTGCCGCCAAAGGAAAAGCGCGGCCTCGTGCTCATCGATCCGCCTTTCGAGGAAGAGGGCGAGTTCGGTCGCTTGGTCGACGGGCTGCAAAGAGCCCATCGGCGCTGGCCAGGAGGGATTTACGCGCTGTGGTATCCGCTCAAGGACCACAGGGCGGTCGCCGCCTTCCGCAAGGCGCTCAAGCAGACGGGCATTTCGAAGCTGCTCGACATCGGTTTTGAGATCAGGCCGGACGCCGTCGAGCCGAACCTCGACGGCTGCGGCATGGTGGTGGTCAATCCGCCCTTCACGCTGGAAGGCGAGTTACGGACGCTGCTGCCGGCGCTGCACCGGCTGCTTGCACTTGAGCAGCCGTCGCATTGGACGCTGGACTGGCTGGCGGGAGAGTAGTTTGAGCGCGGCCCTGCCGTTCCGTCAGCGCAACCATCGTCACCACAACCACGGTCGCTACAACCGCTTGACCGCGCGTCAGCGAATCCGCACAGTGCGCGCAGTCGACCTTGAGAGGCTGCCATGACTCGCTTCGCCCAATCCGCCCTTGCCGCACTGCTCGCCTTTTGCACGCCGCTGGCCGCACCTCTTGGCGTCACCCAGGCAGTCCAGGCGGCCGACCTTGCAATCTATACCGACGAGGATAGCGGCGTCTGCGGCGAGGCCTGGGTGCTGAACAAGATCACCGACCGCTTCTCCTATCAGGTGCATCACGTGCCGCATCTGCCCGACGTGCAGATCGTCGACTTCCAGCGTATCCACCAGCATCGTTATCTGCCGGCCGACGACATCTGGCCGATCGGCCGGCGTTATTGCGGCGCCACCGTCAGCCTCTCCGACGGCGGCGCTCGCACCATCTGGTACCTGATCGAGGAAGGCCAGGGTTTTGCCTCGATCGGCGACAATGTCGAATTCTGCGTCTCGGGCTTCGACCGCTGGATGGTCTACAACGGCCGCTGCCGCGTCCTGCGCTGATCGCGCACTCGCTGATTCCGACTTTTTAGCACCGGCCACCTGATCGACCGTCACCGTTTCCATGCGGCGCAGCATTCGCGGGAAGCGCGATCTGCTGTCCCGAGTTTGCGGGGAAACAGCACCACATGGATTCGCTTGTCTATTCTGTTGCTCTCGGCGCGGTCGTTGCAGGCTTCGTCCAGGGGCTTTCCGGGTTCGCTTTCAGCCTGGTTGCCATGTCGATTTGGGTTTGGACCGTGGAGCCCCAGCTTGCTGCCGCCATGGCGGTCTTTGGGGCGCTCACCGGCCAGATCATCGCTGCCGTCACCGTCCGCCGGGGTTTCGACCTCAGGCTTCTGCTGCCCTTCCTGATCGGCGGGATCATCGGGATTCCGGTCGGTGTCGCCATCCTGCCCTTGCTGGATGTGCAATTGTTCAAGCTGGTCTTCGGAGCGCTGCTGGTCGTTTGGTGTCCCTTGATGCTCTTTGCGCGTCGCCTCCCTCCCATCACGGTCGGGGGTCCTGTTGCAGACGGCGCAATAGGTCTGGTCGGCGGCATCATGGGTGGACTTGGCGGCTTCACCGGCCCGGTTCCAACGCTGTGGTGCGTGCTGCGCCAATGGGAAAAGGACAGGCAGCGTATTGTCATCCAGAATTTCAACCTTGTGACCCTCTCCATGACGATGGCCGCCTATCTTGCGGCCGGAAAGATCAAGCTCGAAATGCTGCCGATGTTTGCCGTCATCGCGCCGGCGATGTTGATACCGACACTCCTTGGCGCGAGACTCTACATCGGCGTTAGCGAGGCGACTTTTCGAAAGATCGTCCTCACACTCTTGGCCGCATCAGGTGCGGCATTGTTGGCATCGTCCTTGCCGCACCTCATAAGCCGGGTTTGAACGACACACAGAAATCCCGACTTCCGCCGTGCCATGCGCTATCGACCGATGCGGCCTGCTCCCGATAGGTAGGCGCAGATCAGTTCGACGAGTTGCTTTTGCAGCTCCGGCGCGGCGAGCATGTTCCGGCGTGCCGCGTTGTGGATCACACCTTCGATCGCTGACGATAGCACGCGCGCCACGGTCTCCATGTCGGCGCCTTTCCTTGGCTTGCGATAAGTGGCGACAGCAGTCGCATAGTGATTGAGGTATTGTGCCTGGAACGAAGCATGGGCGGCCCTGGAGCTGCGATCGCCCGGCGCCTCGTCGAGCAGCACCTGATGTAGTGTCGGGTGAATGCTGTGCGCGGCGATCATGCCGCGCACCAGCTCCTGCACGAATTTCCTGAGCGGCTTTTGGTCTTCCGCCGAATCGCGAATGACCGACAGCACATGATCGAAGTGACGGCGCCGGACGGCAGCGAGCAGGGAAAGCTTGTCGGGAAAGTACTGGTAGAGCGTGCCGATGCTTACACCTGCTGTCTCGGCAACCTTGTTGGTGGTGAAGCCGGCCCAGCCCAGCCCGCTCAGAACATGAGCCGCCGCCTCGATGATCGCCTCGACGGTTGCCCTCGAACGCGCCTGGCGCGGCTGTTTGCGCATGCGCGGATGCGGTTTTGCAATGCGAGTAGACACGTTCGCCCATTCTCCTGAAAATATAAACAACATACTCGCATTTCCGGAAAAAAGGACACCGACCATGAATGCGCTCGCTCTGCTTCGCAGCCTGTTTGCCTATCAGGCCTGGGCCAATGACGAACTGCTGGAAAAGCTGGCGAGTCTCGACCCGCATGTTCACGGCAAGGAACGGCAGGCCGTGATACGGCTCGTCGATCACAGCCATGTGGTGTCGCGGATATTCTCGGCGCACCTTGTTGACGCAAGCCATGGCTACTCCGCCGACACCACCGAGGACACGCCGGCGTTCGACGAACTTCGCGCCGCGGTCGCAGCGACCGATCGCTGGTATCTCGATTATCTCGAAACCGTTTCGTCGCGGCAGCTGTCCGAGCCCGTCGCATTCGTGTTCACCGACGGGGATAAGGCATTGATGTCGCGACAGGAAATGCTGACCCACGTCGTACTGCACGGCGGCTATCATCGCGGTGAAGCGGGGCGCATCCTGGCGCAGATTTCGGTCATGCCGCCATGGGATACCTTCGCCGTCCATCTCCACAGGGCCGAGCCTTCGCGCCGGCTGCAGATGAGCCATGAGCCGCTCGGCGCCTGAACGGCCGAGCGCTTTCGATCGCGGTCGGCTCGACCGGATCTATCGAGCGATATCCTGTCCTTCAGAAATGCGAGCTGTCCGCTTACTTTCATCGCGTCGTGCAAGATAGTGCAGCGGCGTGCTCGTCGCGTTGCTTCCTACTTACCTGTAGTTTATCGTTTCGGACAAGACGAGGCGGGCGACCGCCTTCGCTCTTGACAATGTTCGCGCCGAGCGTCGGACGTTGAAGCGCAAAGCTGGTCGAAAAGGTCCTGAGCTTGACGAGAAGACCGGTCGAGATAGAGCGACCAGAATTTCTGCCGCAGAACTTCGCTGCGGGACACAAAGATTCGCAGCCGGTTTTTGCGCGGGTAAAATGGTCGCGCGCTCGCCGTAACCGAAACTTAAGCTACAAAAATCATTCTAATGCTTCGCTGGCTAGCAAGCCGCGAGTCAGATATGCAATGCGCGCCGGGTCAATAACGGCCGTCGGCACAACGGAAGGGGCATGATATGGCTAAGCAGTCATCCAAAGCGCCGGCATCCAAGGCACCGGCAAAGTCACCGGCAAAGAAAGCACCGGCAAAAGCAGCCGCGGCAAAGGCCGCAACTGCTGTGAAGAAAGCAGCACCCGCTGCCAAAGCGAAGGCCGCTGCGCCTAAGGCAAAAGCAGCGCCGGCCAAAAAGCCGGCCGCTAAGGCCGCGGCAAAACCAGCCGTGAAGAAAGCAGCACCTGCCAAGGCAAAAGCAGCACCGGCCAAGGCCAAGGCTGCACCGGCAAAGAAGGCGGCACCGGCCAAGAAGCCGGCTGCAAAGGCCGTGGCGAAGCCCGCTGCGAAGAAGGCAGCACCGGCAAAGGCCGCCGCTGCGAAATCTTCTGCGGCAGTGAAGAAAGCAGCGCCCGCGGCCAAGCCGAAGGCAGCGCCCGCAAAGGCGAAGGCCAAGAAGTAGTCGCGGTCCTGCTGTCGCAGGGGACAGTACTCAAGACAGCCAGGGCGGGATGCCGGACAGGCGCCTCGCTTCTTGGTTGACAGTCGGGCAGGACCAGAAAGGGGCGGGAGGAAGACGTCTTTTCGCAGCTCCCAGGACTTCGCCATGCGGCGAAGTCCGGTGGGATTTTCGTGGCTGCCAAAACCAACCTTCGGTGCAAGGCCGAGTTGGTAGTTGCTCGGATCTGGATTGTCCGACCTGCTCGCGTCTGCCGCCGCACCTCCGGCTCATCGCATCCGAACGCGAGACTATGGCTGCACGCTGGCGGCGCGGTTTTCCGCCTCTGGCCGTTGATGAACCCTGCATGATCGGTCAACAGGGCCACGCACGAGCCCCTGTCGGAATCGATTTTCGGTGAGGGTTATGCGCGAACTCACAATGCTACCGCGTCCTTTTGCGCGTCCAACGGGGCATATGGAGCTGTAGCCGGCAAACAGGAATCGACAATGCCCAGACTGCTCTACGCGTCTACTTCCCCCTACAGTTCCAAGGTGCGCATGGCAGCACTTTATGCCGGCATTGCGGTCGACCTCGTGCCGATAAAGACCGAGGAAAGGCCGGCCGAACTGATCGGCGCCAATCCGCTCGGCAAGATCCCGGTGCTGGTGCTCGATGACGGCCGCTCGGTCCACGACAGCCGCGCCATCACCCAGCATCTCAACCGGATGTCGAAGAACGCATTGTTTCCGCGCAATCCCGACAAGCGCCTTGAGGCGGAGGTGCTGGAGGCATTGGCCGACGGCATCTGCGACTGCGCGCTGTCGATGGTCTACGAGCGGCGCACACGGCCGGAAGAGATGGTCTACCAGCCTTGGCTTGAGCGCCAGTGGACGAAGATTTCGGACGCGCTCGATCTGCTCAACGCGAACCCGCCGAAGCTGCCGAAGAAAATCACCCTCGGCCAGATCGCATTGCGCGCCTGCCTCGGCTATCTCTCGCTGCGCTTCGCTGGAAAATGGGAAAAGGGCCGCGGCCGGCTGACGCGCTGGGCGGCACGCTTCGACGAGAAATTCCCGGAGCTGAAGTCCGCCATCCCGGCTTGAGGACAAGCGGTCTCAACCGATGCCAATAAAAAAAGCCGGGCGCGAGGCCCGGCTTTTTCGTGTCGTGGCTTGGACGACTTAGAACTTCATACCGACGCCGAAGGTGACGCGATTGTCGGTCGACTTGACCTTGCCGATACCGTCGAAGTCCTTCCTGCCGAAGTCCGTGTAACGATACTCGACACGGCCGAACACATTGTCGGTGATCTTGATGTCGGTACCCACGCCGGCTGTCCAGCCAAACTGCGTGTTGGTGTCGCTTACGCCGGCAGCTTCAATCTTCTGGTTCTTCAGCGCGCCACCGGCGGTGCCGTAGAGCAGGATATCCGGGGTGACAGCGTAGCCGAGGCGGGCACGCAGCGAGCCCTCGAAGCCACCCTTGGCCTCGATGCCGGCATCGTCGCCCTTGACGCCGTTGTAGCCGATATCGGCTTCGGCACCGTAGACGAAGTTCTCCTGCTGCCAGTTATAGCCGCCGAAGACGCCGCCGACAAAACCCTTGGTGTCGACGTCGACGCCAATGTCTTTGGCTTTGGCATGGCCAGCGAAGCCGTAGCCGACGCTCACACCGGCATAGGGACCGGCCCAGGATGCGACCGGAAGTTCTGCGATCGGGGCAGGTGCCGGCGGCTCTTCCTGAACCACGTCCGCGGCATAGGCGGTTCCGCCGAGGGCGAACAGCCCAAACGCCACCGCGAGCGGTCGCGCAAATTTAAGATTGGCTTGCATTGTTCTTTACTCCTTAAGCCACAGGACACAGGCTTGTTTTTTCATGAGCGCCCTCAACCCGTCCGGGGGGTGAAACGGATCCGGCGTTCAACGGTTCCAAATGTCGTGTCGAAATGCGGCTGAAGCGAACCTGAACTTGGGTCATTACCCGGCACGAATGAGGCAGAACCTTGACGTTGCATCTTCGCAACAGCGAATGTCAGCAGGTTCGCCGTGCTGCACTGCACACGGCTTGGTGTAAGGGCTCCAGCGCCCTATATTGCGGGCGGGCTGGCCCGAATTCCGGTCGAGCCAGAACGCCCACCGGCCACTTTGCCACAATCCTGCCCCAGGTGGAAATGGGATTTAACGCTTGGCGGGCCATAATTTGCCGGCGCGATCCCGGCAGGTCGGAATCGGCATCGGATTAAGGATTGACAGATGGGCAAGGTCGCCGCGACGGCACTGGTGACGGGCGGGGCGAAGCGGATCGGCAGGGCGATCGTCGAGGACCTTGCCGCGCATGGTTTTGCCGTCGCCATTCATTGCAATCGCTCGCTGGCCGAGGCGGAGGAACTGGCGGCCCAGATCACCAGTGGTCATTTTGGTCGACATGGCCGGGCCGCAGTGGTTGCTGCCGACCTGACCGACATGGACGCGGTCAGCAACCTTGTCGGCCGCGCTGCGGCGGCACTCGGGCCGGTGTCGCTGCTGGTCAACAACGCCTCGCTGTTCGAGCACGACAGCGTTGAGGATTTCGACTGGCCGGCCTGGGATCGCCATTTCGCCATGCATGTCAAGGCGCCGGCGCTGTTGGCACAGACTTTCGCTCGGGCCTTGCCGCAGAACAGTGAGGGGCTGATCGTCAACATGATCGATCAGCGCGTCTGGCGACCGACGCCGCGTTATTTCTCCTATGCGCTGTCGAAGTCGACCTTGTGGGCGGCGACCGAGATGATGGCGCAGGCGCTGGGTCCCCGCATCCGTGTCAACGCCATTGGTCCTGGCCCGACCTTGAAGAACACGCGCCAGCACGACAGCGATTTCGATGCCCAGATTGCCGGGCTGATCCTGAAACGCGGCCCGGAATTGCCGGAATTCGGTGCCACTATCCGTTATCTCTGGGCGGCACGCTCGGTCACCGGCCAGATGATCGCGCTTGACGGCGGCCAGCATCTTGCATGGCAGACGCCCGATGTGACAGGCATGACGGAATGAGCCCCATGGACCAGAAACAAAAAACGCGCGGTGGCGCCGACGACCTGCCGCCCGAAATCGACCTCGAGGACGAGGCGGCCGAGCAAGTCGTCGAGCCTGCAGCCAGCGGTCCGGACGTTACCTTCACCGCCATCGACTGGACCCCGCATGCCGGCGACGCCGACGGCATGGTCGGCGCCGAGGTGATCCAGACGCTGGTAAAGCGGCTGCCCAATGCGCCCGGCGTCTACCGCATGATGAATGCCGCCGGCGACGTGCTCTATGTCGGCAAGGCACGCAGCCTGAAGAAGCGGGTCACCAGCTACGCGCAAGGCCGGTTCCACACCAGCCGTATCGGCCGCATGGTGCGCGAGACATCGACCATGGAGTTCGTCGTCACCCGCACCGAGATCGAAGCGCTGCTGCTTGAAGCCAACCTCATCAAGCGCTTGCGGCCACGCTTCAACGTGCTGATGCGCGACGACAAGTCGTTCCCCTATATCCTGTTGACCGGCGACCATGTCTCGCCCGGTATTTACAAGCACCGCGGCGCGCGCTCGCGCAAGGGCGACTATTTCGGCCCCTTCGCCTCGGCCGGCGCAGTTGGCCGTACCATCAACTCGCTGCAGCGCGCCTTCCTGCTCAGGAGCTGCACCGACTCCTTCTACGAGAACCGCACCCGGCCTTGCCTTTTGTTCCAGATCAAGCGCTGCGCCGGCCCGTGCACCGGCGAAATCTCGCACGGCGACTATGCAAGGCTTGTCGCCGAGGCGAAGGATTTTCTCTCCGGCCGCAGCCAGAAGGTGAAGACGGAGATCTCCGCCGCCATGCAGCAGGCTTCGGAGAACCTCGATTTCGAACGCGCCGCCATCTATCGTGATCGGCTGGCGGCGCTGTCGCATGTGCAGAGCCATCAAGGCATCAATCCGCAGACCGTCGACGAGGCCGATGTCTTCGCCATCCATCAGGAGGGCGGCCAGGTCTGCATCCAGGTGTTCTTCTTCCGCACCGGCCAGAACTGGGGCAACCGCGCCTATTTTCCCAAGGCCGATCCGGCGCTCGAAGCCGGCGAGGTGCTGGGATCGTTCCTGGCGCAGTTCTACGACGACAAGCCGACGCCGCGCACCATCCTGTTGTCGCATGGCGTCGAGGACCAGGAATTGCTGGCGGAGGCCCTCTCCACCCGCGCCGGCCGCAAGGTGTCGATCTCCGTGCCGCAGCGCCGCGAGAAGAAGGACCTGACCGACAACGCGCTGCAGAACGCGCGCGAGGCGCTCGGCCGGCGGCTCGCCGAAACCTCGACCCAGGCGCGGCTGCTCACTGGCTTTGCCGAGACCTTCGGCCTGGAAAAACCGCCGGTGCGCATCGAGGTCTATGACAACTCGCACATCATGGGCACCAACGCCGTCGGCGCCATGGTCGTCGCTGGGCCGGAAGGTTTTGTGAAGAACCAGTATCGAAAGTTCAACATCCGCTCGACCGAGATCACGCCGGGCGACGATTTCGGCATGATGCGCGAGGTGATGCAGCGGCGCTTTTCGCGGCTGTTGAAGGAACATGGTGACGCCCCGCAAACCGAGGGCGCGGACGAGGCGAGCCCTACCGAACCGGGCGACGATATCGAGGACGCGGGCGGCTTCCCCGCCTGGCCCGACGTCATCCTCATCGACGGCGGCCAGGGCCAGATGACGGCGGTGCGCAAGATTCTCGCCGATCTCGGCATCGAGGACCGCGTCGTGGCCATCGGCATCGCCAAGGGTCAGGACCGCGATGCCGGCCGCGAACGCTTCTTCGTCAAGGGCAAGGCCCCATTCTCGCTGCCCGTTCGCGATCCGGTGCTCTATTTCGTCCAGCGGCTGCGCGACGAAGTCCATCGCTTCGCCATCGGTTCGCACCGCGCCCGCCGCAAGAAGGAGATGGTCAAGAGCCCGCTCGACGAGATCAGCGGCATCGGCCCCGGCCGCAAGCGCGCGCTGCTGATGCATTTCGGTACGGCCAAGGCGGTCAGCCGTGCCGCCGTCGAGGACCTGGTCAAGGTCGACGGCATTTCGGAGCAGGTGGCGAAATTGGTCTACAATCATTTTCACGAGAGCTAAGACCTATTGCCGATATTTCGGCTGGCTAATCGATTCTGGCCTGTTGACCCCCCACATTCGCTTCTGATTTGACTAAGCAGGCAGAAAGAGTTCCCAAAACATGTCCCAGCGCGCATTCAACCTGCCCAACATGCTCACTTACGCCCGCATCCTGGCGGTGCCGCTGGTGGTGCTGTGCTTCTTCCTGGAAGGGCATCTGAAATCGAGCGACTTCGCCCGCTGGTCGGCGCTCATCATTTTCCTGCTCGCCTCGATCACCGATTACTTCGACGGCTATCTGGCGCGCGCCTGGCAGCAGACCTCCAACATCGGCAAGATGCTCGACCCGATCGCCGACAAGCTGCTGGTCGCCACTTGCCTGCTGCTGCTTGCCGCCGACACCGACCGCCATGCCGGCATCGCCGGCTGGTCGCTATGGGCGGCGATCATCATCCTGTGCCGCGAGATCCTGGTCTCGGGCCTGCGCGAATATCTGGCGGCCTTGAAGGTCTCGGTGCCGGTGACGCAGCTCGCCAAATGGAAGACCACCATCCAGATGATCGCCATCGCCTTCCTGCTTGCAGGTCCCGCCGGCGACAAGATCTTCCCGCTGACCACCCAGACCGGGCTGGTGCTGCTGTGGATCGCAGCCCTGGTGACGCTCTACACCGGCTACGACTATTTCCGCGCCGGCCTCAAGCACATCATGGATGAATAAAATGTCGACGAAGCTCATCTATTTCGCCTGGGTGCGCGAGCGGATCGGCAGACCGGAGGAAGAGGTCGAACTGCCGGCCGGCATCGAAACGGTCGCCGACCTGTTGCGCTGGCTGAAATCGCGCGGCGAGGAGTACGAGAACGCGCTGCAATATCCTGACGTGATCCGCGTCGCCATCAACCAGGAACATGTCGAGCACCGCGAGAAGATCGCCGGCGCGCGCGAGATCGCGCTGTTCCCGCCGATGACCGGTGGCTGAACCATGTCCGCGGTGGTGCCGGTCGTGCGCATGCAGGCGGAGGATTTCGACGTCGCCGCCGAGATCGCCAGGCTGACCAGCGGTCGCAACGATATCGGCGCTGTGGTGACCTTCTCCGGCCTTTGCCGCGACGAGCAAGGCAGGCTCTCGGCGCTCGAGCTCGAACATTATCCCGGCATGGCGGAAGCCGAGATATCCCGCATCGCCGGCGAGGCAATCGATCGCTGGCCGCTGCAGGGGCTCACCGCGATCCATCGCCACGGCAAGATCGCGCCCGGCGAAAACATCGTGCTGGTAGTGGCGGCTTCCGCCCACCGGCAAGCGGCGTTCGAGGCCGCGAATTTCCTGATGGACTATTTGAAATCACGCGCGCCGTTCTGGAAAAAGGAACACCATAGCGACGGTTCCGAGGGCGGCTGGGTCGATGCCAAGGAGGCCGACGACAAGGCGGCGGGCCGCTGGAGGCAGCCGCCGTCCAAATAAATCCCTGCGACAGCCATCCCATACCCGGCCGGCCATTCATTGACCGCAATCCTGCGAGACCCTTGGCCGGAAGGGGAGCAGGATCATGCTGGACAGGATCGCCGAGTTCTTCATCTTCGGACTGGTGCCGCTGGCCGTCGGCATCCTGGCCGTTCCGGATCATTCCGCGGCTGCCGAAAAGACCCTCAAGGGCGAGGTGATGTATCGCGAGCGCATCGCGCTGCCGCCCAATGCCGTGCTTTCCGTGCAGCTTGCCGACGTGTCGCTGGCCGACGCGCCGGCCGCAATCATCGGTGAGCGCAAGGTGGTGCCGGCCGGCCAGGTGCCGATCAAGTTCGAGATCAGCTTCGATCCGCGGGTGATCCGGCCTGATATGACCTACGCGCTGCAGGCGCGCATCACTGTCGACGACCGGCTGCTATTCGTCACCGATACGCGCCATCAGGTCGACCCGCTCAGCGACGCGCCACAGACCATCATGCTGAAAATGGCGGCGCCGAGCGATGCGCCGGCGGCAGCCTCGGTGTTCGGCCAAAGCTGGCTGGTCGAATATATCGACGGTGTCGGCGTGATTGCCGAGCCGCGGGCGACATTCCGGATCAGCGAAGCCGGCAAGGCCGGCGGCAGCGGCCCTTGCAACGTCTATTTTGCCACTGCCAAGGTAGACGGCTCGACGATCGCCATCAGCGACATCGGCTCGACCTTCAAGGCCTGCGCGCCTCAGGTCATGGTCGAGGAAAAGGCGCTGTTCGAGGCGCTGGCCAAGGCGGCATCCTACCACGTCGACGCCGGCAAGCTTGTCATCATTGACAGCGGCGGCCGCGACATTCTGCGCTTCAACGCCGCGAGCTAGCGCATCACCCAAGCCGATTACTCTCTGCGGCAGCTGCATGCCGATCACGTTGTGTTTCAGCGGGAATAGGCCGGGCAGAGGGCGCGTTAGTTCCACATGAAATGGCGGGTAAGGCAAACGGGACGTTTGTCCCTTCGTTGAAGCCGCCAGAATGGCTGCGGCTCGTTCTGGCCTTAACTCAAAGGAGTCCAGACATGAAAACGCACACGCTTATCCTTGCCGCCACCGGTGCATCGCTCCTTGCCTTTACCGGCCTTGCCAAGGCGGACGACCATCTCGTCAATGCTCTTGACCACGGTCTCAAAGCGGACAGCCAACCGTTCCAGACCAACAAGGCCGGCCATAGCGGCGATCTCGCACCGGGGCAGGGCAGCCCGTTTTCAGGTGAAGAGACCAAGACCCCGTCCACCGACACGGAAGCGGCGAACGAACATGCGAACGTGAAGGAACGCCAGGCGAAATAGACCGGCAGAACCCGCCGCTAGGGGGCGGCGGGCGACATGTATCGGGCGACGATGCCGCATTTCATGCGATATTTCTCAATTCGTCGCGAGTTTGAATACCGCGCCATAGTGATAGGGCGGCACATCAACCAGCTCGGCGAGCTTGAACCCGCTCGCTTCCACCGACGCGGTGGTCTGTTCGGGTGACAGCCTCAGCTCGGTCTTTGGCCCGCGCGGCTCGCCCAGGACCGTGGTCTGCTCGCGCGGATACTGGTGCCAGTTGACGATGGCAAAACGACCGGCAGGGCCAAGCGTCGCGCGCACGGCGCGGGCAAGCCGCGGCCGATCCGGAACGCCGTGGAAAGCGTTGGCGATAAAGACGAAGTCGACGGTTTGAGGCACCAGCCTGGCAAGTTCATAGGCGTCGCCCGCCAAAAACTCGCAATTGCTCGCGCCTCCTTCGGCCAGCCGCAGCCTGGCGACTTCGAGCAGATCGGCATCAATGTCGATAGCGATCACATGACGGGCGACCCTGGCGATTGGCAGCGTGAACCAGCCGTCGCCGCAGCAGAGATCGACCACGTCCGTGCCGGGCTTCATGCCGACTGCCGCCAGGACACTGGCAGGCTCGGGCCACAGCGCTTCCCACCAGCCGCTGGTTGGCATTTCGGTGCCTTGGAAGAAACCGGGAATGGTGCTGGTCATGGCCTTGTCGGCTCCATTGTCGGGACCGCGTTTGATCCGCCCCTCCGAGCTTAACGCACCCGTGACCCGTCGAGGAGCCTGAAGCTGAAAATGTCCGCTACTGCATGTCGCGCAAAAGTGTGCAGCGGTTTTGCGATAATGACATGCATCAAGACAAGAAACTTGAAGCGCGTCGCAGGAAGCCGGTCGAACGCGACGCGCTTTAGCAAAAAAGGCCGGCGTTGCGCCGGCCTCTTCGATGGGGTTCGGGATGCCGGCTCAGCCGACGATCTCGGTGTCCGAGAACCAGTATTTGATCTCCTGCGCAGCGGTTTCCGGCGCATCGGAACCGTGCACGGAGTTCTCGCCGATCGACAGTGAGTGCAGCTTGCGGATGGTGCCTTCGGCGGCGCTTGCCGGATTGGTGGCGCCCATCACTTCGCGGTTCTTGGCAATGGCGTGCTCGCCTTCCAGTACCTGCACGACTGTCGGGCCCGACGACATGGATTCGACCAGCTCGCCGAAGAACGGACGCTCCTTGTGGACGGCATAGAAACCTTCCGCCTCGCGGCGGCTCATCCACACCCGGCGCGAAGCGACGACGCGCAGACCGGCATCTTCCAGCATCTTGGTGATAGCGCCGGTGAGATTGCGGCGGGTCGCGTCCGGCTTGATCATGGAAAAGGTGCGTTCGAGCGCCATGGGATCGTCCTTGTGATGGAGAGTGGAATTGAGGGTGGCGGGCTCTATACAAGCCGCCCGCCGCCTTGCCAAGGGGAGGCCGGCCCGGCGCGCATTCTGCGCTGGGGCGGCGGACTTTCAAGTCGAACCATGCCGCCGCTCCATCTTTTTGCCGAGCATCGGATTTTCCGACAACCGGTACCCACTTTGGGTCCGATCGACTGGCCGCCCTATAGCGCGTCGTCGCAAGCCTGAGACTACGCCGTCATAACTGCATCTCGATCGTCAGGTTGGCCGTGTCGCCAGCCCCGAGGCCTTCGCGAACCCGCACCGCGGTCTTGATCGGCAAGAGCAGGCTGCCGGATTTCTTGTCGGGAAACAGCGATGTCCGCCATCTGGTCTGGCCGACGACGGCTTCCACGCCAAGCGAGCCCCAGGGCCTTGCCATCCCCACCATCGCCGTCTTGATCCGGGCTCCAACCTCCGGCGGCAGCGTCACGAAATGCCAGCCGCCCTTGCCCGGATAGACCCAGATCTCGGCCTGCATGTCGTAGCGAAACATTCTATGCCCTTCCTCAGGTCAAGCCCGTCACGACTGGCTTTGCCATGGTGTCTTGCTGGCAATGCTGACGATCGGCGAAACCATCCATGACATTCACAGCCCTGCAGGGAGGAGTCATTCTTCCCCGCGCCATTCCACTACCGCCTTGTCACGATAGACGGCCGCCGCGTTTCCCAGCCTTCCCGTTCCAGTTCCGGCACGCTGTGGTTCTCGCTGGGGTAGCCGATGCAGAAGTAACCGATCAGCGTCCACTCCGGCGCCACGTCCAGGATGGTCGCCATCTCGGCCGGATCGAGGATCGAGACCCAGCCCATACCTATTCCTTCGGCGCGCGCCGCCAGCCACATCGTGTGGACCGCCATGACAGCGGAATAGTCTATGGTGGCTGGCATGGTCATGCGGCCGAGCCCATGCCCTTGCTCGGTTGCGCGGTCGGCGAAAACCGCAAGTTGGCAGGGCGCCTCATTCAAGCCGGCAAGCTTCAGGCGCGAATACAGGGCGGCGCGTTCACCGCAAAAGCTTTGGAGTGCCTCCGCGTTGCAGCGCTCGAAGCAGGCCCTGACGGCGGCGCGGCATGCCTCGCTCTCGGCGACGACGAAGCGCCAGGGCTGGCTCAGCCCGACGGACGGTGCGGCGCTGGCAAGCTCCAGTAGCCGCTCCAGCGCTCCATCGGGGAGCGGCGTCGACTTGAACCGCCTGACGTCGCGCCGCCACAGGAAAAGGTTGGCGAGCGCAGCGCGAAAATCGGCCGGGAACTCTGGGTTTGCGGTCATGGCGCGCTGCCTTTGTTGTGATTGCCCGGTTCGCCGGATGTTCGTCTTGTTTGCTTCGATCCAGGCGCTGATGAGGCGCTTCGAGCGACACTTCGTCTACCCGCATTGTCGCATTTCGCCGGCTGGCAACTTTCAGCTAAGGCCGGACGACGTCCCTGCCGGCAACGCCGTTGGACCTCGATCGGCAAAACAAAACCCGCCTCGGCAGGCCGGGCGGGCGTCGGTGCGAATCATCACCATATCGGGATTAATAGCATAGCTGCCGGCACAAAGCAAGAACAAAATGTGCCGCCGCCGATGAAAACTGCCGATTTCAACTCTCGAGGCGGGAGATCGCTGCCGCCACGACGTTACGGCCGAGGCCGCCATGCAGATCGAGGCATCGTTCGAACCATTGCGCCACGATGTCGCCGTCGTCGAGCAGCCGGTAGGGCGTGGCGATTCGCGCCCATTGCAGCGCGCCGAAAACGATGTAGTCGGCAAATAGCGGCGACCGGCCGCCGATGAAGGGCTGATAGCCAAGCATCGAGCGCAGCGGCTCCAGCGAGGCGCGGAAGCCGGCGAGCCCGGCGTCGCGGGTGGCGTAAACCGCCTCCAGGCGCTTGCCGAAGCGCTGCTCGCGGTTCTGCCGGAAGTAGGCGGCGTTCGCCTCGTCCTGCATGGCATGTAGGTCCAGTATCGCCGCGGAAGTGACGTAGGGATGGATGGTCAGCTGCGACCAGCGTTCGATGAAGCGCGCCGTCGCCTTGCCGCCGTCGCCGGAAAACAATGTCGGCCGCTCGGGATAGGCCTCCTCGAGATAGAGCGCGATGGCGAAGGAATCGGCGACCACCGTCTCGCCGTCGCGGATCAGCGGAACGAGCTTCGAGACGCCGCCTTCCACCTTCGGCACTTCGAGGAAACGGGTCGGCACGCTGGTGATGTCGAGCCCTTTGTGGGCCAGCGCCATCGCCGCCTTCCAGCAATGTGGGCTGAATGGCGGGCGGCGTCGCGTCCGACAAGGTCATAGAGCAGAATGGTCATTGGCGGCAGCGTCCTTGCAGTCTAACTATGGCCGAAACAGACCCGCGCAGGGGGTCTCGCAGGTCGAGAGAAGAATGAAACAGCATTTCAGGATGTTTGCGGCCTACAATCAATGGGCCAACGGCCGCATCTACGATGCCGCCGCCGATCTCGACGAGGAAGAGTTCGACCGCAATATCGGCGTCTTCTTCGGTTCAATGATGGGAACGCTCAACCACCTCCTGGCAGCCGACCGTATCTGGATGAAACGCTTCACCGGTGAGGGCGACGCGCCGGCAAGGCTCGACACGGTCCTGCACCGCGCCTTGCCAGGCTTGCGGCTGGCGCGCGAGGCCGAGGACAAACGGATCATCGACTGGGTCGACGGCCTGAGCGACAAGGCGCTGTCGGGCCGCTTCTCCTACATGACCGTCTCGGATATGCGCACCGTCTCGCAGCGGCTGGCGCCGGCGCTCGACCACTTCTTCAACCACCAGACCCACCACCGCGGCCAGGCGCATGCGATCCTGACCATTCTGGGCAAACCAAGCCTCGGACTGGACCTGACGATGTTCCAGCGCAGCGAGGAGGGCAGGGCCTTCGCCTGAACCTGGGGCGGCTGGTGAAGCGGACGGTGGATAGAGGACGATCTGCCGAGATTGCAAAACGCGCCAAAACATTTTATGGAGCGCACGGTCGTGAGGGCGGCCGCTTCAGCAGCATTCAGCAGCAACAGCGAGAATTGGCACGCATGCCCAATGAACCCTTGCGCCTCGTGGCGTTCTTCGCCGTGGTCCTGGCGCTCCTCAACTCCGGTTATTATTTCCACCAGGGCGACATCGTGGCGACCATCTATTTCATGATCGGCGCCATTCTTGTGACCGCGGTCACCCGGATGAGCATCAGAAGGCAGCTGATTTAGGACCGATCTCCTTATCTGGCCGCCATCTCGACGGCTGGTTCGCTTCGACTGCGATCGAATTGAAAGCAAAGTCTTAGGACTTCGTTTGCGCTGTTGCTTCAAGGTAGCCGGCTGAAGCAGGAGCAAAAGCATGCAGATCGATTTGTCCCCGACGAGCTGGGGCAGGGTCGTGGCGGTTACCGTCGCGGGCACGGCGGTCTGCATTGCAGCCGCGTTCTTCGTCGATTCCTTCAATTTCCCGTATTTGTCGCCGGAAGCGCTGTGGCGGGCGCAGCTCACAGACCTGCTGCTGCCGCTTGTCCTGGCCAGCTCGTTCTTCTTCTTCCTCATGTGGAAAATGCGCCAGCTGGCGATCGCGCAGAAGGTACTGGCCGTCGTCGCGGCGACCGACAGCCTGACGGCGGTATTCAACCGGGGTGCATTTTCCATGCTCGTCGAGGCCTATCTCGAACAGGCCCGCAGCCATTCCGTCGTAAATGCCGGAGCCTTGCTGATCGTCGATGCCGACCATTTCAAATCCGTCAATGACCGCCTCGGCCACGACTGCGGAGACCAGGCGCTCAAGCTGATCGCCAGGACAATCCAGGGCCAGCTACGCGGCGCCGACATCGTCGGCCGGATCGGCGGCGAGGAATTTGCGGTTTTCCTTCCCGGCGCGGATCCTTCGCAGTCCTGGCTGGTGGCGGAGACAATTCGCCGGCGCGTCCGTGAGGCGGAGTTCACGCCTGGCGGCCGGCCCTGTCCTCTCACGGTCAGCATCGGCGGCGTCGCCTTCAGCGGGCCGACCACCTACGCCGAGATGTTCGTGGTGGCGGACAAGCACCTTTACAAGGCCAAATCGAACGGCCGCGATCAGGTCAGTTTCGAAACTGCGGCAGCGGGCGACCCGCCCGGCGGCGGCCCGATGACGGTCCATTGATGGTCGTTTCTGTCAGGCGGCGTAGCCGCCGAGGCCCCGGGCGACCGGCTTGACCGAGACTGCCGGCTGGGCGGCCGGCCAGAGGATGCCTGCCGTCACGGCGAAGGTGATCAGGGCGTCGCGTGCCGCTTCGGCCGAGATATCGCCGGCACGTGCCGCCTCGCAGGCCTTTACCGCGGCGCCATAGCTCAGCCGGCGGCGCGAAGGCGGGAACTCGGTCAGGAATTCGTGCATCTCGGAGAACGAAGCGATCGTACGCTTGTAGCCGGCGCCAACAGTTAGGGCGACCGGGGTGGAAAACGTCCTGTCGTGCATTCTGGCCTCTCGAATGGGCGGAGGTCACGGCGGACGCCGTTCTCCGGTCTGGGGGTCGGGCAGAAACGCGGATCACGGCGCGAGGTTCCATGTTGCCGGGATTGTTTTTTTCGCCGGCTCTGGGAGCGGTCGCCGGGCGAGCAGCGCCGACGTCGAGGCGGGTGCCTATTTCCACATGCCGCGCATGCGGGCGCCGAGGTCGACACGCACCTGCGGCTGGCGGCGCGGATCGTCTCTGGCCTGGACGCTGGCCCATGCCACCTGCTCGAAGGCGCCGAGGATAGAGCGCGGGATGAAGCGCGTGCGCGAGGCATAGACATGGCGGTCGCCGCGCGCCGCCTGGCCGTGGACGAAAAAGCGATGCGGCATGACCAGGTGCAGGCTGTCCTTGGCCCGCGTCATCGCCACGTAGAGCAGCCGCCGCTCCTCGTCGACGTCCTCCTTGCTGCCGACGCCGAGATCGATCGGGATGCAGCCGTCGACGGTGTTGAGCACGAAGACGTTCTTCCACTCCTGGCCCTTGGCCGAATGGATCGTCGACAGGATCAGATAATCCTCGTCGCGGTGTGGCGGGCCGGCTTCGTCGCTGGTCGCGTCCGGCGGATCGAGTGTCAGCTCGGTGAGGAAGCGCTCTCGCGACGCATAGCCGGAAGCGATCTGCTCGAGCTGCAGGAGATCGGCCCGGCGCGTCGTTGCATCCTCGTGGATACGTTCCAGATGCGGCTCGTACCAGAGCCTGACCTGTTCGATGTCGGCCGGCCATTTTTGCGCGCCGGCACGCAGGCCGCTATAGAGCGCGACAAAGCCCGGCCAGTCGTCGGCGGCACGCTGCGGCGGCCGATAGCGGGCAAGCCCCATCGTCTCGTCAAGCGAATTTGCCATGGTCTCGACGATCGCATTGGCGGCCGAAGGGCCGATGCCCGGCAGAAGTTGCAGCACGCGAAAGCCGGCGACGCGGTCGCGCGGGTTTTCGGCAAAGCGCAGTACGGCCAGCAAGTCCTTGACGTGAGCTGCATCGAGAAATTTCAGCCCGCCGAACTTGACGAAGGGGATGTTGCGGCGCGTCAGCTCGATCTCCAGCGGGCCGCTATGGTGCGAGGCGCGAAACAGCACCGCCTGTGCTTTGAGAACGGTTCCGGCTTCGCGTTCGGTCAGTATCGCCTGGCAGACGTAGCTCGCCTGCTCGGTCTCGTCGCGCACGCTCACCAGCTTCGGCTTTTCCGCCGATTTGCGCTCGGTCCAGAGATTTTTGGTGAAACGTTCTGAAGCTTCGCCGATCACCGCATTGGCCGCCGCCAGGATGGTCTCGGTCGAGCGGTAGTTGCGCTCCAGCATGACGACCTCGGCCGGCTGCGCGAACTGCTTCGGAAAATCCAGGATATTGCGCACTTCCGCGGCGCGGAACGAAAAGATCGACTGCGCGTCGTCGCCGACCACCGTCAGCCCCGATCCGTCGGGCTTGAGGGCCGTCAGGATCGAGGCCTGCAGCCGGTTGGTGTCCTGGTATTCATCGACCAGCACATGGTCGAAACGCGCACCCAGATGCGCGGCGATTTCCGGCTCGCCGGCCATCTGCGCCCAGTAGAGCAGCAGGTCGTCGTAATCGAGCACATTCTGCGCCTGCTTGGCCTCGACATATCGTGCGAATAATTGCTTCAGCTGTTCGGCCCAGCCGGCGCACCACGGGAACACCGAACCCAGCACCTCGCCGAGCGCCGCCTGTGCGTTGACGGCGCGCGAATAGATCGCAAGGCAGGTGCCCTTGGTCGGGAAGCGGGCTTCAGTCTTCGAAAACCCAAGCTCGTGGCGGGCGAGGTTCATCAGGTCGGCGGAATCCTCGCGATCGTGGATGGTGAAGGCCGGATCGAGACCGATCTCCAGCGCATAATCGCGCAGCAGCCTGGCGCCGATGCCGTGGAACGTGCCGGCCCAGCTCAGCGCATCGGTGATCACCGAGGCATCGCGCCCCAGCACCTCGCCGGCGATGCGCTCGACCCGCTTGGCCATTTCCGCTGCGGCACGGCGCGAAAATGTCATCAAAAGGATGCGGCGCGGGTCGGCACCCCTGACGATCAGATGCGCGACCCGGTGCGCCAGCGTGTTGGTCTTGCCGGAGCCGGCGCCGGCAATGACCAGCAACGGTCCGGCGATCTTGCCGTCGCCATGTTCGACGGCAAGCCGCTGCTCGGCGTTGAGCTTCGCCAGATAGGCCGGCTGGAAGGACGAATCACGGGCGGCGAGGTTCATCGCCCATCAAGCATCGTTTCTGCTTTGTTCGCAACGGTTTGCGGAGCCGGAATAGGGCTCGTGAACGAAGAAGCCTTGCGGGCAGGCCTGTCGACTAACGCTCCGGCTCGACGCCCATCCTTGCCGATTGCCGCCGCAGCGCCTCGCGATCGTCCTGTGGTGGCGGCAGCAGCAGCGGATCGAAATCGTCGGGCACCTCGTCGATCACTTTCTTGGCGACGCGATAGGCGACATAGACGATTGCCCCGGCGATGAGCAGACGGATCATGCCTTCCTCCATTGATTGTGCAGCAACCGGAGACGCGGCATTTTGTTCCCAGGCCCCTTGGCGAATGCAGGAACGACACGGGCCGCGCAACCAAATCGCCGACGCCTCGTTGTCGGGCGAGAGGAGACTGCGATGAAAAAGCGCTCAATCCTGCTGCTTATGGCAGCTCTGACCGTTGCGGGTTGCGACAACAAAATCCAGCCGACCAAGGCCCCTGGCGACACGGTCGATCAGAACCCGCAGGTCGACAAGAATCCGGTGCCGAAGTCGACGACCGGCGGGGATCAGCCCGGCACGCCGCCGAAACAATGACCGCCTCAAATGGCGTCGGCGCCGGTCAAGGAAGGTGGCCGGCGCCGCTTGGGAGGAAGCTGATGGCGCCGGCCAGGCGGAGATCAAGCCCGCCGCACATCCAAGGATAGCCGAGTCTTTCCGCAGCGTCATGGTCGATAGCGTACAGACGGCACGCCCCTGTGGACAAACCTGCCGGCCACAGCAGCGTTTGTTCATCACATAGTTCGTTCTTCCCATGGAACAAACCAGGCTGCTGCGTGTTTGGAGGTCGATCGGACGCTCCCAAGGCCGCCGTTCACGAAAGGGCCCGCTCTCCTTGTCCCCCCTCAGGATAGCGGGTTCTTTTTGCGTTTTGCGGGAAGTCGCGGCGCGCGGGGTCGACATCACCAGCTTTGTCGGTTTTCGCGGCTTATGCGGCGAACCGGGCTCAAGCCCTTGCGAAGCATGGTTGTCCCGTGCAAAAGCCCGGCCATGCTGATCATCAACGACCTTTCGCTCCGCATGGCCGGACGCCTGCTTCTCGACCATGCCTCGCTGACCTTGCCGGCCGGCAGCAAGGCCGGCCTTGTCGGCCGCAACGGCACCGGCAAGACGACCTTGTTCAAGGCGATCACCGGCGATCTCGCCTCCGAGACCGGCTCGATCAGCCTGCCCAAGAATACGCGCATCGGCCAGGTCGCGCAGGAAGCGCCGGGCACCGAGGAGCCGCTGATCGAGATCGTGCTCAAGGCCGACCTTGAGCGGAGTGCACTGCTCGAAGAGGAAAAGACGGCGACCGATCCGCACCGCATCGCCGACATCCACATGCGGCTGGCCGATATCGATGCGCACTCGGCCGAGTCACGCGCGGCCACCATTCTCGCCGGCCTCGGCTTCGACGATGCCGCGCAGCGGCGCCCGGCCTCGTCCTTCTCCGGCGGCTGGCGCATGCGCGTCGCGCTGGCCGCCGTGTTGTTTGCCGAGCCCGATCTGCTGCTGCTCGACGAGCCAACCAATTATCTCGATCTCGAAGGCACGCTCTGGCTGGAAAACTACGTGTCGAAATACCCGCACACCGTGCTCTTGATTTCGCACGATCGCGACCTGCTCAACCGCGCCGTCAACTCGATCGTCCATCTCGACCAGAAGAAGCTGACCTTCTGGCGCGGCGGCTACGACCAATTCGAGCGCCAATATACCGAGCAGCGCGAGTTGCAGGAGAAGGGCCGCGTCAAGCAGGAAGCCGCGCGCAAGCACATGGAATCCTTCGTCGAGCGCTTCCGCGCCAAGGCGTCGAAGGCGAGGCAGGCGCAGTCGCGCATCAAGGCGTTGGAGAAGATGAAGCCGATCGCCGCGATCGTGAATGACGCGGTTCGGCCGTTCTCCTTCCCCGAGCCGGTGAAGACGGTGGCCTCGCCGATCATTGCGCTGAACAACGTCAACGTCGGCTACACCGAGGGCGAGCCGATCCTGAAGAAGATGACGCTGCGCATCGATGCCGACGACCGCATCGCGCTGCTCGGCGCCAACGGCAACGGCAAGTCGACTTTCGCCAAGCTTTTGGCCGGCCGGCTGAAGCCGGAGACCGGCAGCATGACGGTGGCGCCCGGGCTGAAGGTAGCAATCTTCGCCCAGCACCAGCTCGACGACCTCAGGCCTGATGAAAACGCCTATGAACACGTCCGCCGGCTGATGCCGGACGCGCCGGAATCCAAGGTGCGCGGCCGTGTCGCCCAGTTCGGCCTGACCACCGAAAAGATGAACACCGCCGCCAAGGACCTGTCCGGCGGCGAGAAGGCGCGGCTTTTGATGGGCCTGTCGGCCTTCGAGGGGCCGAACCTGTTCATCCTCGACGAACCGACCAACCATCTTGATATCGACAGCCGTGAATCGCTGATCCATGCGCTGAACGATTTTCCCGGCGCGGTCATCCTGATCTCGCACGACCGCCATCTGCTCGAAGCGACCGCCGACCGGCTGTGGCTGGTCAAGGACGGCGCGGTTAATCCGTATGACGGCGATCTCGAGGATTACAAGACGCTGGTCACCGGCGTCTCCGGCGACCGCCGCGGCAAGCGCGAGGCGGACAAAGCCTCGAAGGCCGACCGCCGCCGCGACGCAGCCGCGCGCCGCGCTGCGTTCGAGCCGCTGGCCAAGGAAATCCGCGCCACCGAAGCGCTGATGGACCGTCTCCGCAAGCGCATCGACCTGATCGAGGACGAACTCGCCAATCCGGCCGTCTACGAAAAGGACCCCTCGACCGCGACAAGGCTGGCCAAGGAGCGCTCGCAACTCGCGCAACAGCTGGCCGGCCACGAGGAAAAATGGCTGTCGATGTCGGCGGAGTACGAGGAAGGCACGGCGGAGTAGGAAGAGCGCAATCTCCCCCCTCGCGGGGGAGATGCCCGAAATGCCGCGCCTACGACGCGTTGCTCAAGCCTGTCGCGGTCATGTGGCCGGGTACGTTCCTGGATACCCACGTGGTTCGCCGTAGGGGGTGAATGAGATGCTTGAAGGTCGGGAGTGGCGCAAAAACGATGGAGCGTCAGACGAAGCGATCGAGAAACTCAGGGACGTGGGGCCTTTGGTCCTGCCTGAAAGCTATGTTGCCCTTCTCTCTTTCAGCAACGGTGGTGAGGGCCCCCTGCCAGTCCAGCCGCTATGGCTTGCCTTGCACGCCGCGGAAGAGGTGATCGAAATAGAGCAACAGGGGACATTCAAGGAGTTCTTTCCGGGTTTTTTCGTTATCGGCAGCAACGGGGGCGGCGACGCGATTGCGTTCGATCTACGCACCGCGGGGCTTTATCCGCTCGTTGCGTTTGACATGACAAATAGTGATCTTATCGAAAGCGTTTGGCCCATTGCGCCGGACTTTGATGCATTCTTGGACTTGATCGGCCTTTCCGACGAATAGCCCAGAGGGGGATGTAGGCCCGCCCATCTGGCCCTACACGCCGCTATCACAACCGGCTAGTTTGCTCCCATGAATCAGCACGCCAAGCTCAAAATCGGCCATTCGGCCTGTCCGCATGATTGCCCTTCGACCTGCGCGCTCGAGGTCGAGCTGCTCGACGCCAGGCGTATCGGTCGCGTCCATGGCGCCAAGGCCAACAGCTATACGGCCGGCGTCATCTGCGCCAAGGTCGCCCGTTACGCCGATCGCGTCCATCATCCCGACCGCCTACTGAAGCCGCTGGTGCGGGCCGGCGCCAAGGGCGACGGCGCCTGGAAGGAAGCGAGCTGGGAGGCGGCGCTCGATCTGGTCGCTGAAAAATTCATCGCAGCGGAGGCAAAATATGGCTCGGAGACGGTCTGGCCCTATTACTATGCCGGCACGATGGGGCTGGTGCAGCGCGACGGCATCGAGCGGCTCAGGCACGCCAAGAAATACTCCGGCTTCTTCGGTTCGATCTGCACCAATCTGGCCTGGACCGGCTGGATGATGGGCGCCGGCGCGCTGCGCGGTCCCGACCCGCGGGAGATGGCAAAGTCCGACTGCGTTGTGATCTGGGGCACCAATGCCGTGGTCACGCAGGTCAACGTCATGACCCACGCCATCAAGGCGCGCAAGGAACGCGGCGCCAAGATCGTCGTCATCGACGTCTACGAAAATGCAACGATGAAGCAGGCCGATCTCGGCCTGGTGCTGAAGCCCGGCACCGACGGCGCGCTGGCGTGCGCTGTCATGCACGTGCTGTTCCGCGACGGCATGGCCGACCGCGCCTATCTGGAAAAATACACCGACGACCCGCACGGTCTGGAAGCGCATCTCAAGACGCGGACACCGCAATGGGCCGCTGACATCACCGGGCTTTCCGTCGACGAAATCGAGGCCTTCGCCCGTCTCGTCGGCACGACGAAGAAGACCTATTTCCGCCTCGGCTACGGTTTTTCGCGGCAGCGCAACGGTTCGGTCAACATGCACGCCGCGGCCTCGATCGCGGCGGTTACCGGCTGCTGGCAATATGAGGGCGGCGGCGCCTTCCATTCCAATTCGGGCATCTTCAAGCTCAACCAGGAACTGCTCGAAGGCACACGGATGCGCGACCCCGCGATCCGTCATCTCGATCATTCGCGGATCGGCCCGGTGCTGACAGGGGCTGAGGATGCGCTCTATGGCGGCCCGCCGGTGACGGCGCTGCTGATCCAGAACACCAATCCGGTCAATGTCGCGCCGGAGCAGCGGCTGGTGAAGCAAGGTTTTCTGCGCGACGATCTGTTTTCCTGCGTGCACGAGCAGTTCATGACCGACACCGCCAAGCTCGCCGATGTGGTCCTGCCGGCGACGATGTTTCTCGAGCATGACGACGTCTACAAGGGTGGCGGCAACCAGCACATCACACTCGGGCCGAAGCTGATCGACCCGCCGGAAGGCCCGCGCACCAACCATTTCGTCATCGAGGAGCTCGGCAAGAGGCTCGGTGTCGCCGACCGTCCGGGCTTCGGCATGACCGAGCAGCAGCATATCGATATCATCCTGGGCAAGCGCGGGCTGGGCAGCTTTTCGAGCCTGGAAGAGCAGAAATGGGTCGATTTGCAGCCGGATTTCGAGGCCGCGCATTTCCTCGACGGCTTCGGCCATGCCGACAAGAAGTTCCATTTTCGCGCCGACTGGACGGGCCAGGCCGCACCCAACCGGCCACCGAAAAGCATGGGCCTGTTCGGGCCGGTGGCGAGCCTGCCGGAATTCCCCGACCATGTCGACCTGATCGAAGTGGCGGACGAGGCGCACCCGTTCCGGCTGACCACCTCGCCGGCGCGCAATTTCCTCAATTCGACCTTTGCCGAAACGCCGGTATCGCAGGCAAAAGAGCGCCGGCCGGAGCTGCTCTTGCATCCCGATGATGCGGCGGCACTCGGCGTCGCCGACGGCGGCCGTGTCGAGGTCGGCAACCAGCGTGGCGAGGTGGTGCTGCACGCAAAGCTGTTCGACGGCATCAAGCGCGGCGTCGTCGTCGCCGAAGGCATCTGGCCCAACAGCGCCCATGAGCGCGGCGAGGGCATCAACGTGCTGACCGGCGCCGATGCGCCGGCGCCCTATGGCGGCGCGGCCTTCCACGACAACAAGGTCTGGCTGCGCCCGGCGGATTGAGCGTCGGAACGATATCTCCATCCGGCCGTTTTCGCGTGGCGGGTGGAGGCATTGTCATGGCAGAAGTGTTGCCGGCGCCGGATCCTATCGGAAGGACACTGTCGTCCGGCGAACTCGTAACCACAATGTCCCACTTTCATCGCGCCGAGATTGCGCGCATGGCTGGGTGGCGTGACCGCCTGGACCGGACGAGCAACTGGGCGATAACCGTTGTCGCAGCCATGCTGTCCGTTTCGCTTTCGACAGCCAGCGCTCACCATGGCGTGCTGCTGTTTGCCATGCTGCTTGTTCTGCTGCTGCTGTGGATAGAGGCCCGCCGATATCGCTTCTTCGACTTCTATCGGGCTCGCGTGCGCCAGTTCGAACGGCACTATTTCGCGCAGATATTCTCGTCGCAGCCGGACTTCGCGTCCGATTGGCTGTTGATCGTCGGCGAGAGCCTGCGCGCGCCGAAATTCCTGATTTCGCAACGCGTGGCTTTGGCGCGCCGCCTGCGTCGCAATTACATTTACATGCTGCTGATTCTGCTGCTGGCCTGGATCCTCAAACTGTCGACCCCCAGTCTTCTGACCGAAGGCGTCCGCATCGGCTTCGTCGGGTCGATGCGTGAGGCCGTCACCAGTGCTGCCCTGGGTCCCGTTCCTGGTGGCGCCATCGTCGTGCTGGTCGCCGTCCTCTATGCAGGCCTGCTGGTGACAGCCTTTCTGACAGAGAGCGACGACGGCGAACTCTCCTTCGGTGACGTCCACGTCTAGCAACGCAACGCCGTGTCGCGCGTTGTTGAACACGTGCATTGGGCGATGGGGGTTTCATGGCTTGGCAGGCTCCGACACGTTCCAGCCTGACACTGCTGGTTTGCGCTTTCGTCCCCGCGGGCGCGGCCTGGGCAGCGGAGACGCTCGTTGCCGGTACCCGGGCCTCCGGCATGGGTGGTTCGGGCGAAGGCGCTTTCGTCGCCGAGATCGTGCTTCTGCTGCTTGTCGGGCGCGGCCTGGGCGAAGTGCTGCAGCGTTATGGCCAGCCGGCAATCATGGGCCAACTGATCGGCGGCATCCTGCTCGGTCCTTCGCTGTTCGGCTGGCTGTGGCCGTCGGCCCAGCACCTGATCTTTCCCAGTGATCCTGCGCAAAAGGGCATGATCGACGCCGTCTCGCAGCTCGGCATCCTGATGCTGCTTTTGCTGACCGGCATGGAGACGGACCTGCGGCTGGTGCGCCGGGTTGGCGCGGCCTGTTTTTCCATTTCGGCTACCGGCGTCGTGGTGCCCTTCATCTTCGGTTTCGCGCTGGCGCAGTTCCTGCCGGACGCATTGCTGGCTGAGCCCACGCAGCGCACCGTCGCCGGGCTGTTCCTGGGCACGGCGCTGTCGATCTCGTCGGTCAAGGTCGTCGCCATGGTGGTGCGCGAGATGAACTTCATGCGCCGCAACCTCGGACAGGTGATTATTTCCTCGGCGATCATCGAGGACACGATCGGCTGGCTGGTCATCGCCGTAACCTTCGGCATCGCCACCAACGGCAGGCTGCAGCTCGTACCGCTGGTGACCACCATCGCCGCGGTGGCACTGTTCATGGTGTTCTCCTTCACCATTGGCCGCCGTCTTGTCTTCACCTTGATCCGCTGGACCAACGATCAATTCCGCAGCGAGTTTGCGGTGATCACCATGATCCTCATCATCATGGGAGCGATGGCGCTGATCACTAATCTGATAGGCGTCCATACCGTGCTGGGGGCGTTCGTCGCCGGCATCCTTGTCGGGGAATCGCCCATCCTCTCCAGCCATATCGAAGGCCAGCTGCGCGGCGTCATCACCGCGCTGTTCATGCCGATCTTCTTCGGCATGGCGGGGCTTTCCGCCGATCTCACGGTGCTCGCCGATCCAACCCTTGCCATGCTGACGGGCGCTCTCGTGGTCATCGCCAGCATCGGCAAGTTTGGCGGCGCCTTCATCGGCGCCAAGCTCGCCGCCATGTCGTTCAAGGAGGCAATCGCCGTCGGCAGTGCCATGAACGCACGCGGCTCCACCGAGGTGATCGTCGCCAGCATCGGCCTGTCGATGAACATCCTGTCGCACAATCTCTTCACCATGATCGTCACCATGGCCGTGATCACCACCTTGGCCATGCCGCCGATGCTGCGCTGGGCGCTCGGCCGGCTGCCGGTTGGGCACGACGAGCAGCAGCGTGTCGAGCGCGAGGCGTTGGACGAATACGGCTTCATTTCCAGGCTGGAGCGGCTGCTGGTGCTGGTCGACGACAGCAGGATCGGCAAGTTCACTGCATATCTCGCCGGACTGGTCGGCGGAGGCAGCGGCATGCCCACCACCTTGCTTCGCCTGCCCACCACCTTGCTTCAGCCGAAAGACGGCCGAGTTGACAGGCCGACCGACAGCAAGGGACAGGAGCGCGCCCTGCAGGAAATCAAGAAGGGCGCAAGAAAAAGCGCTCAGGCGGTGAAACGGATCGAAGATACGCTTGTCGACAAAGTCCACCTGACGGCCCGCACCGAATTGGAGGCCACGGGTGAGACGATCGCCGAAGAGGCCCGCAAGGGATACGGCCTGTTGCTGGTCGGCCTGGACAATGTGCTGACCGCCGATGGCGCCTTCGCGCCGGCCCTCAACGACATTGCCGCAGGATTTGACGGCCCGCTTTGCCTGGTCCTGAACGGCGGCAATGCTGGCGAAAAGATGCCGACGCTGAAGGCCGGCACCAGCATTCTCGTCCCCGTCAACGGTACCCAGGTGGCGCGTCGCGCCGCCGACCTGGCGCTGGCGCTGGCCCGTCCAAACCGGGCGCGGATCAAGGTTCTCTACGTCTCGCAAAAGGCAGCCAAGGACCGCAGGTCGATATCGGTGTCGCATAGCCGCGAAGAGGCCGTCCTGAAAGACATCGCTGATCTGGCGGGCCGCTACGGCCTGCATATCGACACAGCGTTCCATACCCGCGTTACACCCGACAAGGCGATCACCCGGGAGGCGGCCAAAGGAGCGGTGATCGTCGTGATGGGCGTCACCCAACGTCCGGGTGAGGACCTGTTCTTCGGTGAAACCGCCGGCGCTGTTTTAGCCGCCTGCAACTGCCCCGTCGTGCTTCTGGCCAGCGCGCGGCCCAAGCACGACGCCGCTGGCGCCGAGCTGGCAGCGTGAATTTCACGGCGCATTGATCCGTCGGCAGGAATGTCGATCGAGCCTCTGAAAGCGCTGATCCGCCAAACGTAAAGAACTCGAACCGAACGGTTCGGTTCCGTTGACTGAGAGTACAGGAAAGGGTGAACGCCGGCTCAAAGAATGTTCGCGCGGCAAATCACCACTGACCGCATAACTAGCTAGTTGAAAAGAAGAAAGAACATTGTGGCGCATGGAGCTGCATGTCGATTTTCAAGCGGCCAATTTGGCGCACCGGCACAAAATTTTCGTGATTGGAAACGACAGACTTGCCGACCCATCTCGGGGTGGTCCGAGCGACGCGAATTCCTCCCGAGGCACGCCACTTGACGGACAGACCAAAGAACTACCGGAGTACCGAAATGACCAAGCTCGCTCTTACCGCCGCCGCCATCCTCGTTGCCACCGGCACTGCTTTTGCCGGCAGCGACCATTATGGCTCGGACAACGTCAACCAGCCGGCCGCTGCTGCTGCCAACGTCGACAACACCTTCACCGGTTCGATCCGCAAGCCAGTTACTTCCGAGCATACCGGTGCCAAGATAACCTCCGAGTCGGTGGCGCCTGAATCCGGCCAAGGCATCTGGGGCCGCTGATTATCACGGCCCGCAACACAAAGAGCAGCGGGCTTGGCCCGCTACTCTTGCTGTCGCGTATCAACGGGCGTGTGCGCCGAATAGCATCCTGCGCCAATCGAATACTTTGATTTGCAGGTTTCATCTGTAGCCACAATCTCGGTTGCTGAAATCGTCCAGCAACGTGCACATCGGAAAAAGCCGGGTGCGTATTCGTCGGCGCGGACAGCGCTCTCATCTCGAATGCGTCGAAAGCAACGACAACTCACGAATGACCAGTACATTGGAGTACCTGAAATGACCAAGACTGCTCTTACCGTCGCCACCATCGTCCTCGTCGCCACGGGCAGCGCCTTTGCAGGCAGCGATCACTATGGCTCGGACGGCGTCAACCAGCCGGCCGCGCCTGTTGGCAACGCGCCTGTCGGCACCGTCGACAGCGGGTTTACCGGTTCCATCCGCAAGCCGCTGACGGCCGAGCACAACGCCGTCGACACCGAGGCGACGACCTGGTTTGGCACGGATCAGCCCGTAGTGCCCCAATCTGGCCGGGGCAATTGGGGCCGTTAGTTCCTTAACCGGGAGCACAATGCGCGGCGGGCCTGGCCCGCCGCTCTTGTTTGGGCAAAGCCCGGTCGGTCGAAAGGGTCGGCGATCCCCGGGCCTGTTGGTAAATCCCTAGCGAAGATCCTTCGGCCAAATGCAGTGCGTCAGCCGGGCGCTGCCGAAGGTGAGACCGGCCCAATCGCCATCGACGTCGAACCGAGCCAGGGCCGCGGTCGGGAATTTTTCCGCCAGTTTTTTCAGCGCCGCTTCATCAGATCCAGCCCCGGCAAGACCGCGCGCGAACTCCTCCAACCCGGGATTGTGGCCAAGCACCAGCAGCGTTCCGGTCCCCGCCTTCACTTGCCGCACCTTGGCGAGGATGTCCGCCGCTGCTGCCTCGTAAAGCGCCTGGGCAAATTTGGCCTGCACCTTCGCCGGCAATTCCGCCGAGACCAGCCGCCACGTGTCGCGGGTGCGCAGCGCCGGCGACACCAGCGCCAACTCCGGCAGCCAGCCGCGCCGGGCCAGTTCGCGGCCGACCAGCGGCGCTGCCTTCAGCCCGCGCGCGGACAGCGGCCGTTCGAAGTCGATGAGGTTGGGATCGTCCCAACTCGACTTGGCGTGACGCAGGAGCAGCAGTTGCTTCATGGATTCAAAATAAGGCCGAAGCGTCGCGTGCGCCATGCACGACGCGGACGATCTCGACGCGCTGTTCGGCCAGGCGATAAAGCACGAGATAGTTGCCGATCGTCAACGCCCGCACCTCGGCAGCGATGTCGGGCCTCTTGGGACCGGATTCCGGGAATGTGCCCAATTGCACGATGCGCTCGGCAATAGCATCCAAAAAGCGGTCCGCGGCAAGCGGGTTGTCCCTTGCAATGCCAAACCAAATATCGATCAGGTCGTCTCCTGCCGCCGGGCTGTGGACAATGCGGATGTCAGCCATTCCGCCGGTTTTTGCTGGTGTTGCCCAACCGGCTGCGGGCTTTCTGTTTTATGTCCTCGATGTCGAACGGCGCAAACGGACCGCTCTCCAGCCCTTCCGTCCAGGCTTTCCGCAACCGCTCCGCTTCGGCCTCGCGCAAGGGCTGGCGAAGCCGCCATTCGCGCAGTGCCTCGCGGATCACTTCACTTGCCGAACCGTACTGCCCGCTGGCCACCGCGCCTTTGACCATGTCCAGCAGTTCCGGGGAAAGCGCTACGCTGACTTTTTCGACTGTCGCCATCAAGCCGTCTCCTCACGAAAACGGTAGCAAAATTTGCTACCAAATTCAAGAACTGACTCTTACGGCGTTATCCGCGCCAGGTGCTCGAGATCGGTCTCTTCGCGCATCGGGTCGGGCGCGATCACCACCGACGTGGCGTTGTCGGCATCGTCGGCGAAGCGCGAAAACACCGTGCGGCCGCCTTCCATCCGCGCCTTGCCTTCGGCGACCAGCCCCAGCGCCAGCGGATAGAGCTGGTGCTCGGCCTTGAGCACGCGCGCGGCCAGCGTGTCCTCATTGTCGCCGACCATCACCGGCACGGCGGCCTGGGCGATGATCGGCCCGTCATCCATGTCGAGCGTGACGAAATGCACCGTGCAGCCATGGATGCGCATGCCCGCGCGCAACGCCCGCGCATGCGTATCCAGCCCCTTGAAGGCAGGCAGCAGGGCAGGGTGGATATTGATCATGCGGCCCTGCCACTTGTCCACGAAGCGCGCGCCGAGGATGCGCATATAGCCGGCCAGCGCGACGATCTCGGCGCCGAACGATAAGAGGGCCGCATCGATCGCCTCGTCATGCGCTTGCTTGCTGGCATAGTCGGAGCGCGAAATCACTCTGGTGGCGATGCCGCGCGCCGCGGCGATGCCAAGGCCGGCGGCATTGGCGCGCTCGGAGATGACGCCGACGATCTCGGCCGGATAGGCCGGGTTGCTCGCCGCCGCAACCAGCGCCGTCATGTTGGAGCCGCGCCCCGAGATCAGTACGACCGTCCGTTTCCTGGTCATAGGCCAATCGAGCCCCGATAGATGACGCCGGCATCGCGGCGCGGCACGATCTGGCCGATCGGCGTCACCGTCTCGCCGGCCTCCTGCAGAACGGCAGCGACCTGCGCCGCCTGGCCGGAGGCGACGACCAGGATCATGCCGATGCCGCAATTGAAGGTCCGCATCATCTCTTCCGGCGCGACGCCGCCGGTCTTGGCCAGCCATGAGAACACCGGCGGTACCTCGATGGCGCCGAGATCGAGCTCGGCCGAAAAATCCTTGGGCAGAACGCGCGGGATATTTTCGGGAAAGCCGCCGCCGGTGATATGGGCCAGCGCCTTGATGCCATGCGTGTTGCGGATCGCCTTGAGGATCGACTTGACGTAGATGCGCGTCGGCTCGAGCAGCGCCTCGGCCAGCGTCGCCTCGTCATTGAACGGCGCCGGATCGCCCCAGCCAAGGCCGCTTACCGCGACGATGCGGCGGACCAGCGAAAAGCCGTTCGAATGCAGGCCCGAGGAGGCAAGGCCGAGCAGCACGTCGCCTTCGACGATGTCGTCGGTCGGCAGCAGCTGGCCGCGTTCGGCGGCACCGACGGCAAAGCCGGCAAGGTCATAATCCTTGTCGTGATACATGCCGGGCATTTCCGCCGTCTCGCCGCCGATCAGCGCGCAACCGGCCTGCCGGCAGCCCTCGGCGATGCCGCCGACGATCGAAGCACCCTGGTCGGGATCGAGCTTGCCGGTGGCGAAATAGTCGAGGAAGAACAGCGGCTCGGCGCCCTGCACGACGATGTCGTTGACGCACATGGCGACCAGGTCGATGCCAATCGTGTCATGCTTGCCGGCGTCGATGGCGATCTTCAGCTTGGTGCCGACGCCGTCATTGGCGGCGACCAGCACCGGATCGGTGAAGCCGGCTGCCTTGAGGTCGAACAGGCCGCCGAAGCCGCCGATCTCGCCATCGGCGCCCGGCCGGCGGGTGGCGCGCACCAGCGGCTTGATCTTCTCGACCATGAGGTTGCCGGCATCGATGTCGACGCCCGCTTCGGCATAGGTGAGCCCGTTCTTGCGCTTGCTCATTTCCGGCGCCTGCTCATCTGTTGCGCTTGCCTGTCGCTGTTTTCACTCGCGTGCGGGCTCTTCGCATGAACGGTTTTGCCCCGCAAGGCAAGCGCGCGATTAATGGTGTTTTCAGTTGGATGCCGCGGGAACCGGGCGTGATACACTCCAACAGTAAAAAGAAATCCCTGCCAGAATTGCGGCGAGGCCACCGACGGTGGCAAGAGACCTGATCTCACCGTCGAAGGGCTGAGTTCCATACGAGAAGCCGGCGGCGAGCAAAGCCGCCGCGGCAGCCCACAGACCTGGATTTACAACGACTGATCTTGAGAAAACGAACGCGACGACAGCGGCGGTCAGCCAGAGGGGCCAAGAGACGACCACGCCCACGGCCAGCTCAAGAGCGAAGGCCCACAGGAGATCTTGCGTCGCCACCTTGCGGTGCGGGGCTCCGAAAAATGCGAAGACCAAAAGACTTTCTGTCAGTCCGGCCAGATAACAAAGCGTTACTCGCCAAGCGATTGTGATTCTCTGCGCCATCGTCATTCAGCAGTGGGGAAATAGGCTGTCGCTTCACGGGCTCTTCGCATGAACGGCCGCACCTCGCAAGGATGACGGCGGGATCAGACGGTCTTGGCTCGACAAAGGAGTGGACAGTCGCCCAAGCTGCCCCCCTTATGGACGCCTCTCTCGTTCCGCCAGAACCATGTCGACGCGGTCGAGTTGTGCCTTGGCGTAGCCGCTCAGCGCTATTCCGCCATTGTTCGTTCGAATCCAGTGCACAGCCTGCTTTACCCGCTCGTAGTGCCCAAGTTCGATTTCGCAGGCAATCAGCGCGAGGAATTCGAACTGCGAAGGGCTGTGTGAATTCGTAAGGTTTGTCGAGCAACTCGCTATGTCCGGCGACGTAACTGGCGAGGTCCGGGTTCTGAGCGCTGATCCGTCGCGCCAGCTCGACATATTTCCCCAGCAACCTGTCTATGCTCGTCTGGTCAAGGTGCTCGAAGTAACGAGCATAAGCTTTCAGCTCATTGTTAAATATCGTTTCAGGATGAAACTGCGACAGTCCGGGCCAGATCCATTTTTTGCCGTACAGCCTTTCAAGCAACGGCCTGACGGTAAGAAAGTCCAGGTAAACGAGCATGTTCAAATGAACATCGCCATAGCTTGCAGTAAAGGCCTCTTCGAGAATCAGGCTGATATCGTCGCCCCGGTCGACTTCGAAGACGCCTTTCCGGATGCGGCGAAAGCCATGTCCCGTCATGAATGTATCGAGATACTTACGCGCTTCGCCAACGGCCAAAGACAAGGTTCCACTCCCTCTCTGTTGCGCATCGTGCCTTGCTAGCGGCCTATTAGTCCATCCACAGCGCGCCTTGTTTCCTAACGGCCAAAGGATAGCGCGCTTCGGGCTCGCTTCCATTTGGTTAGTTCAACGCTGGCTATTCTTCACGCACCTCTGCGTTGATTGCAAATTGCGCGGCGAAAGCCCGGATATAAGCCGGCCGAGCTTCCCCGCGCGCTACATAGGCAGCCAAGTTTTGATATTCGTCCAAAATGCCTGACATTCTTAGTCGCAGCAGCACCGATACCATCAATAAATCGCCTGCGCTGAACGTATCATCGAGCCAGTCGGCGACGCCCAAGTGGGCCGAGAGTTTGTCCAGCCGAGCGCGAACACGGTCCTTTACCAACGGCAAGCGCTCCTCGCTCCAAGGCTTGTCACGTTCGAATATTCTTGCCGTCGTTAATTCGAGGATCGGCGGCTCGACGGTGTTAAGTGCGGCAAACATCCACGTGATCGCACGCGCGCGGGCATTGCGATCCTTCGGCAGCAATCCCGCATGCTGCTCAGCAAGGTGAAAGACGATCGAGCCGGTTTCGAACAGCGAGAGAGAACCTTCCTCATAGGTGGGGATCTGGCCGAAGGGATGGATGGCCAGATGGCCAGGCGCCTTCATCTCTGCGAAGGAAACAAGACGAACCTCATACGGCTGCCCCACTTCTTCGAGCGCCCAGCGAACGCGCGTATCGCGCGCCAGTCCCTTGCCGCCATCGGGCGATCGTTCAAATGCTGTGATAGTGATTGTCATCGCGTCCGTTTCCTTGCTGGGCAAATTTCCTCGGCTTCCTATCGTGAGACGAATGAGCCTCCCCGAAATCGACATCGGTCTTGACCTATTTCATTGCTGGCGCCCTCGTGGGGAGATTGGCAGCTTCTGTGTCGCTTCTCACTTGCCGTAACCCTCCATCTCCATCATGTATCGACAAACAAGAGCGACGGGATATGCGTTTGACCATCCCCAACATGATCACGATCATGCGCTTCGTGCTGGTGCCGGCCGTGGTGCTGGCCATGCTGCAGGAACGCTGGGACTGGGCCTTTGCCGGCTTCCTCATTGCCGGCATTTCCGACGGCGTCGACGGCTTCATCGCCCGTCATTTCAACCAGTTTTCCAGGCTCGGCGCCTATCTCGATCCGATGGCCGACAAGCTGCTGCTGGTCTCGGTTTTCGTGGTCCTGGGCTTCAGCGGCGAACTGCCGCTGTGGCTGGTCGTTACCATGGTGTCGCGCGACGCACTGATCGTCTGCGCCGTGCTTTTATCCACCGTCATGGCGCATCCGGTCGAGATGAAGCCGCTCCTGGTGTCGAAGGCCAACACCGCGATCCAGATCGTGCTGGCGGCAGTGGTGTTGGGCGAACTCGCCTTCGACATCCGTCTCGATCCGCTGAGGCCGGCCCTCATATTGCTGTCCGGGGTCTTGACCGTGGCTTCGGCCGCGGCCTATCTCGTGGCTTGGCTGAGGCATATGAGCGGCTATGGCGAAGGCTCCACACCCGGCACCTGAACACGGGGCACCTGACCACCGGGCACCTGACGAACGGTCCATCGACGCCGAGGCTGAAGCCGCGGCAGCGGAGGCTGCGGCATCGGCGTCGTTTCGCCGGCAGATCCGTTTCTGGCTGGTCAGCGCCATCATCCTCGCCGTCTTCCTTTATGTCTTCAGCGGCATCCTTCTGCCCTTCGTCGCCGGCATGGTGCTCGCTTATTTCCTCGACCCTGTCGCCGACCGGCTGGAGCGGCTCGGCCTGTCCAGGCTGATGGCGACGGTGGTCATCCTCATCGCCTTTATCGTCGTCCTGGTGCTGGCCGTCGTCATCCTGGTTCCGGTACTTGCCTCGCAGATGGCTGATTTCGCCAGCAAGCTGCCGGACTATCTGACCCGGCTGCAGAGCCTTATCACCAGCTTCGACCCGAAATGGCTGGAAGAGAAATTCGGCGTCGACGCCAACGGCCTGCGCGAAGGCCTGAACTCGCTGCTGACCTCCGGCTTCGGCCTCCTGACCACCGTCTTCACCTCGATCTGGAGCTCCGGTGTGGCGCTGGTCTCGGTGGTCAGCCTGTTCGTCGTGACGCCGGTCGTCGCCTTCTACATGCTGCTCGACTGGGACCGCATGGTGGCAATCGTCGACAGCTGGGTGCCGCGCGACTATGTCAAGACCGTCAGGACGATCGCCAGGGACATCAACACGGCGACCGCCGGCTTCGTGCGCGGCCAGGGCACGCTGTGCCTGGTGCTCGGCGCCATGTATGCCACCGGCCTGACACTGACGGGCCTAAATTTCGGCATCCTCATCGGTCTGTTCGCCGGGCTGATCTCCTTCATCCCCTATGTCGGCTCGCTGACCGGCCTGGTGCTGGCCGTCGGCGTCGCCTTCGTCCAGTTCTGGCCGGACTGGACCATGATCGCAGCGGTGGCCGGTGTGTTCTTCGTCGGCCAGTTCATCGAGGGCAACATCCTGCAGCCAAGGCTGGTCGGCAAAAGCGTTGGCCTGCATCCGGTATGGCTGATGTTTGCGCTGTTTGCCTTCGGCGCGCTGTTCGGCTTCGTCGGCCTGCTGATTGCCGTGCCGGCTTCCGCCGCCGTTGCCGTTCTGGTGCGTTTCGCCATCGCCCGCTATCTCGAATCGCCGCTCTACAAGGGCCATGCCGACGAGCCGGTGCCGCCGCTGCAGGTGCGGCGCCGCGGGGGCGCGCGCGGTTGAGCCAGATGCCGGACAAGATCGATCCGCCGCGTCAATTGCCGCTCGATCTAGGCCACGGCACCGGCTATTCGCGCGACGAGCTCGTCGTCTCCAGCACCAACAGCCAGGCGGCGGCGCTTGTCGACCGCTGGCCGGACTGGCCGTCGCCGGTCGTTGTGCTGGCCGGGCCGGCCGGCTCGGGGAAAACCCATCTGGCCTCGATCTGGCGGACCCGCGCCGACGCGGTGAAAGTGGAGGCCGGCCGCATCGGCGACTGCATCGAAAACCTCGGTCCGCATCCGGCCCTGATCGACGATATCGACGCCGAACCGATCGATGAGCACGGCCTTTTCCACCTAATCAACGCGGTGCGCGGCGCCGGCTCGAGCTTGCTGTTGACGGCGCGGCGCTTCCCGTCCGCCTGGGGCGTCAGGCTGCCCGACCTGGCGTCGCGGCTGAAGGCGGCGGCGACCGTCGAGATCCACGAACCCGACGATCTTCTGCTGGCCGGCGTCATCACAAAGCTGTTCACCGACCGCCAGGTCGAGGTCGAGCCGCATGTCGTGCAATATCTGGTGCGCCGCATCGAACGCTCGCTGGCCACCGCCATGCGCGTGGTCGAGCGGCTCGACCGCACCGCGCTCGAGCGCAAGACGCCGATCACCCGCGCCCTGGCAGCCGAGACCGTCAGCGCCATGGACGAAGGGCAGGGCGAGTTCGAGATATAGCGGGATGATCTCGTTTGGCGGGTGTGCTAATCAAGTCGATCTTTTTGACAGTAGGTATTGGAATGAGCCCGATCGTCAGACGAATCGCACTGATATGGTTTGTCTCATCGCTGTTCTGGTCGGCGATCGTGGTCAAAGAGATGTTCGATTACGCGGACTTGATGCTCAGGGCTTACGGCGAGGAGCCTGCTCATATCACCTGGCTCAGGCAAGCCTTTTCGGAGTTTTGGCCAGCTATTCCCTGGGGCTCGGCCGTGATCCTGGTCGTGGAAGTCGGAGGCGCATTACTGCTGATTTCAGGAATTCGACTGATCCGGCACATCAGGCAAAAAGCCTCGGCGTGAACATCAGGGAGCTCACTTCCGTCTGTGTCCCATTTCGAGAAAAAAGACTGGCACCTGTCTTGCAACAAAGAGCTTGCCGGCTAATCCCGGTCCTGATTGCGTATCAAATCAGGTTGTAGGCTCGCCGGGAGATGGGGCGGTTGGGGTTCTCTTCCCGGCGAGCTTGCCATATGCGGCGATCCGACCAGTCGCCTTGAAGTGAGATTTTCTCGCCAGCTGATAGCGCTATTCTCAACGCTGTCGGTCTTGCCTGGAAATGATGTCGGCGACGTATTTTGATCGAGAGCCGTCCCATCCGCAGGCCGTGCATCGGCCGCTTTCGAAATGATGTTCGCAGTTTGGATATCCATAGAGCAGAGATGCGCATTCGGCACATAGACTGGCCATTGCGCTGCTGCCGGAAAAATACGTGCTGCCGCACTCATCGCAGGTCGCGATTGGTCGGTCCGTCATTGCTCTAGCCTCGGTACCGTTTCAGACCGATCGTCTCCCCCAAGCACCGCTCGTTCCACGCCAAACCGCCGGCGATAGTCGCCGGGCACCAGGCCGGTTATCCTGGCGAATACCTTGCGGAACGAGCCGGGATCGTCATAGCCGACCTCCCAGGCGATCTGGTCGATCGCTCGCATCGTGGTTTCCAGCATCTCGCGCGCCTTGCCGACCCGCAGGTGCTGACAATATTCGGTCGGCTTGAGGCCGGTGGCGCTGCGGAAGCGCCGCAGAAAAGTCCGCTCCTCCAGCCCGGTGTGATCGGCCATGGCGCCAAGCGTCACATCGCGCGCGCCGTTCGCCTGCAGCCAGTGCTGCACCTTGAGAATCGCTTCATCGCCATGGGTCAGTCGCGGCGCAAACGGACTGTAAAAACGTTGCTCGCGGCCCGGCGGGTCGACCAGCATGAAACGCGCCGTGTCCATCATCACGGTTGACCCGAGCACCCTGTCCACGAGCTTGAGGCCGAGGTCGGTCCAGGCCATGTAGCCGCCGGCGGTGATGATATCGGCATCGTCGATGACCAGCCTGTCGGCGTCGAGCAGGATGTCTGGAAAGCGCAGCGCCAGCGCGTCGCGATAAGCCCAGTGCGTCGTCGCCGCACGGCCGGACAACAGGCCGGTTTCGGCAAGCACGAAAGCGCCGGCACAGACCGAACCGAGCGTCGCGCCTGCCGTGTGGCGATCCCTGAGCCAGCCGGCATAGGGCGCGGCTGCTTCCCGAGCGATCGGATCTCCCAAGGTCGGCGGGAGGATAACCATGGCTGGTTCATTGTCGGCGCCGGGGTCGCTGTCGAAGGTGCGGACTACGGTGTGGCCCGCGTCCTCCAATTGCCAATGACTGACGCGAAGCCTCGCCGCCTCGGGCGACCGCTCGACAGCCAGCCGGTTTGCCAGCATGAAAAGATCGGTCAGGCCGAGCACGGCCGCTTCCTGCACGCCGGGATACAAGACAAGGCCGATTTCGATCAGATCACGCGCAGCCGTCATTTGTCAGTTTTGCCACGTTGAATGTCCGTTTTGCCAATGCTCACCCTGGCCGCGCTGTTATAATTTGTCCAGCTGAAGGGGCTAAAAGCTTCCCTGTTACCCCCCGACTTTTCCATCAAGGAGTAGGACGATGAGCACATTCACCACCCATGACGGCACCGAGATTTTCTACAAGGACTGGGGCAAGGGCCAGCCGATCGTGTTCCATCACGGCTGGCCGCTGAGCTCAGACGACTGGGACAACCAGATGCTGTTCTTCCTCGAAAAGGGCTACCGCGTCATCGCCCATGACCGCCGCGGCCACGGCCGCTCGTCGCAGACCGCGACTGGCAATGAGATGGACACCTACGCCGCCGACGTTGCGGCGCTGGCGGCGCATCTCGATCTCAGGGATGCGATCCACATCGGCCATTCGACCGGTGGCGGCGAGGTGGCCCGTTACGTCGCGCTTTATGGCGGTGGCGGCCGCGTTGCCAAGGCGGTGCTGATCGGCGCCGTGCCGCCGATCATGGTCAAGACCGACAGCAATCCGGGTGGCCTGCCGATCGAGGTCTTCGACGGCTTTCGCGCCGCTTTGGTCGCGAACCGCGCCCAGTTCTACAGGGATGTGCCGGCCGGCCCGTTCTATGGCTTCAACCGCGAGGGCGCCAAGGTCTCGCCAGGCGCCGTCGACAACTGGTGGCGCCAGGGCATGATGGGCGGCGCCAAGGCCCATTACGACTGCATCAAGGCGTTCTCGGAGACCGATTTCACCGACGACCTCAAGAAGATCGAGGTTCCCGTCCTGATCATGCATGGCGACGACGACCAGATCGTGCCGATCGCCGATTCCGCGCTGCTTGCGGCCAAGCTGGTGAAGCATGGCACGCTCAAGGTCTACAAGGGCCTGCCGCACGGCATGTGCACCACGCATCCGGAGATCATCAATCCGGATCTGCTGGCCTTCATCCAGGGCTGACGGCTTGCATGTCGGACGGGCAGCGCGGGCTCGTGCTGTCCGTCCGTCGCTTAAACATGACCGGCGACGGGAGACACGCTCGAGCGTGATCCGCTTGCCCTGCCGACGAGATTTGCTTGATGAATGGTCGGAGTGGAGAGATTCGAACTCCCGACCCTCTGGTCCCAAACCAGATGCGCTACCAGGCTGCGCTACACTCCGAACGGTCTGTTGCCTAGTGATTTCAGCCCGCCAAAGCAAGCGTAAAAAGCCATCGGCCTTGCTGCCGGCGGCATTGCGCAGTAATGACGGGCTAGTGCATGGCCAGAGAACAGTAATCTGGTCTCGGGGTCGTGTGCTTGCAACAAGCAATGAGGTGGTCATGTCAGCCCGCATTTTCAGCCCAGCCAAAACCGCGATGCAGTCCGGCAAGGCCAAGACCGGCTATTGGGTGCTGGAATTCGATCCGGAGCAGCGCAAGAAGATCGATCCGCTGATGGGCTACACCACGTCCGGCGACATGCGCAGCCAGATCAGGCTGACCTTCGACACAAGAGAAGAGGCGGTCGCCTATGCCGAGAAGGAAGGGCTGGCTTTTCGGGTCGAGGAGCCGAAGGAAATCAAGCGCCGCCAGATTTCCTATGCGGAGAATTTCCGCTATGACCGCAGGACGCCCTGGACGCATTGATCCTATGCCGGCCCTGCCGGCACAATCCGCCGGTCATGCGGCCGGCCAGCGGTCCCGTAGCTCAGCTGGATAGAGCACCGGCCTTCTAAGCCGATGGTCACAGGTTCGAATCCTGTCGGGATCGCCAATATCTTCAGGTCCATTCCGGACAGGTTCACTCGCCAGTCGCACAGGATTTTCCAACACATGACAGCGATGGGCGCGGCGGCATTGCTGATCCTGGTCCTGACCTATGCCGGCGTCGCAATCGGCAGGATACCCGGACTGCGCCTCGACCGGGCAGGGATCGCGCTGCTCGGCGGTGCGGCGATGATCGCCATCGGCGCGCTCGACATGGAGGACGCCTACCGCGCCATCAGCTTCGACACCATCACGCTTCTGCTCGGCATGATGATCGTCGTGGCGCATCTGAAAGTGTCGGGCGCCTTTCGCGCGCTCGGCGGCTTCGCCATCGAGCATGCGCATGCGCCGTTCATGCTGCTGGTGATGGTGACGCTGTTGACCGGCGTCCTGTCGGCGTTCCTGGTCAACGACGCCATCTGCCTGGTCATGGCGCCGATCGTCGTCCATGTCACCCGCGTCATCAACCGCAACCCGGTTCCCTATCTGATCGCCACCGCCACGGCCTCGAATTGCGGCAGCGTCGCCACCATCACCGGCAATCCGCAGAACATGGTCATCGGCGCGCTGTCGGGGATTTCCTATCCGGCCTTCTCGGCGGCGCTGGCGCCGGTCGCGGCGTTCGGCCTCGTCGCCGTCATCGGCATCATCCGCATCGTCTACCGCGCTGAATTTTCGCGCAAGGCCGAGCTCAGCCCCGAAGTCTATCGCGGCCGCATGCTGCCGGGGCAGGTGGTGAAGGCGGTGGTCGTCTGTGTCGGTTTGGCGGTCGCCTTCTTTGCCGGCGTTCCCGTTGCCAAGGCTGCGCTGATCGGCGGCGCCATTCTTCTTTTGACCCGCGCCATCAAACCTGAGCGCATCTATCGCGAGATCGATGGGCCGCTGCTGTTCATGTTCGCCGGGCTGTTCATCGTCGTCGCCGGAGCGGAGAAGACGCTGCTGACGCCCGACATCGTCGCCTCGGCAAAGGACCTCGGGCTGAATGATGTCTGGCGGCTGTCCGGCTTCACCGCAGTGCTATCCAACATCATGAGCAATGTCCCGGCCGTGCTGGCGCTGAAGCCGTTCGTGCCCGGACTGGAAAACCCCGAGCGGGCCTGGCTGGTCGTCGCCATGAGCTCGACGCTGGCCGGCAATTTCACGCTGCTCGGCTCGGTCGCCAATCTGATCGTTGCCGAGCACGCGCGGGTCTCCGGCAAACCGCTGGGCTTCATCGCCTTCTTCAAGGTCGGCCTGCCGTTGACGCTGGTCACGCTTCTTGTTGGGACGGCATGGCTGGCGGCCTAAAAGCGCGTCGCATTCGACCAGCCTCATGCGGCGCGCTTTAGGCTCTTGTTTATGCATGCCGTTATCGCAAAACCGCTGCACACTTTTGCGCGGCATGCATCAGCCAGTCAGGGCGACGTCACCGTCAGATGGCCTTTCATGTTGGGATGGAAGCGGCAGAAATAATCGACCGATTCCGCCTTCTTCACCGTCAGGCTCGCTGCCTTCTTCGGCGGGATCATCACTTCCCAGGCGCCGTTGACGGTTGCCGTGTGGGCGAACACGTCCTTGTTCACCCACCTGATCGTGTCGCCGACCTTCGCCTCGATCTTTGCCGGCGAAAACACAAGCTTCTCGATCGTCACCTCAATGGTGTCGGCCTTGGCCGGCGCGGCACCCATGGCCAGTGCCAGCGCAACCCACAGATGCCGCCTCGACATCATCGGCCCAATCCTCACTTCAGCATGCCGGCGACGTGTTCGGCGTGCTGTTCGTGGCCCTGGAATATTTTCAGGCCGGTTTCCAGCAGGCTTTTCAGCTCGGCATTGCTGGCCGACGGAATCAACAGTGTTTCGAGCGCGCCATTGACCTGCTTGTGATAGGCCACCTCGCTGGTGACATAGGCCTTGTCGAACGCCGCACCCTTGAGCTTGGCAAGCTTGGCACGTTCCTCGGCCGCTGCCTTGGTCAGCGCTTTGCTGGTCGGATTATCCTCAGGCGTGACCTTGAGCTTCTTGACCAGGTCGAGAGCCTGTTTGTTGACCGCCTCATGATCTCGCACCATGTCCTTGGCGAAATCCACGACCTCTTTGTTTTTCGATTTCTTCAGCGCCTGCTTGGCCGCCTCGACGTCAAGCACGCCCGCTGTGTAGGCGATATGTGCGATCTGCGGATCGGTCGGCTTGTCGGCAGCTTGCGACAAGGGCGCTGCGCTAAGCAGGAAAAATGCGGCCAGTGCCGCGGTCGGTCGAATAAACATGATGCTCTCCTTCGCCCCGACGCGGAACTGCATCGGGCTTCGTTTTCAGTGATGCTCATTGGATGCAGGTCGCCGCCAAACGTTCCCGCGAAAATCGGCGCGGCCTATCCGGAAAGACCAAGCCGCTGCATCACGGCATTGGTCAGCCGTTCGCAGCGCCGGCCCGCGAAGGGAAAGGCGTCGAGCAGCACCGGGCCGATCTGGTCGTCCAGCGCCTTGCGCACCAGCGCGCGGGCGCGGTGCAGCCGGGTCTTGATGGTTTCTGGTCGCACGCCAAGCAGTTCGGCGGTTTCCTCGATGCTCAATCCCTCGATGACGCGCGCCACGAATACCATCCGGTAGACATCGGGAAGACTGTCGGTTGCCCGTTCGACAAGCTCAAGGATCTGCCGTTGCGCCATCGTCCGCTCCGGATCGTCGCTCGGGTTGAGGGGAAACCGGATGATTTCGGCTTGCGGGTTTTCAGGCATCGCTACCATTCGCCGCCTTTTGCGCAAGCGGCCGAGCGCTTCGTTGATGACGATACGCGATAGCCACGTGGCGAGCGAGGCATCGCCGCGAAAGGCCTCGAGATGGGCAAAGGCGCTGACATAGGCCTCCTGGACGATGTCCTCGGCCTCGCTGTCGTTACGCACGACGCCTCGGGCGATGCGGTAGAGCCTTTGGTTGTGCGTCTTGATGATGGTGCGGAATGCATCGCCATCACGTGCCAGCGCGCGGCCGACAAGCTGCATGTCACCGGAAGCGGCGGGCGTTGCCGTCAACGCAGCAGGCATGGCCGATCTCCTGATAGGCTTCTCATCGGACATTGGATGAATCGGCCGACAAAAGGTTCCCGACCAATCCGCTGGCCGGCCTCGATCCGTTTCAAGCGCCGGCAGAGGCTATTCTAACGCCTCCACCACACCGGCGTCTCTATTTTGTAGACGCCGTGTCATCGGCTGATCGGTCGCCATGACATCGCTCAGGATCGCAATTTTTCCAGGCTGTTACGCCGATTTCCTGACTCAGTCTGGAAAGGTGCTGGCTCAGGCCTCAGCGGCCGCCGCCAGCCCGCGCGCCAGGTCGGCCTTCAAATCCCCGACATCCTCAAGCCCGATCTGCAGGCGCACCAGCGGCCCGTCATACGGGCCCTTGGCGATGGTGCGGTCGCCAAGGAATACCGGCACGGCAAGGCTCTCATAGCCGCCCCAGGAATAGCCGAGGCCGAAAAACTTCAACGCGTCGAGGAAGGCGTGCTGCTGCTTTTGTCCACCGCCCGCAAGAACGATCGAGAAGATGCCGCTCGATCCGCAAAAGTCGCGCTTCCAAAGATCATGGTCGGGATGGCTGGGCAGCGCCGGATACAGCACCTGCGCCACGCCCGGCTGGCCCTCCAGCCAGCCGGCGAGGGCAAGCGCGCTCTTTTGATGGTGCTCCAGCCGCACGCCCATGGTGCGCAGGCCGCGCAGCACCTGGTAGACGTCGTCCGGCCCCGCGCAGCAGCCCATCGTGTTGAACGTCTCGCAAAGCTGCTTCCAGCAGTCCGCATTGGCCGACACGGTGCCGAGCAGCACGTCGGAATGGCCGGCCGGGTATTTCGTCGCCGCGTGGATCGAGATGTCGACGCCGTGGTCGAGCGGGCGAAAGTAGAGCGGCGTCGCCCAGGTGTTGTCCATCATGACGATGGCGCCGACGGCGTGTGCTGCCTTGGCGATGGCCGGTATGTCCTGCACCTCGAAGGTGTTGGAGGCCGGCGATTCGGTGAGTACCACCTTGGTGTTGGGCCTGAGCAGCGCCGCAATGCCGGCGCCGATGCGGGGCTCGTAATATTCGACCTCGATGCCCAGCCGCTTCAGCATCGTGTCGGCGAAATTGCGGGTCGGATGATACACGGAATCGACGATCAGCAGATGATCGCCGGCCGACAGGAAGGCGAGCAGCGGCAGCACCACGGCCGCCAGGCCGGACGGCACCGCGACCGTGCCGGCGGAGCCTTCCAGCGCATCGATGGCGCTGGTCAGCGCATCGGTGGTCGGGGTGCCGCGCGTGCCGTAGGTGTATTTCTGGCTGCGCGCCGCCATTGTCGCGGCATTGGGATAGAGCACGGTCGAGGCATGCACGACCGGCGGATTGACGAAGCCGAAATAGTCATGCGGGTTGTTGCCGGAATGGGCGAGCCGCGTGTTGATGCCCATCTCGCTGCCGTCTTTTGCCATTGCTTTTTATCCCATGAGTAAGTCGTTAGCCATAGTGCGGCGGCATTGGCCGCGCAACCGCACCGCACTCGCCAGGCCAAGGTCTTGAATATGCCAATTCAGCAATGCGCCGTAGATCCTCTGGACGGCTGCCAGGTGCGCTTGGCAAGTCACGGTCCGACTTTGCCGGCTTTATTGGCGCGCTGACCAATTTGCGAGCGCGTTTGTCTGCAATTTCAGGCATTTCAGGCGGTTGGTTTTCAAAGTCTTTCGGATTTGGTCATTTCCCTTGACCTCACAGGAATAATCGCCTTCGATGTTGTTCGTGAATGGGAGGCAGCGCGTCGGTTACGATGCGGGATTCCGGTAATGGGCCGGGATACATAGCTGCGTTCACACGGGAAAAAGTCAGGTTCGCCTGGAAAAAACAGAAAAGGGTCTGTGGGTCATGAAACACATTGCAATCGGCGTTTTGGGCGCCGCCGCGTTTGGATTCGCGGCTTCGGCGGCTTCGGCGGCCACGCTCGACGATGTCAAGGCGAAGGGCTTCATCCAATGCGGCGTCTCGACCGGTCTGGCCGGCTTCTCGGCGCCGGACGACAAGGGTGAGTGGCAAGGCATCGACGCGGACTTCTGTCGCGCTGTGGCGGCCGCCGTGTTCGGCGATGGCACCAAGGTGAAGTTTACGCCGCTCAGCGCCAAGGAGCGGTTTACCGCTCTGCAGTCGGGCGAGATCGACATCCTGTCGCGCAACACCACCTGGACCATCAATCGCGACACCGCACTCGGCCTGAACTTCATCGGCACGACTTATTATGACGGCCAGGGCTTCATGATCAACGCCAAGAAGCTACCGGGCGTGAATTCGGCGCTGCAACTTTCGGGCGCGGCGGTCTGCGTGCAGAGCGGCACCACGACCGAGCTCAACCTTGCCGACTATTTCAAGTCGAACAAGATGGAGTACAATCCTGTCGTCTTCGAAAAGCTGGAAGAGGTTAACGCCGCCTATGACGCCGGCCGCTGCGACGTATACACCACCGACCAATCGGGCCTCTATGGCATCCGCCTGACGCTCGGTGCGCCGGCCGACCACGTCGTGTTGCCCGAGATCATCTCCAAGGAACCGCTTGGGCCGGCTGTACGCCAGGGCGACGACCAATGGTACCACATCGTCAAGTGGACCTATTTCGCGTTGCTCGACGCCGAGGAACTCGGCATCACCAAGGCCAATGTCGACGAGATGAAGAACTCGGACAGTCCCGAGATCAAGCGCGTGCTCGGCCAGGAAGCCGACACCAAGATCGGCACCGATCTCGGCGTCTCTAACGACTGGGTCGTCAACATCGTCAAGGCCGTCGGCAATTACGGCGAGATGTTCGAGCGCAATGTCGGCTCGGGCAGCCCGCTGAAGATCGCGCGCGGCATCAACGCGCTGTGGACCAAGGGTGGTCTGCAATACGCTCCGCCGATCCGCTGATCGAAAATGGATCCGGAAGGCAGATCGTCTGCCTTCCGGTCTCTCTTTCCAGGGGACTGTCGAATGGCATCGCAGGAAGTTCTTCGCGAGGAGCCAAGCCGCGGTTCCTTCATCAATGATCCTCGTGTCCGCGGTATATTCTTTCAAGCGTTGGTCCTCGTCCTGCTGGTAGCGGGGGTCTGGTGGGTTACCCACAACGTCATCGTCAATCTGACGCGCTTGCACATCGCTTCCGGCTTCGGCTTTCTCAAGGGCCGCGCCGGCTTCGACATCAGCGAAAGCGCCATCGCTTATTCGTCGGATTCGACTTATTTCCGAGCCATCCTGGTCGGCTTCATCAACACCGTGATCGTGGCCGTCGTCGGCATTATCACCGCCACCATCATCGGTTTCATCGTCGGCATCGGCCGACTGTCGCGCAACTGGCTGATCAGGAAGATCTGCACGGTCTATGTCGAGGTCTTCCGCAACATCCCGCCGCTGCTGGTCATCTTCTTCTGGTATTCCGGCGTACTCGCCGTGCTGCCGCCACCGCGCGAGAGCATCAATTTGCCGTTCGGCTCCTTTCTCAACCAGCGCGGCTTTTATTTTCCGCGCGCTGTCTGGGGCGAGGGCTCCTGGCTGATCCTGGTCGCCCTGCTCCTCGGCATTGCCATGGCCTGGTTCGTCGCCCGCAAGGCGCGGCAGCGGCAGATGGCGACGGGTCAGCCGTTCCCGGTGCTCTGGACATCCATAGCGTTGATCGTCGGCCTGCCGCTGCTGGCCTACGCGCTGAGCGGCTTTCCTCTGAGCTTCGAATTCCCGAAACAATCGACTTTCAACCTGGTCGGTGGCTTTCAGGTCAGACCGGAGTTCCTGTCACTCTATCTGGCGTTGTCCTGCTATACGGCCGCCTTCATCGCCGAGATCGTGCGCGCCGGCATCAGGGGCGTCAGCACGGGCCAGACCGAGGCGGCCGCGGCACTCGGGCTGCGCTCGGGATCGATCCTCAGGCTTGTCGTCGTGCCGCAGGCGATGCGCATCGTTATTCCGCCGCTGACCAGCCAGTATCTGAACCTGACCAAGAACTCTTCGCTCGCCATCGCCATCGGCTATCCGGACCTGACGGCGACTGCCGGCACTGTCTTGAACCAGACCGGGCAGGCGGTCGAAGGCGTGGTGATCATGATGGCTGTCTATCTCGCGCTCAGCCTGATCACGTCGGCGATCATGAACGTCGTCAATGCCAGGATGGCGCTGGTGGAGAGGTAGGGCCATGCAGGAACACGACATGTCCTGGGTGCGGACGGAGATGACGCTGGCGCAGCCGGCGCCGTCGAGCGAGCGTGGCCTCACCGCCTGGATCCGCAAGAACCTGATTGCCACCACGGGCGACACCATCTTGACCATCGTCGGCATCGCGCTGGTTGCCATGATCCTGCCGCAGATCGTCAATTGGGCTTTCATCAACGCCCAGTGGACGGGACCGGACCGCACGGTCTGCGCCACCGTGGCGCAGGGCGGCATCCAGTCGGACGGCTGGACCGGCGCCTGCTGGGCTTTCGTCAACGCCAAGTTCGGCCAGTTCATGTTCGGCACCTATCCTGTCGAGGAGCGTTGGCGGCCGATCGTGGTGGCCATCCTGTTCGTGGCACTGCTGGTGCCTTTGCTCATACCGCGCGTACCGCGCAAAGGGCTGAACGCCATTCTTCTCTTCCTGGCGCTGCCGGTCGTCGCCTTCGTTCTGCTGGTCGGCGGCATGTTCGGCCTGCCGCATGTCGAGACGTCGCGTTGGGGTGGGCTGCTGGTGACGCTCAGCCTGTCCTTCGTCGGCATTGCCGTGTCGCTGCCGATCGGCATCGTGCTGGCGCTCGGCCGGCGCTCGAACATGCCGATCGTCAAGCTGCTGTGCGTGATCTTCATCGAGACGGTACGCGGCATCCCGCTGATTACGGTGCTGTTCTTTGCCAGCGTGATGCTGCCGCTGTTCCTGCCGGCCGGCGTCAGCTTCGACAAGTTCCTGCGCGCGCTGATCGGCGTGTCGCTGTTTGCCGCCGCCTACATGGCCGAAGTGGTGCGTGGCGGCCTGCAGGCGATCCCCAAAGGCCAGTATGAGGGCGCCGATTCGCTCGGCCTCAGTTACTGGCAGAAGATGGGCCTGGTCGTCATGCCGCAGGCGCTGAAGCTGGTCATTCCCGGCATCGTCAACACCTTCATCGGCATGTTCAAGGACACCAGCCTGGTCATCGTCATCTCGATGTTCGACCTCCTCGGCATCGTCAAGCAGAACTTCTCCGACGCCAATTGGGCGACGCCGCAGACGGCCAGATCCGGCCTGGTGTTCGCGGCCTTCATCTTCTGGCTGTTCTGCTTCGGCATGTCGCGCTATTCAATGTACACGGAACGCCGTCTCGACACCGGCCACAAACGCTAAAAAAGGGGACCTTGTCATGGCCATAGAAAACGCCGTCAGCGCGGAAGAGATCAAGGTCAATGCCGCCAAGATGCACATTTCCACCACCGATGTCGCCATCGACATCATTGCCATGCACAAATGGTACGGCGAATTCCATGTGCTGAAGGACATCAATCTAAAGGTGATGCGCGGCGAGCGCATCGTCATCTGCGGCCCGTCGGGCTCCGGCAAATCGACGATGATCCGCTGCATCAACCGACTGGAGGAACACCAGAAGGGCAAGATCATAGTCGACGGCAAGGAACTGACCAACGATCTGAAGAAGATCGACGAGGTGCGCCGCGAGGTCGGCATGGTGTTCCAGCATTTCAACCTGTTTCCGCATCTGACCATCCTGGAGAATTGCACGCTGGCGCCGATCTGGGTGCGCAAGATGCCGAGGAAGCAGGCCGAGGAAATCGCCATGCATTTCCTCACGCGCGTCAAGATTCCGGAACAGGCCAACAAATATCCCGGCCAGCTTTCCGGCGGCCAGCAACAGCGCGTGGCGATCGCCCGCTCGCTGTGCATGAACCCGCGCATCATGCTGTTCGACGAGCCGACTTCGGCTCTCGATCCGGAAATGATCAAGGAAGTGCTGGAGACGATGGTCGGGCTGGCCGAGGAAGGCATGACCATGCTCTGCGTCACCCACGAGATGGGCTTTGCGCGCAAAGTCGCCAACCGGGTGATCTTTATGGATCAGGGTCAGATCGTCGAGCAGAACACGCCGGCCGAGTTCTTCGACCACCCGCGCCATGAACGCACGAAACTGTTCCTGTCGCAGATCCTGCACTGATCCTGTACGCCGGTTCGGGACAAGACCGGCGGACCGGGCTCTCTGTCTTGCTCGGGCCTTACGCGTATTCGACGAGCGGTGATGCTCGGGAGGATCTGCCCTTTGGTCGATGGCGAGCATCAGCAATTATCTTAGCACCCACAATCCTGCGACGATTGCCGCATATCGTGCAGCCTTGCCCAATGCGACAAGCATCACGAATATGCCGAGATGCATGCGGGCCGCGCCTGCCGCGACAGTGAAGGCGTCCCCGACGACCGGCAGCCAGGCGAATAGGAGCAGCCACGCGCCAAAGCGGCGAAAGCTCCGGCTGGCCCGCTGGTATCGTTCACGGGTGATGGGAAACCATCGCCTAGATTGCAGCGTATCGATGCCACGCCCCAGCGTCCAGTTCACCACCGAGCCGAGCGTGTTGCCGATTGTGGCGACCGCAAGCAGTAGCACCGGATCGCCACGGCCGCCGGCGATCAAGCCGGCGAGCACAACTTCCGACGAGACCGGCAAGATGGTTGCGGCTAGGAATGCGCTGGTGAACAGGGCGCCATAGATTGCCAGTGCAGCCACGTCGAGCGACCGGCTAGGCCTGCACGTCGACGACGCCCATCATGCCGAGCTGCTCGTGCTCCAGGATGTGGCAATGATACATCCTCCGCCCGGGGCGATCCTGGCGCAGCAAAAGCCGCATCGTTTCGCCGCGCGCCACGTTGACCGTGTCCTTCCAGGCGAGATAGGCCGGTTTCGAGACCTGCCCACCACGTTCGTGCTCGACCACTTGGAACTGCGTCCCATGAACATGGAACGGATGGTCCATGTCGGCCTTGTTGACGATTTCCCAGAGCTCGACCTGTCCTGTTTTCGACACCACGTCGATGCGGCCCATGTCGAACGCCGCGCTGTTGATCAGGAAGCCCATCTGCATATCCGTCGCGCTCATCGTCGTCGTTTCGGTGAACACGAAACGCCGGCTGACGGCAGGGGTGCCAAGTTGCGCAATTGGTCGAAGCTTTTCCGGCAGCGGAGGAAACGTCTCTGCAGGCGTGTCCAAAACATTGACCGTAAGCAATGTCAGGCCTGCATCGGCGGGGCGGCCTGCGCCCATCCAGCCGCGATCGTAGTCGAGCGTGCTCAGGGTGACGGGGCCGCGCTTCTCAAACGAGACGATCAGTTCAAGGCGTTCCGCCGGGCTGAGCAGGACATCCTTGGCTGCCACCGGCGCCTCCAGCAGACCGCCATCGGTGCCGATGATCGTCATGGGTGCGCCGTCGAAGGAGAGCCGCAAAAAGCGCGCGTTAGTCGCGTTGTAGAACCGAAATCGCCGCTTTGTTCCAAACGGGACGGATAGCGCGGGATTTTTTTGTCCATTGACCAGCACGTGATCGCCGACGCGCCCGTTCATCAAATCGACCATGGTGTTGTCCGGCATGGTGCCGTCGGCGGCAAGGCGAAGGTCTGTGAACATCAGCACAGTGTCGCCATACTCGGCCGGGATCGGGTCCGCCTTCGGCTTGACCACGAACGCGCCGGCAAGTCCGCGATAGACCTGCTCGGCCGTCTTGCCGTGCGGATGCGGATGATACCAGTACGACCCCGCGCTTCCTTCGGGCAGTTCGAAGCTGTAGGTGCGCTCCGTGCCCGTCGCAACGGGGTCCATAGGATTGCCATCCTGGTCAGCTGGAACCGGCATGCCATGCCAATGGATGGTGCTCGTCTCTTCAGGAATTCGGTTCGTGAATGCAATCTCGACACGGTCGCCTTCAGTCACCTCGATCAATGGCCCCGGGCTCATACCATTGTATCCAAGGATTGGCGTGTCGAGCCCTTCTGCAAAGCGAACCATGGCGGGTTCAGCCGTGAGGTTTGCTCTGAACAGGCGGGGCGCATTGGCTTCATTGGCTAGCAGCGGCAACTCGCGCAACGCCTGGCCCTCAGGCAGCATGGTCGCGCTTTTTGGTGCCGCGCCCATGTCGTGGCCCGCGTGCCCCATATCCATGCCGGGCATCTCGTCCATCTTCATCTGGGCGATGGCGCGCGGGCTGGCGAGAACCGTGGCAACGCCTGCGGCCAGAAAACAGCGTCGATCCATGTGTTGTCTCCGAGATTAAGGTCACGCGCGTCGGCACGCGGTGTAACTCACGTGGCACGCTCCGTAGCCAGGTTGACACTAGCCTCGGTCACGTCATGCCGCCGTCTTCAGCGCCTTTCAAGCGGGGCGACACAGGAGGCGGAGGTCATGCCCTCGATCCCAATCTGAATCGCGGGAGCGGAAACAGGCTCGGCTGGGGTTATGAGCGACAGCGTTCATGGGTTTGCAGCTCCAACTGGGTAACTGCGACACGATAAAGGTTCCCATCACGGGAAGGTCAAGGGGCAAATTTCGAGGGCTGCTTCGGCACGACAGCGATGATTTGGGCTGGCTCAAAAGCCCTTGACCTTCCTGTGATGGGAAGCCCCATAACAACCCCACTAGAGGAGAGCCGCAATGATAAGACTGACAGTTCCGGAGCTGCGGGCAGGCGTCATCAGATCAGTCGGTTACAACGAAAATTGGCCTGCCTGAACAGCGTACGGTCGGCGCGGATCATAAGCGCGCCAGCCGCGTTTGTTGCCATTAGGAGTTGTATAACAAGCCGAGTGGGCGAGTGCGGCGATAGGTCAAGGGTTCATCCTGATGCTCATCCAACCGATCGATTATTTCCTCGTCGTCTGGTTCGCGCTGGCGCTGGGTTCGACGCTTTATGTCGGCTTCGACCAATATCGCAACAATCCCGAGCCGGTGGTGATGAAATGGGGCTTCATCCTGGTCACCCTCTATATGGGTCCGCTCGGCTTGCTGCTCTACGTGCTCGCCGACAAGGAACCCCGACCGGACGAGCATGAGGTGTTCACCCGGCCGCTCTGGAAGCAGGGCGTCGGCTCCACCATCCACTGCGTCGCCGGCGATGCGACCGGCATCATTCTTGCCGCCGCCGTCACGGCGGCGCTCGGCCTGCCGATGTGGATCGACCTGATCGTCGAATATCTCGCCGGCTTTGCCTTCGGCCTGTTCATCTTCCAGTCGCTGTTCATGAAATCGATGATGGGCGGCACCTATTGGGAAAACGTACGCAAGAGCTTCCTGCCCGAGTTCATCTCCATGAACTTCATGATGGCCGGCATGGCGCCGGTCATGAGCTTCCTGATGATGGGCCGCGACATGCGCGCGATGGAACCGACGGAGCTGTTGTTCTGGGGCGTGATGTCGATCGGCGTCATCGCCGGCTTTGCGCTTGCCTACCCGACCAATGTCTGGCTGGTCGCCCGGGGGCTGAAGCATGGGCTGATGACACAGCGCGCGCAGGCAGCCGGCATCGATGGTCGAGAGCAGCCTGCAACGGGGCAACATGCGCAGATGCAAATGCAGCAGGCCGACGCCAGTGGCCATCGCGGACAGCGCCACGATATAGCTTCCCACAAAGGCAAAGGCGGCGGCCATCACATGGAGACAGATGCCACAACGCCGCAGGTGGCTGCCCTGGGTGCCGTCTCCCTGCTGGCGCTCGCCATCGGCATGATCGCGCCGGCGAACTGGCTGAACCTGACGCTGTCGGCACGCGACGTCGGCGGGGTGATCATGCCGCGAGGCATGATCATGGATCGCGACACGCCGGCTGATACGATGCGCGACATGGCCGCTACCGATCCACGCCTCGTGGCCGCCTCTTATGGCCTGACGGCAAGGGGCGACCAGGAACTGCCGTTTCGGATAGAGAATGGCATCAAGGTGTTCGAGCTCAGGCCTTCAGTGGTCCGCTGGCAGATCCTGCCGGACGTCGCGGTCGACGCCTATGCCTATAATGGCCAGATTCCCGGCCCGCGAATTCACATTCGCCAGGGCGATCGGGTCAGGATCAACGTCACCAACGGCCTGCCTGAGGAAACGACGGTGCATTGGCATGGCTTGATCCTGCCGAACCAGATGGATGGGCCGGCCGAGATCACCCAGGCGCCGATCGAGCCCGGCCAATCCTATTCATACGAATTCACCGCAACCCAGCACGGAACCTATTTCTACCACCCCCATGCCAAGCCGGACCGGACCCAGGCGCTCGGCCTCTACGGTGCGCTGATCATCGATCCCGCCAATCCTGCCGACGAGGTCGCGGCCGACGATGATTACGTCATCCAGCTTCAGGAATGGCTGGTGCGGGAAGGGCTGACCTACCCGTCGATGCCGATGGACGGCGGCATGCCGAATTTCTTCACCATCAACGGCAAGGCCTATCCCTCGACCGAGACGATCCCGATGAAGGTCGGCGAGACGCTCAAGGTGCGGTTCATCGGCACCAACAACGGCTTCATCCATCCGATGCATATCCATGGCGGACCGTTCGAGGTCGTTGCCCGCGACGGCGAGACGGTCCCCGCTTCGGGTCGTTTCCTTGCCGATACGATCAACGTCGGGCCGGGTCAGCGCTACGACGTGATCTGGAAGGCGCAGCGTCCGGGCAAATGGCTGATCCATTGCCACATCCCGCATCACACCACGAACAACAATGTCGAGGAGAAGGGCGGCGGCGGACTGATGGTCGTGATCGATGTGACATGACCGGCGTCGCCTTGGCGCGTTCCAGCCGCTGCACCGGACCGGACACCATGCAGTGGCTGAAACCATATTTTCTCTTAAGCTGATGTGATCTGCCAGACAGCGACGCCGGCAAGGGCGAGACCGGCGGCGCCCTCGATGGCCCGGGAGATGGTTCGAACAGCCGTGGCTGGCGCGCGAAAAACTGTACAAGCCGTTCCCGAAACACGATCGACAACACGGCGACGCAGGACAGCGTCAGCGCCACGCCGACCATCATGGTGATGGCAAACAGGACGCCCGCTGCCGGAACACCCCTGGACATCGCGAAAGTCATAGCGAAAAGCGTAAGCGGACATGGGATCAGGCCTGCCATGACGCCGACAGCCTCGCCCTCGTGCCTGTGGTGATGGCTGTGGCTCAAAGCGCGCCAGAGCATCCAGACGCCAATGAGGCCGAGCAGCCCGCGACTGATGTGCTCCAGAAGCGGAGCGCGGCCGACGCTGCCCAATGCTATTGAGACCAGTGGCAGCGAGAGAGCCGCAATCAGAACGGCAATCGTCACATGCGTGAACGATAGCGTGATAGATACGAGCAGACCACGCGAGACCTTCGCATCCGAACCGGCAAGATACGTCGCCAGGACGGCCTTGCTGTGCCCCGGCGTCAGCGCATGGGCAGCCCCGAACACGACGCCCATCGGCAGGAAGGCCATGAACGCCAGCCAATTGCCTCCGGCCGCAAGCAGCTTGATCTGTTCGCCGAGCGTCAGATAGATCGTGCGCTGAAATTCGACGAGCGTCTGGAACATCGGACGAGACTAGCAGAAAATCGGCGAGCGTCAGTGCATGTGGCCGTGGTCATGCGTGTGCTCGTGAGGATGGTCGTTCTCTCCACGTTCCGTTGAAAACCGCACATTCGCCTCTGCCAGGGCCGGCATATGCTGGGATAGTTCGTCCTTCAGCGCTGCGGCGATCTTGTTCGCCGCCGACAGCGGCAGGGTTTCGTCCGCGGCAATTGCGATGTCGGCGTGCAATCTATGACCGATCCAGCGCGCCTTGGCATCGACAATGCGCGCGCCCGGAACATGCTCGGCGGCATGTCGGATTTCGTCCATCACACCGGGTTCGATTCCATCCAGCATGCGGGTCAGCACCGAGCGGGCCGATTGCCAGACGATACCGAAGATCGCAATCGTGATCAGCAGACCGACGATCGGATCGGCCAAGGAAAAGCCGAACCAGACGCCGATGGCTCCGATGACCACGGCAAGGCTGGTAAGTCCATCTGTGCGGGCGTGGTAGCCGTCGGCAATCAGTGCCGCGCTGTTGATTTCCCGACCGACGCGGATACGGAACACGGCAACCGCCTCGTTGCCGAGGAAGCCGACAATGCCCGCCGCAGTCAGCCAGCCCAGGTGTGTCACCACTTGTGGATTGATCAGCCTGTCGATGGCTTGGTAGGCAGCGACTACAGCGCTGAACAGGATGATGAGCACGATGATGATGCCGGCCAGATCCTCGACCCGGCCCAAGCCATAGGTGAAGATCCGCGACGGCTTGCGCCGCGCCAGCACGAACGCAATCCATAGCGGGATCGCCGTGGTCGCATCGCCGATGTTATGGATCGTATCGGCCAGCAATGCCACGCTCCCCGACAACGCAACCACGACCATCTGCAATGCTGCGGTGATCGCCAGGATCACGAACGACCATTTGATTGCCCAGATGCCCCGGTCGGTGGTGGCAATTGTCGCGTCGATGACGCCATGGCTGTGACCGTGCGGACCGTGACCGCCGTGATGATGTGCGGCGTGCGAGCCGAACCCGAGCCATTCCAGAATGGGGGCTACGATGGCATTCACAGATATTTCGCCAGCTGCTTGAGTTCCGCCAGCGAGTTGCCGCCGGTTTCGACGCTGTCCGTCAGGCAATGCTCGATGTGATCGTTGATCAGCTCGCGCTTGGCGCTGCTGATGGCCCTTTCGACGGCATGAAGCTGCTGCGCCAGGTCAACGCAAGGGCGATGCGCCTCGATCATCGCCAGCACCGCCGCAAGGTGGCCTTGCGCGCGCTTCAGGCGCTTTATGATGGAAGGATGCGAGGCGTGGAGGTGATCTGACATGCTTGAGCATATCCTCCCGGGGAGGATACGCGTCAAGCTCTAAGTCAGCTGTGCAACTTTCGGAGGGGCTTCACCTTGAGCATTGCTTGTTCTATGCCTTTCCCATGAAGAAGCTTGCCCGTTTTCTTGGCCTGCTGGTCGTTGCAGCAGTCCTTGCGGTGGCGCTGGGCACGCTGCTGCCGCGCCCGCTCTGGCCGGCGGCCGTTGCCGATCCGATCGGCACAAGCCACCGTATCCTGGTGCTGCAAAATCCGATCCACACCGACATCGCCATCCCGGTCGACGACGATGTGCGCCGGCGCTTCCATTTCCTGGTCGATGCCGGCATTCCCGCCGACATGGCGGAGGTCCGCTACATCGTCTTCGGCTGGGGCGGCCGCGCCTTCTAGTCTAGAGACGCCGACCTGGTCGGAACTGAAGGCAGTGCCGGTGATGAAGGCGCTGACCGTCGATGCCTCGGTGATGCATGTCGACATTTCAGGCGACATCGCCGAGCCGCATCCCGACGTCGCCGGCTTCGACATCGGCGAGGAGCGGTTTACCGCGCTGCTCGATTACATTGCGGCAAGCTTCCGGCACGGACCCAACGGGGCCATGCCGATCGAGAATGCGGCGTATTCCCGTTTCGATCGTTTCTTCGAAGCCAATGGCCATTTCAACGCGCTGGTCGGCTGCAACACCTGGGCGGCGGCTGCACTGCGCACGGCCGGGCTGCGCACCGGCTGGTGGAACCCGCTGCCGGCCTCGCTCGGCCTTTCGATGCGGCTTTACAATTGACAAGGCGACTTAGGACCGCCGAGCGTCCAACGCCCGCCAGCCATAGAGCCAGTCGAGATCGGCGGCGAGTTTTTCGGGCGAGCGCATCGCCAGGAACAGGTTGCGGGCCATCGCCACCGGCCCGGCCGCATGCCAGGCGAGGCGGTTGACGACGCCGCGGCGGGCGACCTGGGCGACGCGCGGCCGCCGCGCCTGTTCCCAGGCGACAAGCGCGCTGCTGAGATCGGCAGGCGAGGTGGCAACGAAACCGGCAAGGGTTACCGCGTCCTCGATCGCCATCGCCGCGCCCTGTGCGGCAAACGGCGTCATCGCATGCGCCGCATCGCCGATCAGCGCGATCCCTTCCGGCGTCGTCCACCGCCGCTGCTCGACGGTGTGGATCGGCCATGCCGTCCATGGCGCGGCCTCGCTCGCCAGACGGACCAGCGCCGGCGCGGTACCGCGCATGGCGCTGGCGAGGCTGGCGGGGTTGGCATGCCCCGACCAGCCCTCGGCGATGCGCTTGCCCCTGGTGAAGGCCGCAAGGTTGAAGGCAGTGCCACGGCTGACCGGATAGGCGACCATGTGGAAGCCGGGATAGAGGAATGCGGTAACGCAATCGGGCGCACCGATCACCCTGAAGGCTTGTCCGGCGGGGCTGTCGGCGGCCACCGTGGCGCGCCAGGCAAGCTCGCCCGAAAACCGGCTTCTGCCGAATTCGGCCGCCTTGCGGGCCAGTTTTTCTCGCACCGACGACCAGACGCCATCGGCGCCGATCAGCAGACAGCCAGCCTCGACCGTGTCGCCATCAGCCGATGCAGTGACGGTAACACCTTTCGATCCGGCTGCGATGTCGGTCACCCGCGCGCCGGCGATCAGATCGATACCGGGCTGCTCCGAAACTCGCTGCATCAGCGCTGACTGCAGATCCGCGCGGTGGGCAACGAGATAGGGCGCTCCCCAGCGCGTTTCGGCCGCCTGGCCAAGCGGTACGCGCGCCAGCTTGCGCAGCGTGGCGGCATCCTTGAGCACGACCGCCTCCGGCCGCACCGCCGTCGCCAGCAGCCGATCGAGTACGCCGAGCTGCCGTAGGATGCGCGTCGCGTTGGGCGAAAGCTGGATACCGGCGCCGGCAGCCTCGAGGTGCTGCGCCTGTTCGAACAGTTTTATCCGATAGCCGCGCTCGGCGAAGGCCAGTGCCGCGGTCAGCCCGGCGACGCCCGCCCCGGCGATGACCACCTGCCGGGACTGCGTTTCCTGCATCAGGCTTGTCGCGGAAGAATCAGGCGGCCTGGTCGAGATAGAGGCAGCCCGGCGGCTGCGTTTCCAACGCCTTCAGCTTCGGCGAATAGCGATAGAGCGTCGAGCAATACGGGCAGACTTTTTCGTTGTCGTCGCCCATGTCGAGAAATACATGGGGGTGGTCGAAAGGCGGATTGGCGCCGGTGCACATGAATTCCTTGACGCCGATGTCGATTGCCGGATAGCCCGCATCGTTCTGGAAATGGGGAATGGAACCGCCTGCCATCGTCGTCTCCTGATCTTGTCGATTGCATCTGGATCATAACCCGTCTCTTTGCAAGATCGATGAAATGAAACTGTCGCAAAAGCCTGTCAGAGGATAAGTTAAGCCGGTTAAGGCTATGGTCGTCGAACGGTGTGGGAAGAGCGGAAACCATGAACGAACTGAAGCCGGTGCAGAACGAATTCATCACCGTCGAGGCGGCGAGCCGCGAAGGCGGCAATCCCGACCGCTTCGTCAACCGCGAGTTTTCCTGGCTGCAATTCAACCGGCGCGTGCTCGAAGAGTCGCTGAACGCCAACCATCCGCTGCTCGAGCGTGTTCGCTTCCTGTCGATATCGGCCGCCAACCTCGACGAGTTCTTCATGGTCCGCGTTGCGGGTCTTGCCGGCCAGGTGCGCGAGGGCATCGTGCTGAAGAGCCCGGACGGACGCACGCCCGAGCAGCAGCTCGAACAATTGCTGCGCGAGGTCGAGCGCCTGCAGGAGGACCAGCAGAAAAGCCTTTCGGCGCTGATGCTGCTGCTCGACAAGGAAGGCATCGAGAGCATCACCCGCGATGCGCTGAGCAAGGACGAGAAGATCTGGCTCGAGGACCATTTCCAGGAGCAGGTATTTCCGGTGCTGACGCCGCTGTCGATCGACCCGGCGCATCCGTTCCCGTTCATTCCCAATCTCGGTTTCTCGATGGCGTTGCAATTGCGCCACCGTAAGAACAGCGAGGAAATGAGCGCGCTTTTGCGCCTGCCGGTGGCGCTGAGGCGCTTCATCCGCTTGCCGGATCGCAAGCGCCATGTCCGCTTCATCCCGCTCGAGGAGGCGGTCGGTCTTTATATCGGCAAGCTGTTCCCGGGCTACGAGGTCAAGGGTTCCGGCACGTTCCGCATCATCCGCGACAGCGATATCGAGGTCGAGGAAGAATCCGAGGATCTGGTGCGCCTGTTCGAGACGGCGCTGAAGCGGCGGCGCCGCGGCTCGGTTATCCGGATCGAATTCGACCGGCTGATGCCGCCCGAACTGCGCGACTTCGTCGCCGGCGAGCTTGGCGTTTCGGCAAGCCGCATCAGCGTGCTCACCGGTCCGCTGGCGCTCAGCCAGATCTCGGAGATCGTCGCCGTCGCCCGCGACGATCTGAAATTCACCCCCTACAATCCCCGCTTTCCCGAGCGCATCCGCGAGCATGGCGGCGATTGTTTTGCCGCGATCCGCGAGAAGGACATCATCGTCCACCACCCCTACGAATCCTTCGACGTCGTGGTGCAGTTCCTGCGTCAGGCGATGGCCGATCCGGAAGTGGTAGCGATCAAGCAGACGCTCTATCGCACCTCCAACGACAGCCCGATCGTACGCGCTTTGGTCGACGCCGCCGAGGCCGGCAAGTCGGTGACCGCGCTGGTCGAGCTCAAGGCGCGCTTCGACGAGGAGGCCAACATCCGCTGGGCGCGCGACCTCGAGCGCGCCGGCGTCCAGGTGGTCTTCGGCTTTCTCGAACTGAAGACCCATGCGAAAATGTCGCTGGTGGTGCGGCGCGAGGACGGCAGGCTGCGCAATTACGTGCATCTCGGCACCGGCAACTACCACCCGGTCACGGCACGCATCTACACCGACCTGTCCTTCTTCACCACCGCCCCGACGATCGCGCGCGATGTCGCCCAGTTGTTCAACTTCATCACCGGCTATGCCGAGCCGGCCGAGCAGATGCGGCTGGCCATCTCGCCGTTCACGCTACGCGACCGCATCCTCCAGCACATTTCGGATGAGATCAGCCACGCGCTGGAGGGCAGGCCGGCCCGCATCTGGATGAAGATGAACGCCTTGGTCGACCCGATCGTCATCGATGCCCTCTATGATGCCAGCCGCGCCGGCGTCGAGATCGATCTCGTCGTGCGCGGCATCTGCTGCCTGAGGCCGCAGGTGCCCGGCCTGTCGGAGAACATAAGGGTGAAATCGATCGTCGGCCGTTTCCTCGAGCACAGCCGCATCTATTGCTTCGGCAACGGTCACGGCCTGCCCTCGGACGGGGCGATCGTCTACATCTCCTCGGCCGATCTGATGCCACGCAATCTCGACCGCCGCGTCGAGACCATGGTGCCGATCACCAATCCAACTGTGCATGAGCAGGTGCTCGGCCAGATCATGCTCGGCAACATCATGGACAACCAGCAAAGTTTCGACGTATTGGCTGACGGAACCTCCCGGCGCGTCGTGCTGGAGGAGGGCGAGGAACCGTTCAACGCGCAGGAATATTTCATGACCAATCCGAGCCTGTCCGGACGGGGCGATGCGTTGAAGTCGCATGCGCCCAAGCGCATCGCGCAGTTCAAGCGCCGCAAGAAACAGAACGCAGCGACGGGCTGATGATTTCAGCGTCCCAGGGCCGGCTTCAGGACCGCCGACCGCTGTCCATCATCGATATCGGATCGAACTCGATCCGTCTTGTCATCTATGAGGGGCTGGCGCGTTCGCCGACCTTGCTGTTCAACGAAAAGATGCTGGCCGGCCTCGGCCGCGGCATCGTTTCGACCGGAAAGCTCGATCCCGAGGCGGTGACGCGCTCGATGGAAGAGTTCCGCCGTTTCCGCGCACTCTCCGACCAGGCCGGCGCCGAGCGCATATATGTGCTGGCGACCGCCGCCGCTCGCGAGGCCGTCAACGGCCCCGACTTCATCCACCGCGCCGAGGATGTGCTCAAGACCGAGATCCAGGTGCTGAGCGGCCGCGAGGAAGCCCATTATTCGGCGCTCGGCGTCATCTCCGGTTTCCACCCGGCCAACGGCATTGCCGGCGACCTTGGCGGCGGCAGCCTCGAACTGATCGACATCGATGGTGAGACGATCGGTGACGGCATCACGCTGCCGTTGGGCGGCTTGCGCCTGCAGGACATGGCGAAGAACTCGCTGACCCAGGCGGCAAGGATCACGCGCGACCAACTGGCGCGGGCGAAATTGCTGAAGGGCGGGCAGGGCAGGACCTTCTACACGGTCGGCGGCACCTGGCGAAATCTCGCCCGGCTACACATGGAAATGACCAACTACCCGCTCGGCGTCATGCACCATTACGAGATCGGCATCGAAAGCGCCGCGAACTTCCTCCGGCAGGTTGCCAAGGCCGAGATCGACAAGATCAAAGGCATCGAGGGCATCTCCAAGAACCGCCGCTCGCTGCTGCCCTATGGCGCCATCGTGCTGCAGGAGATCATGGCGGCGATGCAGCCGTCGAAGATCATCGTGTCGGCGCTGGGCGTGCGCGAGGGCTTTCTCTATTCGCTGCTCGACAAGGCCGAGCAGAAAGCCGATCCGCTGATCTCGGCGGCGGAAGAGCTTGCCCGCCTGCGCTCGCGCTCGGTCGACCACGCGCATGAGCTTGTCGAGTGGACCGGCAAGGCGTTCGCCGCCTTCGGCATCGACGAGACCAGGGATGAGGCGCGCTACCGCCACGCCGCCTGCCTGCTCGCCGATATCGGCTGGCGTGCCCATCCCGAATATCGCGGCAAGCAATCGCTCAACATCATCGCCCACGCCTCCTTCATCGGCGTCGATCATCCCGGCCGCGCCTTCCTGGCGCTTGTCAGCCTGTTTCGCCACGAGGGCGTGTTCAATGAAGCCGCTCCGGAAATCCGCGGACTGGCGACACCGCGCTATCTCGAGCGCGCCCGCGTCTTGGCGGCGCTGCTGCGCGTCGTCTATCTCCTGACGGCGGCAATGCCCGGCGTCATGTCGCGACTGAAATGGGAAAACCGCGGCAATGGCGTGCTGGCGCTGGTGCTGCCGGCAGCGCTGGCCGATCTTTACGGCGAGCGGCCCGCCGGCCGGCTGGCACAACTGGCAAGGGTGACCAACCGTCGGCTGGTGCTGGCGGTCGAGGGCGGGCCTAGTGTTTCGGTGAAGTAGCTTCAGGCGCGGCACTGAAATGGATGCCAATCGCGACGACTGCACGCTGAGGGGAAGAAGATCGTGAAATCCAGTCAAATCCTGCCGCTGCTGCTTTCCGTCCTGTCATTGTTGATTGTCGACGCGGCCAGAGCTCAGACGGTTTCCAAGGTTTCCGTTGCTGCAAAAGGCGCGTTTGAGTTTGAGAAGAGTTATCCAAAAGGCGCAGACGGCAAAACACCATTCAATCTGCTCAAAGGTTTTTTAAAACCTAAAAGTGGGCAAAAGATAAATTACTTTGTATTTAGAATAAGCGACGAAATGATCAAATTTCAAAGATCGATTTCGATGAACACGTTTTTTGCGGACGTTAATCTCTGTCCTGGCGCTGTCGATCGAACTCTGTCCGTTCATCAGCCCCTCGGCAACTTTCTTGACCCTGTCGTGGGCCGAACCGACCTGTTGCCATACCTGAAGAGGGCAAGCCTGATCCAATTGCGTAACTACCTGTATGTCGCGATTGACAGCAATCTTCGGAGCTACTCCCCCAAGGGCGCAGATCAATATGGATATGAATGGCTGCCGATCGCGGTGGAAAGCAGACTGGTTTGCCTGACCATCAGCGTCGGTCAAATGGGGCATGGCGCCTTTCTCTCTCAGCCCATAAACATAACCAGGCTTGCGGAGTTCGTCTTTCTCGACAGCAAATGAGCCGAGCCGGGCGGCAGCTTAGCCAGTCCCTGCAGCCATCCGGCCGTCGGCCGACCATGCACCCGCGCCAGCCATCGCCAGCGCCAGAAAACCGCCTGATATCGCGATGTCCTTCATCAGCATCTGCGAATGCATGAAGGTCAGCGTCGGATCGCCGCCGCCCTGGCCATAGTGGCCGATGAACGCTGTCGCGACGCAAAAGGCGGCGAGCAGCAGCGCCACGATCGGCGTCTTGAGGCCGACGAGGATGAGCAGCCCGGCGATCAGTTCGAACAGCCCGGTGCCCCAGGCAGCCAGCGTCGGCAGCGGCAGGCCGAGGCCGGCGAAATAGCCGGTCGTGCCGGCAATGTCGGCAAGCGCATGGAAGCCGGACGGCACGAACAGTGCGGCGAACATTAGTCGGGAAAGCAAAAGCAGCGCATTGCGGGGCATGGCAACCTCCGTTGTCGGCCGGGTGGCCAAGAGCCCCGATCCTAGCAGAATTCCGGTCAGCGGACCGACAGGCACAAACGACAACGAAAAAGGGGCGCGGAAAATTCCGCGCCCCTTTGTTCAGGAAATGCTGGGCTGCTTCAGCCGCGCTTGGCGTCGATTGAATACGCGCCTGGGCCCGAGGAGGCGAGCACGACGAAGCCGCCGGCAATGCCGAGGTTCTTCATGAAATTGATCATCTGCATCTGATCGGCCCAGCCGGTGTGGGCGACCAGCGCGGTGGCGACGGTGAAGATCGCCATTACCCAGCCGACGATCCGGGTCTGGAAGCCGACGAGGATGGCCAGGCCGCCAAGCAGTTCGATAAGGCCGACGACAATGGCGGTCACCATCGGCAGCGGCAGGCCGAGGCTGCCGAAATAGCCGGCCGTGCCGGCAATCGCCGTCAGCTTGCCGAAACCGGAAAGCAGGAAGATGACCGAAAGCAGGATGCGGCCGAGCAGGATCGTGCCCGAGGCGCCGGAGGCGGTGCCGGAACCGGCAAACGAAGTGTTGGTGGACGTGTTGGTGGACATGCGTAACTCTCCAGAAGGGTTTGGCCAAACGGCTTGGGATACCCGTCTAGTTAGCGCAGGCCGACTGTTCACCAAAGATGCCAGATTGGTTACGGATTGTTCACCCAGGTAACGTTTTCGCGATCAACTTACCCTGGGTGCGTCATGTCCTCCGGCCGCACCAGCCGCTCATAATCGGCTTCGCTGACCAGCCCGGTGGCCAGCGCTTCCTCGCGCAGCGTTGTGCCGTTCTTGTGCGCCGCCTTGGCGATCTTGGCGGCGTTGTCATAGCCGATCGTCGGCGCCAGCGCCGTCACCAGCATCAGCGAACGGTCGAGCGCTGCCTTGATGTTGTCTTCGCGGGCCTCGATGCCGACGACGCAATTGTCAGTGAACGACACCGAAGCGTCGGCCAGCAGCTGCACCGACTGCAGGAAACAATAGGCCATCAGCGGATTGTAGACGTTGAGTTCGAAATGGCCCTGGCTGCCGGCGAAGCTGATCGCCGCATTGTTGCCGAAGACCTGCACGCAAACCTGCGTCATCGCTTCGCACTGGGTCGGGTTGACCTTGCCCGGCATGATCGACGAGCCCGGTTCGTTTTCCGGCAGCGACAATTCACCGAGGCCCGAACGCGGGCCGGAACCGAGCAGACGGATGTCGTTGGCGATCTTGAACAGCGCCGCCGCGCAGGCATTGATGGCGCCGTGCGAGAAGACCATGGAATCATGGGCGGCAAGCGCCTCGAACTTGTTCGGCGCGGTGACGAAATCGATGCCGGTGATTGCGGCGATGCGCGCCGCCACCTTTTCGGCAAAGCCGACCGGTGCATTGAGGCCGGTGCCGACCGCGGTGCCGCCCTGTGCCAATTCCTGCAGGCCGGGCAGCGTCATCTCGATGCGCTTGATCGAGTAGGCGACCTGCGCCGCATAGCCTGAGAATTCCTGGCCGAGCGTCAGCGGCGTCGCGTCCTGTGTATGGGTGCGGCCGATCTTGACAATATGGGCGAAAGCCTTGGTCTTGGCGTCGAGTGCCGCATGCAAATGTCTTAGCGCCGGCAGCAGGTCGTGAATGATGCGCTCGGCGCAGGCGATGTGCATTGCCGTCGGATAGGTGTCGTTCGACGACTGGCTCATATTGACGTGGTCGTTGGGATGCACCGGCTTCTTTGATCCCATGACACCGCCCAGAAGCTCGATTGCCCGGTTGGAGATCACCTCATTGGCGTTCATGTTGGACTGCGTGCCCGAACCGGTCTGCCAGACGACCAGCGGGAAATGCTCGTTGAGCTTGCCGTCGATGACCTCCTGGGAGGCCTCGATAATGGCCTTGCCGATTGCCGGATCGAGCCGCTTCAGCTCCATATTGGCCTCCGCTGCCGCCCGCTTGACGATGCCCAGCGCCCGCACGATCGAGGCAGGTTGTTTCTCCCAGCCGATCTTGAAATTGGCCAGCGAACGCTGCGCCTGCGCGCCCCAATAGCGGTCGGCGGCGACCTCGATGGGACCGAACGTGTCGGTTTCGGTTCTGGTCTCTGGCGCGCTCACGTGTCTCTCCGGTTTGCAATTTGCAATCGGCGTATCGCGTTGCACAAATGCCTTCAAGCGGAGATTGCGGGTGACGGGAATGCAAATCGGTTGAAGGTGCTGGCAATCTCCCCACTTGAGGGGGAGATGTCGCCGAAGGCGACAGAGGGGGTCGGTAGGTCTTGACGCAACTCCCATAGCGGACGGAACAGGCTGGTGTTCCACGCGAGACGACCCCCTCTGTCCTGCCGGACATCTCCCCCTCGAGGGCAGGGGAATCGCATATGGCGATTTTGGGGTTGAGTTTAGGCTGAGAAAGGATTCTTTGGAGAGGCAGTTGAGCGAAGGAGCGA
>NZ_JAMYLR010000030.1:0-70101 GCF_040318155.1 Mesorhizobium sp. M1307 | reverse complement strand
GTTGGAAGCAGTGTACAGCTTCCCGCGATCGTCGAACATCACGTCAGTGCGGCCATCCTGCTGCGCCTTGTCGGAAACGGTCTAGGAGTCGCTCTGATCCACGACGGAGATGCCAACAGTATTCCGGAAGGTACCGTCTGTCGCAAGCTGCGGATCGGGAGCAAGCCAATCCAGATCTGCAATTTTGCCCGTTGGCGCCCGGACAACGCCAATCCTGCCCTGCCGATCTTCATCGCGTTCCTGCGCGATCTGTATTCGTCCTGACGGCCGCAATGACCCGAATAGTCATCCCGCCTTTCAGGGTTCGTCGAGCTTTAGCAAAGGCTCTGTCCGTTGCCATGAACCGGGTCAGCATCGGCGCTATCAGCTTGCCGGATCGGCGACTATCTCCGGTCTCGCGGCCGAGCAATTCAGCATAGGCGACGAGATCGCGATGAACGGCGCCGGACAGTTCGGCCGTGATCTTGACCGGACGGTCATCGGGAATGGCGGAGAGTTTCAGCTTGGTCATGACGGATCCTTCGGCTCCGCACCCGGTCAGCACCAAAGCCTTCGGCGATGCGCACCAGGTCGCTGAGCGCTGAACGGATTTGTGGCCAGGGGAACTCGGAGCATTCCTCCCATGCCTCGCCTTCGCGCAACACGGCATCGAGCTTGCCGGCCACGCCAGCGAGAGTCGTAGCGTGGGTGGTTGAGAAGGCTCCCAGAAGATCCTTCGCCCGGTCGCAAGCCTCGCGTTCGGCCCTGAGCGCAGCGGTGTAACCTGTCTCCTCAGCCGCCGCATTCCAGCGTGCTTGATGCATTGCGAACTCAGTTTCGGCTTTCTCTCGGAGAGCGGCCGTATCCGGCCCGTTGCCGAGCACTTCATTGAGCCCCTCGATCGAGTGGACCGTCACCTGCTCACCTTCGGGCACGCGGAGGGTCACACAAGGAAAGCCGACGCTCTCGACAAGCCTTGTCTCTAAACGCTGCTGCTTGCGGCAAAGCCGCTCGGTCTGTTTGTGGACTCTCTCCCATTCCCGCCAAAGCGCCAGTGCAGGATCAGAACGCACATTCGTGCTGCCGGCGCCGCTTGCGGGCGCGTTGCCTTCGAGCGTCCACGCGGTGGTGGCCACGACTGTTCCCTCAAGCACTCGCCTGCGGGTGACGTAAGGCAGAGTCGTGGTATTGTCGGAATCAGCCATGATCCGAGCTCCATCAGCTTGGGTTGTGGTCAGGCTGACTGGAGTGTTGGCGCACTCCGGCCAGCCGTCGCACGTGCGATGCAAGTGCGGTGCACGTGCATCTATGCGCCTTTTGAAACTGAATATCAAGCCGCAGAGTGAAAATGACAAAAAAGCCGTTCACCACCCGCCTTGATCCGCCGGTGTTGGCCTTGGCGCAACAGCTTGCAGAAGCGGAGCGGCGTTCTATCACCTCGGTGATAGAACTCGCATTGATCGAGTACGCGGAACGGCGTGGAATCAAGATAAGTGCGACGGAAAGGGAATAGTCAGAAGCGGGCTGGCGGACGCCGCCAAGGTACTGGGTTGGCGAGCACGCATGCGATCACATGGAGCAGAAATCAGCCGACGGCCCGGCTGGCCAACGGGTACGTGACTGGCACGTTTCCGGCCCTGCCCGCCCTCGACCACCAAGGGCCGGCATGCCACATGCTCGTCAGCGTATGGCAGACCGGCAGGCCTGATTGCATCCTGTCACAATCTCATCGAAAACAGGATGGGCAAGTCGCGTCACGGCCACTGCCGCGGATTCTCGACCTTTACTCCGCCGCTCCGCGCTCAGCGCGATTGTTCAAGGCGATTAGGTTTTTTGCCCCGGCCCAGGCAATCGGGCTGCTCGTTGCGATAGCGGGGTCCGATTTCCATGATGAGGACGGTCCCCTGCAAGAAGGCCAGCTTACTGAAGATGTCATCCCATTCGATATCGCCCCAGCCGAGCGGCATGTGCAGGTCGTCTATACCCAGCGCTGCATCCTCCTGCGGGGGATAGGTTCTGTTGAAGCCCTGCGGGCGCCCGAAGGAATCATGGACATGCAGGTGCCCTGCCACTGGCGCCATGGCCCGCAGTTGCTCGCGGAGTTCAGGCCGCGATGGGTGGATTCAATATAGGCGTGGCTGAAATCGATGAGCGCCACCAGGTTGGGATGGCCGACCGCCTTTACCGTCTGCGCCACCTCAGCCGGGCTCTGCCGGCACTGACCCGGTTCCATGGCGAAGAGGTTCTCGAAGGCGATGCGCACGCCATAGGGCTTGCTGAACTCGGCGAGCTCGAACAACTCTTCGCGTTCGCGTTGCTCGGCACCGGCACGTTCGAGGACCTGGTCGGCGCGAAAATGCCCGCTATGCCGGACAAGGAGGCGCGCATCGATCCGATCGCACAGTTCGACCAAGGCCTTGGCGGCATCAATCTGGTAGCGGCAGACCGCCGGGTCCATGAGGTTCGAAAAGACGACACCATGAACCGTGTAGCGGAAATCGAATTGGCCAGTCAGCGCGACAAGTCTCTCGGCTCTCTCAGGGATGACACGGCCACCTTGCTATGAGGTCGAGGGTCGTCAGTCCCAGTTCGACGGCTTCGACGCCCATATCGGCAAAGCTGCGAAGGTCTGCTGCAAGGCTCTCCAACCCGCCATTGGAAGAGACTGAGTTAAAACCTGCGGCGATAATGTTGCTCATAAGGATCCCCCAATGACGGGCGGCCAGGAATGCCAGGCCGGTCCGGATTATTGTCAGGTGAGATGGCAATTACAGAACCGATGCCATTCTCGAAACGAGTCTTCGTTCGCCCCAAGTGCGATCGAGCGGTCTACGCTATTGCCAGTGGGCCTACATTAACTCGGATCGGACCGCGATGACCTCGAGTCTCACAAAGCAGACTGCCTGCCCCCGAACCTGGAAGCTCTCAAGAGCACCTCTCGTTCAGACAGACTTGATACTGAGAACCCCTTTCTCAAGCTAAACTATTACAGGTTCACGCAAATCACCTTGTCATCGTGGCGAATTCATCAGCCTCCAGAGCTGGAGGAACTGGCAAGATGCGCGGCATGAGGCAAATCAATTCGACCGCCGGAGGCCCTGCCGTTGCAGAGTTTCCGGGTTTGAGTTTCATTGCTGCGGCGTGCTCGCAGATCCCAGGAAAGACCGGTGAAGTTCGCAACACCTTGAATTCTCGGCGACACGCAGAGGTTACAGCCCGCCTTTATGTACGCCGCAACGGCTCAGATCTGTCTGGGTTCGGTCCACTCGGGCCCGAGAGGCGAAGATTTCGGGATCGAGGCGCTTGGGCCACTGCGCGCCAGACAGAGCGATCCGATCCGTGTCATACTGTCAGAGGCAAGACACTAGCAATTTGGGGGCGGCGGCAGATGAAGGAAGAGAACGACGTTCAGAAGTTGGTGCGCACGCTGCGTGCTCGAGCACCTGATGACGCGGCTGAATTGCTGGCCCGAGAATCTCCCGAGTTCATCCGCGACACACTAAAGCTGTTGCCGGACGGGCACGCCCGTAAGGTGGCCGAGCATTTGCCACCGCATATGCGGCCCATCAGGTCTCATGGCGGTGGCAAGGATTTCGCGGTCCCCGACTCGCTCGTCGAGCTGATGGACCCGATTCCCGCCAGCGTTCCTGTCGCGACGACAGTTGCCGCCGCAGTGGAGGCGGTCAGACGCGCCCAGGTGCCGACCGAGCTCACTTATCTCTATGTCACGGACGAGGGCAATAAACTGGTTGGCCTGGTGGTCCTGCGCGATCTGATGCTGAGCGAAGCGGACGCGACGGTGGATCAGATCATGCTGCCGAGGCCGTTCGCCCTTAATGTCGGTCTGTCTTTGAGCGACGCCTGCAAGGCAGCGGTACGCCGTCAGTACCCTGTCTATCCGGTGGTGGACGCGGAGAACAGGCTGCTCGGGCAGGTTCGCGGCTGGCGCTTGTTCGAGCAGCAAATCATCGAGATTTCCGCCCAGTCTGGCCAGATGGTGGGTGTCCAGAAGGAGGAGCGTTCTTTTACGCCGCTGTTTTCAGCCTTCTTGAAGCGTCATCCGTGGCTGCAGCTGAACCTGCTGACGGCCTTCATGGCCGCTTTCGTGGTCAGTTCATTCACGGGCACGATCGAGAAGATCGTCGCCCTGGCGGCATTTCTACCGGTCTTGGCCGGGCAGAGCGGAAACACCGGCTGCCAGGCACTCGCTATGACGCTGCGTGGCCTTGCCCTGGGGGATGTGGACAAACGACCGAAGCTGCACCTGGTGATGCGGGAGGGCGCGCTCGGGATTGCCAACGGCGTGCTCGTCGGCCTTGTTGCGGCTGCGGCGATGTGGTTCTACGCCTCGCGGCAACCGGAATCGGCGGCCCAGGCGCCCATGCTGGCACTTGTGATCCTGCTTGCCATGTCTGGATCGTGCCTCATGTCCGGAATCTCCGGCGTGCTGATCCCGCTGGGCCTGCGCCGGGTCGGCGCCGATCCGGCCGTAGCTTCGGCGATCTTCCTCACCACCGTGACCGATATTGTAGGCATGGGCCTGATGCTGGGGCTGGCCACCATGCTCGTGCTGTAGCAAGACGCGTCCGGTGACGCGTCCCTGGGAGTCGGGGGCGATAAGCTGACCTCGTCGTGTCCAACGAAATAGCAAGAGCCAGGCCGCATCGCGCACGCGTCGTGAGAACCTTCCGGCAGCTCTCCGACCCCTTGCGCAACGCGACGGAAGACCTTTGGATGGGCCGTGGGTGACCTTGAAGCCTCATTCGGTGACCAGATACGCGCAGAATCGCGCAAACAATATTAATCTTGTCGGCTGTGCGATCCGCCACTGATGGTGATTTGAGTTAGTTGCCACTGGTGCCGAATACTTCAATTATGTACAGCAACGCTGAGAAGATGTTTTGACAACCAGCGCAGCCGAAATACGAATAACCCCGATGGTTTGTTGCGCAGCTGCAACAGCTGCTGAGACTCGCATGGTCTGGTGACCGTTCAGTCGCCTTTTTCTTGTGGTCGTGCTAAGTCCTTCGCACTAGTCGGGTTTGGGGTGGGTTCTCGGCATGCAATCTTCGTTTCGAACGATCTTCGGCTGCGCCGCGGCGCTGCTTTGTACCGGCGTATTGCCGGCCGGCGCACAAGGTCTTTTTACGGCATATGACGATGCGTTTTCGGCCCGCATCGCCAGTCCGGCCGACAACGGAACGCTCGCCCAGTTCGTCACAGTTGCCGTCAACGCGGGACAATACGATCAGGCGATCTCCTCAATCGAGCAGTATCTGATCAAATATCCCCGCGATGCGCGCGCCCGGCTGGCGGCCAGCCGATTGTACTATCATGTCGGCTCCTATGAATTGGCCCGGCGGCAGGTGCAGTATGGCATCGAAGTCGGCGGCCTGACCGCAAGTGAGCAGCAGGAAGCTGTTCGCCTGCTCGCCCGCATCGAGCGCGCGTTGCGTGGCGTCACCTGGGAACTCGCCCTGACCGGCGGCGTGTTCAGCGCATTTACCGATTTTGAGCCCGGCGGGGCGCAGGACGACGACAGCTTCGTCTCGCCCTATGGGCGAGCGGAAGGCTTTGTCCGGTGGGACCTCGGCACGCCAAGCGCCGACGCTCTCGTCCTTTCGGGGTCGTTGACCGCGACACAGCGCTTTTTCACGGAAGACCTGTCGGTTCCGGGCAGCGAGAAGACTTTTATCCACGGCAACGCCGCGATTACCTGGGACAAGGGGCTGCCGAACAGTGGGATCGATTCGCTGCGCCTGCTGCTTTCGGCGTTTACCGTTACGGATCGCTTCGACAGCGATATCCACGAGACCGGCATCGGCGTCAGTGGGCGCTTTCTTGTGCGCCCGACGGTCGAAACGACGCTTTTCGCAGGCGGCGGCTACATCGATCTAAGCGCCTCGCAAGGCATTTTCGCCGATAGCAGGGTTTTCTATGAGGCGGGCGGCAGCTACCGCTTCCGCAATGGCCAGGCGCTCGGACTGCGCTTTGTCGGCTCGAATGACTTCGCCTCCGGATCTGGCGAAATCGGCCGCAGCTACACGGGCGAGGTCCGCTATGGCGGCCTGTTGATGAACGTACCGGATCTTTTCGCATGGTCGCACCAGATCGCCTTTTCGGCCGGCCACAGCAACACTCCCGATCTGTCCGTCGGCATCGGCACGAATATCAAGAGCGACTTCTGGCGCATTGCCTCGGAAAGCGATTTTCAGCTGACGGAGGCGCAAAAGATCAGCGTCGATCTCGCCTATCGCGAAACCAACTTCGACATCGCCAACCGCGACCGAAAATCGTTCGAAATGCTCATGAGCTATACGTTGACGCTCAATTGAAAGAGGCCGCGATGAGGACCCCATACCGTCAGATCGCCATTTTTATCGCCTGCCTTGCCTTTGCAGCACCTTCCGCCGCTGAAACGGTCGGGTCGATGACGGCCTACCAGACCAACATCGTCCGCAACAACGGCGGGACAATGAACGTCGGTGCCGGCGTCGAACTCGGCGACCAACTGCGCAGCAATCCCACCGGTCTTGGAATGCTGGTGTTCCGGGACGAATCGAGCGCCAAGATTGGTCCGAACACCAGCCTGACGATCGATGAATTCGTCTACAATCCGGGCTCCGGATCGGGAAAGATCGACATCGGGATGAACAGCGGCCTGGCCCGTTTTTATGGCGGCCAGGTTTCGAAAGGGGGCGTCATGCAGGTTGCGACGCCGCACATGGTGCTCGGGGCCAGAGGCGGCATCATCGAAGTGCTGGTGGCAGCCGGCCAGACCGTGGGCATTCTGCGCGCCGGCCGCATGACCTGCACGATCCATGGCAAACGGCTGGTCATCACAAACCCGGGCTACGCCTGCACATCGGAAGATGGCAAGCTGCTGACCGGCTACGGCGGAATCGACACCTTCCCGATATTGGACAGCATCGACCGGATTGCCGGCACCGGCCTGCCAGGCGCACCGGGTCCGGGATTGGACGTAAGCGCGCTTTGTGCGTCGGCACTGGGCGGCTCGCTCAAAGTCTGCGACTCCACCGATGGCGCATTGCCTGGAGTGGTCATGGAGTTCCCCGACACCCCAACGCCACCTGTGGGCGGGGGCGTGGATAAGGGCGAGTGTGAGGGTGAGGGTTGCTGCTACTACTGCAATTAGGCCTGGCCGCACGACATGAGCCTCTTGGTCGGTTGGGCTGATTGGCGGCAAGCTGGCAGGCGCAAAATATCCGGCCTTGTGGTCGTGCTCCTGCTGCTCGCTTGCCATTTGGCTTTTGACGGGCCGTTGTCGCGCCTGCGTGAGCGGACGTACGACTTCTACCAGTTTCTCGCCCCGCGCCAGGCGACGAGCAATCCTGTCGTGATCGTCTCGATAGACGACGCCAGCCTCAAGGCACATGGGCGATGGCCCTGGAACCGGGGCCTCTTGGCCGATCTGGTCGATGGCATCACCGAATCCGGCGCGGCGGTGGTCGGGCTTGCGCTGGTACTGCCCGAGGCCGACACCTCGCCTGAGGGCATCGCCGGAGACAAGCGCCTGGCAGCGGCGCTGGCCAAAAATCGAACGGCGCTTGCCGTCAGCCTGGGCAATGAGGCGACGGTTTCAGAAGCAGGGCCCAAAGCCGGCTGGTCGATCGTCGGGCAAGTACCTGACACACTTCCCGGCTTCACCGGCCTGACCGGCTCGCTTGCCGAATTCTCGAACGCCACCGCGGGCCTCGGCGTGATTCGCACCTTGCCTGATCCCGACGGCGTACTGCGCCATGTGCCGCTGCTCTGGCTTCGCAACACCGCTCAAGGCGTGCAGCTGTGGCCGTCCTTCGCACTCGAGCTCCTGCGCCTTTACGCCGGGCAGGACGGCTACATAGCCCGGATGAATGCTGCCGGGTTCGACGCACTCAGGATGTCGGGCGCCATTGTGCCGCTCGAGCCGGAGGGAAGCATCCGCCTCTGGGAAACCGCCACCGATACGCCGCGTATATCTGCCAGCACTATCCTTTCGGGCCATGGCGATCCGCGGCTGCGGGACGCCATCGCCATCGTCGATCTGTCGGCCGTGGGACTGACGCAGTACCTGCCCACCCCGACGCGTCCAGCGCGACCAGGGGCGGACATCCACGCCGATGCGATCGGCCAGATGCTTGCCGGGCGCTATCTTGCAGAGCCAACGCACGCACGTACGCTTGAGCGGCTCTGGTTTGTCCTCGGTGCCGTCGTTTTCATCGGGCTTTCCGGAGTGCTCGCCGGGCGTGTCGTGCTTGGTGCCCTGGCTCTGGCGCTGCTGGCCGTCACGCCCTTCGTGTTCGGCGCTCTCGAATACAGCATGCAGGGTAAACTCTATGACCCGCTGCAGCCGGCGCTGGCGACGATCCTGGTAGCCGGCTTCGAAGGCTATGTCCTCTACAGGCGCAGCGAGCAGCGCCGGTCCACCCTGGCACGGCAATTCTCCCAGTATCTATCGCCTTCCGTGGTGCAGCGCCTCGCAAGTTCGGATACCGAAGCGATCCTGTCCGGCGAGAAGCGCGAGATCACAATTCTGCTCAGCGACATACGCGGCTTCACGACGATGAGCGAACAGCTCGATACCCAAGAGATCGCAACGGTGGTCAACCATTTCCTCGGCATTGCGACCGATGAGATCCTCAAGCGCGACGGCACCATCGACAAGTTCATGGGCGATGCGGTGCTCGCCTTCTGGAACGCGCCGCTTGATCAGGCGGACCATCGCGAGCGCGCGCTCGACGCGGGGCTTGCCCTGATCGAACGGGTGAAGCGTGAAGACGCCGCCTTCAGCGCGGACGGCCACCCCTCCATCGCAATCGGCGTCGCCATCGAGACGGGCATTTGCTCGGTAGGCAATTTCGGCTCCGAACGGCGCTTCGATTACACCGCGATCGGCTCCCCGGTGAACCGCACGGCACGGCTCGAGTCGACGACCAAGAAGCTGGGCATCCCCCTGGTGCTTGGCCCCGGCTTTGCCGAAGGAGCATCGATGCCGGTCGTCCAGGCGGGCGCCTTTGAGCTCCAGGGTTTCAAGGGCGAGGTGCCGGTTTTCACCGTTCCGGAGATGCACCAAGGTATGAGCCGCGAAGAAGGGAGCCAACGTGGTGAGCAATCTGGCGCCCCTGCCATGATGGTCGGTTCGCCGCCGTCCGTGCAAATGGCTCCCCCTGATCTTGCACCCCGAACCCGAAGCACACGCTGACCGGATCCAGCGGATCGCGGGGTGCCGACCTGCATTGCGAACTGATTGCCGCTTGGGAGCCTGGCGGTTTGCGTGCCCTCCCCGGTTGTCATTCGCCGCGCATGGTCGCCTGGAAGGTCGGCAGGTGCTTCTTCTGTGCCTCGAGCATTTTCTCGCGATAGACGCCATAGATGACGTCGGTGTCGTGCAGAGTGACGCCGGCAATTGTCGGCGAGGCGAAAACCGGCAGTTCGATGCCGCGTTTCGACAGCGCCTCGGCGGTGCGGGCGATCAGCTCATGCGCCAGGATCATGGCAAGCACGGTCGACGAACCGGAGACCGGCCGGCTCCAGCCCTCGACCGGCACGATGGCATCCTCGATCGGCGAGCAGGTGTCGATGACAAGGTCGGCGGCATCGGCAAGCCGTTTGCCGGAAGAGTGCGTCGCCGGCTTATCGAGATTGTTCTTGCTGGTCACCGCAACGACAAAGATGCCGCGTTTTTTCGCATAAAGCGCGGTGTCGATGCCGGACGAATTGCGGCCGCTGTGGCCGAAGATGATGATCGAATCGCCTTTGTTCAGTGGCTGGTGATCGAGGAATTTCTCGGCGTATTTCTCGGTCCGCTCCAGCCACAGAAGTTCGCGCACGCCGCCGGCGCCGAGCACGTTATGCCACATGACACGCGGGTCGGTCAGCGGATTGAAGCCGACATAGCTGCCGTAGCGCGGAAACACTTCCTGGACCGGCAATACCGAGTGGCCCGAGCCGTAAAGATGAACCAACCCGCCGCTCTCGAGCGTGTCGGCAAAGCGGCTGGCCGCTTCGCCAAAGGCTTCGGCATTGGCTTTCGAGGCCTGTTCGATGAGGGCGGCAAGGCGAGGTATGTAAAGATTGGACACGTCGGTACTCCTGTTATGGGTCGGCTTGGGTATGGCTCAGCTTCTTGCGGTTGGCGCGGCGCGACCGGCACGCAGCGTCGAGCGGATTTCGTAGCGGTCGCCACGCATGACCGAGACGGTGAATTCGAACGGGCCACGCTCGTCGGTGGTGATGCGCTCGACCACGAAGGCGGGACTCCCCGTGGGCAGATCGAGCAACTCGGCATCCGCCGCCCCGACAGCGCCAACACGGTAGTTTTCGCGCGCCGCGACCGGCACGATGCCGTAATGGCGTTCCAACGCTTCGTAGAGCGAGCCCTGCAACAGGCCGGCATCGAGAAAGCCGGGCACGCGCGCGGCCGAGAGTTGCGCAGTCTGAATACCGATCGGTTCGTTGTTGCCGAGCCTGAGCCGCCGGATGCGCACCACCGGGTCTCCCTCTTCGATCTCCAGCGCTCCGGCTGCGGCGGCATTGGCGGTGGTCAGGCTGCAGTCGAGCAAGCGCGAGCCGGCGACCACGCCCATATTGCCCATTTCCTGCGTGAAGCTGGTCAATTCGCGGGTGCCGGCGACCAGCGTGGTGGAGCGCACGAAGGTGCCACGGCCATGTTCGCGCCTGAGCAGTCCGTGCTCCTCCAGATTGCGCAGCGCGTGGCGCAGCGTGATGCGGCTCACCCCGAACAAGGCGCACAGTCTGTCTTCGGCCGGAATCTGGTCGCCGGTCGCCCACTCGCCGCTCTTGACGATGGCGCGGATGGCCTCCTCCACCTGATACCAGAGCGGCTCGGGCCTTCTGCGGTCGGGTTGCTGAAAGCTCGCTTGGCTCATCTAATCTGCCTCCACTGTGCTCCGGCGAGACCGGCCAGCGAGGCGCCGACGAGACCGGCGCGGGAGCCGAATTCGCCGGACCGCAGAACGACATCGCGCAGATGCGGCGGCAGATGACGCTGCAAAGCCGAAAGCAGCGGCGGCCCTACCACGTCCAGCGCATCGGCAAGGCCGCCGGAAATCAGGATCGCCTGCGGATCGAGCAACGTGACCGCACCCGCAAGGGCAGTGCCCAGCCGGCGCGCCGGCAGCTCCAAGGCGTCAAGTGCGGCCGTGTTGCCAGCCCGGGCCGCCTCGACCAGCCTGCCGCCATTGGCCAGCCCGATCTGGCGCGCCGCGGCGTCGAACGCCCGCCCGGAAGCGAAGCGCTCCAGCCAGCCGCTGCGGTCCTCGCCTTCATCCTCGATGTCGGCGCAGGCCCAGCCGAATGAGCAGGCGCCGCCCCGTGCGCCGGCGACGATGTGGTTATTAGCCAGAACGGCGGAGCCGATACCGGTGCCGATCGCCAGCAGGATGGCATCGGACAGGCCTTTCGCGGCACCTTCGACCGCCTCGGCCAGCATGGCGATCTGCGCATCGTTGCCAATGGCAACAGGCAGACGAGGAAACAAGGTCGCGACGTCGACACCATCGAAATAGGGCAGGTTCGGAACCCAGCGGCAGATCGAGCCCTCGACAAGCCCCGGCACCGCCAGGCCAAGTGCCTCGACCGGACCGGCGTCGGCGCGCAAGGCACCGATTCGGGCGACGAAGGCATCAAGGCTTGCCGGCGCAGGCTCGCGGCTCAGCATCTCCAGCCAGCGAACATCGCCGGTATGGATTGCGGCGCGCAAATTGGTGCCGCCAAGATCGATGGCGAGAACGCGTGTCATCGAGAGCGGCTCCGATTGGCCACCGCCCGGTCCTCGGAGGGCCAGTTCCACGACGCCACGGCGTCGTCGGCTCTGGTCGGCAGTGCGGTACAGACCCCGGTGCACGCGGCGCCAAAGCCGATCGGGCTGAGCGCAGCGTGTCGATGAACCATGCTCCGTCTCCCATTCGACATCGGCATCCTTTGCAGCGGCTCAGTGTCATTATAACGACATGACTCGGACCGCAAGTGCCTTGCAGTATGTGCGGGCATGGCCGGCAGGGGAGAATCAGCTCGAACTGAATCAGATAATGACTTGTTTTTACAATGTAAAAGCGCATGCTTTGTGGACCGCAGTGAGAAAACGTCGCAACACCGGCAGGAGCTCTCCACGAAGATAGCACTTGCATCGTTGCTTTAAGTTGTCATAACGTCATGGATATCGCTGTGTGGCTATGCGGAGGGTCGGATGTCTTTGGCTTGGATTTCGAAACTGGCATTGGCTGCAGGGTTGGTGGCCTCGCCCACCATTGGTTGGGCCCAATCGGTCAACATCTCCTATCTGACCCACTGGTCGCCCGAAACGGTCGCTTTGCTGGACGCTGCGGCCAAGGACTACGCCAAGAGCAATCCGGATGTGACCGTCACCGTGCGCGCCGTTCCCTTCGGCGATCTCCTGACGACACTGCGTTCCCAGGGCGGCAGTTCGGACGGGCCGACGATCGGCGGCATCTATGATTTGTGGCTGCCCGAACTGGCGCGAGACAAGCTGGTCGCGCCGGCCCCCGATGCGGTTGCCGGCGAGGTCAAAAGTGCGTGGCCGGCCGGTGTCGTCAGTGCGGCCTCTGTTGGCGCCACGCTTTACGGCATTCCAAACGAGATCGACGTCTATGCGCTGAACTACAACAAGGAGCTGTTCAAACGGGCAGGCATCACAGCCGCGCCGAAGACCTGGTCCGAATTGAAGGATACCGCCCAGAAGCTGACCAGGAAAGATGCCGGCCAGCAAGGCTTCGGCATGATCAATTCCTGGGCGGCGGGCGTCGTCCATCCCTTCGCCTCGCTGCTGGTCTCCAATGGCGGCGAGCTGGTCAAGGACGGCAAACCGATGCTCGACAGTCCTCAAGCCGGCGAGACTTTCCAGCTTTACGAGGACCTCATTAAGTCCGGCGCCAGCGATCCGGCGATGGCCACGGCCGACGCCAATACAACCGGCCCCTTCCTAGACAATTTCGTCTCCGGCAAGACCGGCATGATCATCATGGCCAACTGGTGGGAAAGCGCATTGAAGGGCGGTATGGGCGACAAGTTCTCCAATATCGCCACCGCACCCATCCCGGTCGGTCCGAGCGGCGACAAGCCGCACTCGATCTCCTATTCATGGATGACCGTCGTCAACGCCAATGCCGGTCAGGCCGAACAAAAAGCGGCATGGGATTTCCTGGTATGGCTGAACAGTCCGAAGTCCGGCAAGAACGGCGCATCGGCAATGTCGGATATTCTGATGTCGATGGGCATCTTGCCGACGCGGACCTCCGACATCGAAGCCCATGAGGACAAGCTCGGTTCCGAGTTCCTGTCCGGCTATGTCAGCGTGCTTGCCGACGCCAAGCCCTTCCCTGTCGTCCCGGGCGGCCAGGAGTTCAGCGAATCGCTGCAGCAGACGCTCGAGGCGTTGCAGTATGGGCAGCTCTCGGCCAAGGATGCGCAGGCGAACGCGCAGGCCGATGCCGTCTCGATCCTGGAGCGTGCCGCCAAATAGCGAAGGCGCTGTTTCGACAGCCCGACGCTTTGGAAGCAGAGCGATGATCAAGACCTATCGTGCCTCGGCGGGCATCATGCTGGCGCCCGCCATGACACTGATCGGCGTTTTCATTCTGCTGCCGATGCTGCTCACCATCTGGCTGTCATTCCAGGACTGGTCGACGCAGACGCCTTTTTCCAATGCGAGCTTCATCGGCTTCGACAATTTTCGCGAAATATTCGGGCCGACCTCGGTCGGGCGGGATTTCAAGCGAGCGCTGCTCAACACCGCCATCTACACGGCATTGTCGGTGATGCTCATCCTGCCCCTTTCGGTAGTGTTCGGCTTGATGGTCCACCAGCGCGATGTCGCAGGCGGCACGGCGCTGCGGACCGTGTTGTTTTCCACCTACATGGTGCCGATGATCGCCGTGACGCTGGTCTGGTCGAAGCTCTATTCGCCGAGCGAGGGGCCGCTCAACCAGGTGCTCGGTCTCGCCGGCATCGGCCCGCAACTCTGGTTGTCCTCGCCAAGATCGGCGTTGATCTCGATCGTCGTCCTCAATGTCTGGCAGCAGATCGGCTATTTTACGGTGCTGGCCGTTGCCGGGCTGACCCAGATCCCAGGCAGTCTTTACGAGGCGGCGACGCTTGACGGCGCCAACCGGCGCGAACAGTTCCGCTTCATCACCTTGCCGCTATTGAGCCGCACGCTCTTGTTCAGCGCCGTCATTGCCATCATCAATGCCGTGCAGGTGTTCGAGCCGGTGGCGCTGATCACCCAAGGCGGGCCGGTCGGCTCGACCAACGTGCTGACCTACCATATCCGCCGAGTCGGCATCGAGCGGGCACAAGGCGGGCTGGGCTCGGCCATGGCAGTGATGCTGATGCTGGCGCTGATCGTCATTGTGTGTGCGCTGTTTGCATTCGCCAACCGGAAGGATGACGAATGAGCGCGCCGGGCCGCTCAGCATCGAGCCGGTTGGCGCGCAAACGCCTGGCGGGCCGCAGAGCGCTGCTCACCACGCTGATGCTGCTGGTTGCCGTGGCCTCCGCCTTCCCGCTGTTGTGGATGGTGCTCTCCAGCCTGAAAACGCCGGCCGAAACCATGCAGGTGCCGCCGGTGTGGATACCGCGCACGCCGAGCCTCGAAGCGTATGAGAAAGTGTCCGGCGTCATCAATGTCGGCCGCTCGATGTGGAATTCGCTCGTGATCGCCACGATCACCACCGCCGGCATTCTGGTCACCAGCATGATGGCTGGCTACGCCTTCGCCAAGCATCACTTTCCCGGCCGCTCACTGCTGTTTTCGGTGCTGATCGCCACCATGTTCCTGCCGCCGATCGTCACGCTGATCCCGCTTTACCGTCTCGTCGGATCAATCGGCCTGAACGCCAGCCTTGCCGGTATTATCGTGCCAAATCTCGCCAATGCGTTCGGCATTTTCCTGATGCGCCAGTTCATAGCCGGCGTGCCCGACGATCTGATCGACGCAGCGCGGATGGATGGGGCGTCGGAACTCCTGATCCTGTTCAAGATCGTCGCGCCGAGCGTGGCGCCGGCAATCGCGGCACTGGCGCTGTTTGCCTTCGTCTATCACTGGAATAGCTATCTCTGGCCGCTGACCGTTCTACAGGGCAATGCACACGAATATCCGATCGTCATCAGCCTTAGTCGCCTGCTCAGCTACAATCGAGGCGCTCTCAACACGGGACTGGTGATGGCTGGCGCGACGCTTGCCGTGCTTCCGCCACTGGTGCTCTTCGTCTTCCTGCAGCGCTTCTTTGTGGATTCGATCGTCGGCTCGGCGGTCAAGGGATAGCGTCGGCGGCACTGCCGGCATCCGTGTGGCTGTCATCGGGACGCGCTGGTGCGCTGAACGGAGCTAAGCAGATGACCGCGTTCTGAGAGCCATCAGTTCATCAGTAAACTGGCCGCGAATGCCTCCACCGTGTTAGCTGCAACTAGTGAATCTCACGCTTGGTACCCGCCCCAGGCCGTTTTCACAGCTGCCAGAAAAGCGGCGCGGCCCTGCTCGTTTGCAGACGTTCGGAAGGTCACGGGAAGGTTGTGATTGGACGCTGCGTTTAACCGGAGTCGGACCGTCTCGTCAGATCTGGCGAATATTTTCGTACCGCACCTTTTCGACGCAGTGCGTCCTGCTTGCCGAGCAGGCGGTAAGGGAGGCGCTGTTCCAGTGAGCAAGAATGTGATCCCCCACCCTTCGACGACTATCGCGGGAAGGACGTGCTGATCCAGCCGATGGTCGAGCTCTAACGTATCATCGCCGGCATCTACACCGATCTGGCGGCATCGCCCGATGCGGGCGGTGACCTGCCTCATCTCGGGAAGCTAGCCCCGATCGAGGAATTTGCGCCCCCGCGAGAAGCTCTCGCTCGAATAGTTGCTCGAACTCATGCGACGCGAGCTGGGTCAGAGCAGGACCGCGATCTTCAGCTGTTCGCTTCGCCCCGCCTGGCGATCATCGGCCGCTCGACAAGCCTGTCGAGGTGGACGACCCGCATGAGGACGCCGTCTATCGCTCGACCGAGCGCATGCCCCTGCCCGATCCGGCAGACTATCAAAAGCGCATCGATTTTCATTGAATCGCTCGGCGCTCGGCCAGCCTCCCCATCTGATGCGGCTAACCGGACCGGTCATGCCGCTGGTGGTGCCGGCCCAGATCAACCTCGGCGATCGTGACTTGTCGGTGCGCTGGGCGAATGACGGCGTCGAAACCGAACGCGACGTGCTCCCCCAACGCGGACCGCGCTCACCGGCGTAGCGTCAGCCGAAGCCACGCGATGCGTCGCTGCTGGAGGGCGGCTGGCTGCGGGCGTCGGACGACCGGTTCGCGCTGGTGCAGATGGATATCGACGGTGAGGCCTCAACCTGCCTGGAAGATGCCCTGATGGAGACTGCCATTGCCTCACGCTGCTCGGCATGCCGCAGCACCTGCCGACGTCACGCCGTACGCGACGTGCTCGTATGCGCCTGGCCTGTCGCGATGGCGACAAACCGGCGCTTGACCGCGGCAAACAACGCCGGTGGCAGCGGCCCGTAGTAGCCGCTCTCCGTCTCCAGCGGCCGGATGTCAGGCCCCGGCCAGGCGAACCGGTTACTTTCCGTCAAAACGATCCACGACCGCTCACCGTCAAGGCGCAAACGCAGCTTGACCGCAGCCGGAATCTCGATGGCATCATCGGGATCGGACGGCGGCGTATGAGTGATCGGCAGGACCCGGACGACCGCGAGCCGTCCTCCTGCATGGCGACCAGCGCGAGCACCAGGCAGGGCCGGTCCTTGTCGCCTTCCTCGCGGCCTTCGCGGTGTTGCCAATGCCAGAGGTAGGAGTAACGGAAGACGTAGCCGACCTTGATTTCAGCCGGTAGCATTTTTTGCCGTCAGGCCTTTTGCCCCGTGGGGTTTCGACCCGAGGGTTTTGACCCAGAGAGCTCGTCGTTGAGATGGTCGAGATCCGGCTCCATTTCAGAGGCTTCGACCGCGGCGATCTCGTCCGAGCCGAGCTCCGCTGTCAGATCGACCCGCCGGTCGCGCTTCGACAGCCGGACAAAATCCTCATAGGCCAGCAGCACCGTGCGCGGGCGACCGTTCTTGGTGATGATTACCGGGTCGCGGACCGCGGCATCCTGATAGGCGCCAAAATTTTTCGAGACGGCGGCGGCGGTGACGGTGGTGCTCATCGGCGAGACTCCTTTATTCCGGAATATACGGGCTTTCCGGGCTTTCCGCAAATGTCGGGCAACATCTTCGAACTGATGCAGCCAGTCACCGCCTGATTATCGGCCAAGGAGTTAGTGTCAAAGGCGTCCTTTCCTGCGCCATGTCTAACGCAGTGGGTAGGCGCCCACACAGCCCAGCTCAGACGCACGGACTAACTTCAGACGCGCATGGCCAAGGAACCGGTGGCGAGGGCAGCTTTGTCCGGAGAGCGGCTGTTCCGCGCGAGGGCGTCGGCTTCGTTGATCTGGTTAGGGTTCCTTCTTCCGCAGGTCCTTTACAACATCGAGAAAAGCCCGCAGGGCGGGCGGCACGGCTCGATGTCCGGGGTAGTAGACCGCAACTTCTTCCGGTGCTGGCGTCCACGCGGTCAGGACCTTGCGCAGCCGGCCATCGGACAACGCCGCTTCGGCGGCCCAATCCGCCACATAGGCGATGCCCAGACCCTCTATTGCGGCTTCGACCATCAGTTCCTCGTCATCAAGGACGATGGGGCCGTTTGCCCCGATCACCAGTTCCTGGCCTGCGCGTTCGAACTCCCATCGATAGAGCTTGCCGCTGGGCATGCGGTGGCCAATGCAATGGTGGCGTTGCAATTCCTCGGGCGTTCCCGGCTCCCCGAAGCGATCGAGATAGCCGGGCGACGCGATACAGATGAACGTCAACGCGCGTGCAAACGGCACGGCGATCATGTCTTTGGGAATTGATGTGATGAGGCGCACGCCGGCGTCGAACCCGCTGGACACGATATCGATGAGCCGTCCCTCGACGACGACGTCCACGGTCACGTTCGGATGGCGCTCCGCCATCCGCGGAAGAACCGCGCGAACGAGAAGCCCGGCCACTAATCGCGGTGCGTTGAGGCGGACCGTTCCTGCGACATTGCCCCGGAACCCCGCGACGCTGTCGAGCGCCTCGTCCAGCGAGGCGAGCGCCGGCTGAAGACGGTCGAGCAACCGGAACCCGGCTTCTGTCGGCGAGACGCTGCGTGTGGTGCGGTTCAGAAGTCGCACGCCCATGCGTTCCTCGAGCGCACGCATCGCATGGCTCAATGTGGAAGGTGCCGTGCCGATCTCGTCCGCTGCGCGGCGGAAGCTACGGTGTGTGGCAACGGCGACGAAGGCGGTGAGATCGTTGAGTGACGGGCGGGGCATTGATGGGGATTTTGCATTATCCCATGCCGATTTCAACGGCTAACGCGCGCAATGCGATTGCCCTATCTCCTGCTGGGATCAATTGGAGAAATGAGAAATGGAAAAGACCTGGCTCATAACGGGTGTGTCTTCCGGTCTAGGCCGGCTGCTGGCGGAGAAGACCCTGATCAGGGGAGACCGCGTCGTCGGTGCCAGCCGCAGCGAGGACGCACTTCCCGACCTGCGTGCAAGTTACCCCGAACGGCTCCGCATCGTCGCAATGGACCTCAAGGACCAGAGCTCGGTCCGCGCCGCGGTCGACCGGGCCTTCGCGGCATCCGCTCGGATCGACATCGTCGTCAGCAATGCTGGCTATGGCCTGCTCGGCGCGGCTGAAGAGGCTGGCGATGTGCAGGTTCGGGACATCATCGACACCAATCTCATCGGCTCGATCACGCTCATCCAGGCGGCGTTGCCGCATCTGCGCAGCCAGGGTGGTGGTCGGATTCTACAGGTATCGAGCGAGGGAGGCCAGATCGCCTATCCGGCTTTCAGCCTCTATCACGCGACCAAGTGGGGTATCGAGGGGTTCGTCGAGTCCGTGGCGCAGGAGGCTGCTCCCTTCGGCATCGAATTCAGCCTTGTGGAACCCGGGCCGGCGCGGACCGGGTTCGGCGGCAATCTCGCGCGGACCAAGCCGCTCGCGGCCTATGAGGGAACACCCGCCGGTCAGATCCGCGAGGCGCTGGGTGTCTCATGGGTGATCAAGGGCGACCCCGACCGCATGACGGACGCAATGATCAGGCTTGCCGATCAGGATGGTCCGCTCCCGAAACGGCTGGTGCTCGGTGCCGAGGCCTATGCCGGCATCCGCAAGGCACTCGGCGGACGCATCGAGGAGCTCGACCGGCAGAATGACATCGCGGTTGCGGCGGATTTCACAGACGAGGAGTTGGCGCGGCTGTGACCCCCGGCTCCGGCCCGCTGCTCGTGCCCACCTCTTATCAAGACAGAAAGGAACATGAGATGCCTACACGTGACGCCGTCTACCCGGCCAACCGGCACGCGTTATACGATATCCACCGCTATTCCGCTGCCATTCGGTCCGGCGATCTTCTCTTCGTGTCGGGTCAGGTCGGGAGCCGTGAGGACGGCTCGCCTGAGCCCGTATTCGAGGATCAGGTTCGACGGGCCTTCGCCAATCTGCGCGCGGTCTTGGCGGCCGCCGGGTGCAGCTTCGACGACCTCGTCGACGTCACAACGTTCCACACTAACCCGGACGAACAGATCGAGACAGTTCTGGCCGTCCGAGCGGAAGAAATCGGTGCACCTCCCTACCCGAACTGGACCGCAGTGGGCGTCAATTGGCTTGCGGGCTTCGATTTCGAGATCAAGGTCATCGCCCGCATCCCTTCGACGACGAGCAGCCAGCCGGCGGACAAGCGCTGATCGCTCGCCCTGCAGTTCTGTATTGGCTATTTGGGTCACGAAGGCAGCCTGTCAGCTTTTGTGTCCGGAGCGGAGATAGCTGACCTCCACCTGCGAGAACCGAGGTCGTGAACTGACCAAACAGATTAGGTTCGTTTGGTCAGCGTACCGCAAGGGAATCTCGCAGCCTGCTCTGTATCTTGGCTTTCTAAAGTTCGAGAGCGGTGCTGAAGGTCGAGAACTCTTCATCTGTGATCGGGACCACGTGCTGCGGCTCGGGAAAAGCGCCCGTCTGCACGTCGGATATGAGCTCGCGATAGGCGGCAATACGCTCGCGTTGCAGCCGCTCATATTCGGCGGCGAAGTTGCGGTAGGTCTTGGCGTGGCGCAGCCTGTGGCCAGCGGTGTGGCCAAGCACGTCCTCGCTGAACAAATACTGCGCGTCGGCATTTGGGCCGGCGCTCATGCCGAGCATGATCATCGGTGTATTCCAGGTGATCAGTTCGGCGACCGGTCGGAGACCACCTCCAGCTCGGCGCCAAAGCAGCCTATGCCTCCACCTTCGCGTATGAGCTCCGAAATTCGTTCGGAGGCACCACTTTCAGATCTCTCCAACTCGAGGACCGGGATGTCGGAGGCAAGCACGCGCCGGAAGCGATGGGAGAACCCGTAACGGCGAATGTTGTCTTCAATCAGTGGCGCGGAACGCGACAGAGTGGCCACGACACAGAAGCTGTGAGCGACAAGGCTGACGGATGAAGCGAAGCCTTGCCTATACCGATGACGGGCTTGGTAGCGATGGCCCTTGCCGCGTCGAGACCCGTATCGTCTAAGCAGCCAATATATGGCGTCGACATTGTCCATTTCCGCCGCGACCACCTGCTTGAGCAGGCCCGGTACGGAGAGTGCACCGTCAAATGGCCCTTCGATCGCTTCAGGTCCAGCCGTTGGCATGCATGCCCACTATCTCGTCCCTGGGCCTGCCACCGCCATGGCGGCTGCGACGATCCCCCTGGTCATCGAAGCGGTCGTGTTGGGATTGATGATGGCAATTCGCATTCGGGGCATCCTGGCTTGGTTCCGCTCAGTCACAAGGATGCCAGCGCGCTGGACATCCGCTCCAGCCCTCGGCGTAGCAGAGGACGCGGGCAGCCGACATTCAGGCGGATGAAACCTTCGCCGCCAGGCCCATAGACGCGGCCGTCATACAGATTGACCCCGGCCTGATCGACAAAGAACTTCTGAATTCCACCCACTCTACGATCGAGCGCGCACGCGTCCAACCACACCAGAAACGATGCGTCGGGCCGCATGGGCGTAATGCCTGGAAGGTATTCGCCGGCGAAGTCACAAACCAGATCAATGTTGCTGGCGATGTAGGGTGTGAGTTGATCGAGCCAGGGCGCGCCGGTGCTGTAGGCAACCTCCAGGGCCAGGCGGCCGAAAAAGTTTGCATTCACCATGAATGAGGCCTGCATCGCGGCAAGAAGCTGCTCGCGGCGCTTTTTGCTCGCCACCGCAATGGTTGCCGAAGGCACCCCGGCAAGATTGAAAGTCTTCGTTGGAGCGGTGCAGATGAACGACTTCTCCGCGGCATCGTCCGAGATGGAGGAGAAGACGATGTGCGGGCGGTCCGACAACCTTATGTCGCAGTGAATGTCGTCGGATATGACCAAAATCCCATGGCGCTCACAAATGTCGTTCAGCGCTGTCAATTCTTCGAGTGTCCAGGCCATTCCGGCAGGATTGTGAGGATTGCACAGCAGGAACACCTTGGCGCCGCCGGCCGCCAGTTTCTCGAAGTCTTCCAGATCGAGTTCATACCTGTTGTTTTGCAGCCTCAGCCGGTTCGTGAGCAGAATCCGCCCATTTCCCTGAACCACTTCGAAATAGGGCGAGTACACGGGCGACTGCACAATGACGCCGTCACCGGGCTTCGTGAAGGTTCGCAGTATCGCAGCGACCGACGGCATGATCGCCGGCGCGGGAAGCAGGGTCTCCAGTTTCGGTGACCAATTGTGCCGGCGTGTGAACCACGATTGCACGATCTCATAGTGGCGCGGATCGCGTCGTGTGTAGCCGTAGATGCCATGGTCCGCGGCCTCGCGCAGCCGCGCGATGACGGTTTCCGGGGCACGGAAATCCATATCTGCCGTCCATAGGGACAGCAGGTCCTGGCCCTCGACCTGCGGAGAGAACTCGTCCCACTGGTTGGCCCATTTGACGGATCCGAATTGCTGGCGGTCGTGGATTTGGTCGAAATCTATTCCCGCAATATTTCGTTGCCCAACCGCCGATGCGGGCGTGTCTGCACAAGCCATGTGATAATCACCTGAAAAAATCTATTGCCACGGCCACGGCCGCTTTGCCTCCGCGGACGGCCCTACTTGAGGATTTGCGCCAGAAACTGCCGCGCCCGTTCCGACCGGGAGTTGGTGAAGAACTGATGGGGCGTGTTGGTCTCGACGATCTCCCCGCGGTCCATGAACACCACGCGATCGGCCGCCTCCCGCGCGAAGCCCATCTCATGCGTCACGCACAGCATCGTCATGCCCTCGCTGGCGAGCGACACCATCGTGTCCAGCACTTCCTTGACCATCTCCGGATCGAGGGCAGAGGTTGGCTCGTCGAAGAGCACGATCTTTGGGTTCATGCAGAGAGCCCGGGCTATCGCGGCGCGTTGCTGCTGGCCGCCTGACAGCTGCCCTGGGTAGCTGTCCGCCTTCTCCGCAATTTTGACTCGCTCCAGATAGTGGCGCGCCAATTCGTCGGCCGCCATCCGCGGCATGTTTCTCACCCACACCGGCGCAAGGGTGCAATTCTCAAGCACCGTAAGATGGGGAAACAGATTGAAGTGCTGGAAAACCATCCCGACGTTGCTGCGAACTTCGTCGATCTTGCGCAGATCCCCGGTTACCGCTTTGCCGTCGACGATGATCTCGCCCGACTGATGCTCCTCGAGATGGTTGACGCACCGGATCATCGTCGATTTGCCCGACCCCGAGGGGCCGCAGATCACAATGCGCTGCCCCTGTGGCACCGACAGGTTGATGTTCCTGAGCGCATGGTATGAACCGAACCATTTGTTGACGTCACGCAGTTCAATGGCCATCGCCTTGTTGAAGGGCTGTCCCTTCGTCGATGCGTACATTGCTTGTGGCATCATCGTCGCGTCCTAAGATTTGTGGCCGCGCGCCAATTGGCGCTCCATCGATTGCGAGTAACGGGACATGCCGAAGCAAAAGCCCCAGTAGACCAGTCCCGCAAAGAGGTAGCCGGTTGATGAGATCGTCGGGCCTGCCCAGTTCGGATCGACGCGCGCCGTTTCGATGGCTTTCAGGAAATCCGCGATGCCGACGATGGCGACCAGAGTGGTGTCTTTGAACAGACCGATGAAGGTGGAGACGATGCTCGGTATGACGATCGTCAACGCCTGGGGGAGGACGATCAGGCGCATCATGTCGAAGTAGCTGATCCCAAGCGCCTTCGCCGCCTCGTATTGGCCCTTCGGGATCGCCTGAAGGCCGGCCCTCACAACTTCGGCCATATAGGCGGACGAGAACAGCTCCATGAGGGGGCGAAGGAGACGATCTGGCGTTAAGTAATCCGGCACGAAAAGCGGCATCATGAAGTTCGCCATGAACAGCACCGTGATAAACGGCACGCCCCGGACGACTTCGATGAATGTGACGCAAACCGCCTTGACGAAAGGCAGTTCGGACCTGCGTCCAAGCGCCAGGATAACCCCGATCGGAAGCGAGAAGACGATGCCCACAATCGACATCAGCAGCGTGATCAGGAGACCGCCCCAGAGCGTCGTATCGATGACAGACAAATGGAGCCAGGCGACCCCGCGCACGAGAACGAACGCGGCAACGGGGTAGACAAGGAAGAACAACAACGCCGCCACTTTGCGCCGCGGAGCCTTCGTCCACAGAAGCCAAACGATGAGGATGGCGCCGATCGCCTGTGCCAGGTCCACGCGCCACCGCTCGAAAACCGGGTACGCGCCGTATCGCAGGTAGTCGAACTTCTCGGCAATGAACGGCCAGCAAGCTCCTTGGCTGTTCGTGCGGCAAGCCTCGCGACCGCCGCTCCAGACCGCGTCGAAGATCGCAAAGCTCAGAAAGTGACGCAGCAGCCACACGGCGAAGAGGAGAAAGCATATTGTCAGCGCGCCTGAAGACGGCGTCGAAAACAGATTCTTTTTCATCCAGGTCACTGGACCCGGCCAAACGTCAGCGGGGGGCGCCATCGCTGGTATGAGCGCGCTGCTGACAACTGGCGAATGCATGGACTGATCGCTCATGCGTCACCTCTCGACGATCGCAAAATGTCGGTTACACGCGTTCATGGCCAACGACGTGGCAAGGGAGATAACGAGATAGACGGACAAGGTGATCGCCATGACCTGGACGGCGGCGCCGGTCTGGTTGAGGACCGTCCCGGCAAAGATCTGAACGAGGTCGGGATAGCCGATGAACACCGCAAGCGACGAGTTCTTGATTAGATTGAGATACTGGCTTGTCAAAGGCGGGATGATAATACGCAGCGCCTGCGGAACAACGACAAGGCGAAGCGTCTTGCCCGGCGCCAGCCCCAGCGCATACGCAGCCTCGCTCTGGCCCTTTGGCACTGCCTGGATGCCACTCCGGACGATCTCGGCGATGTAGGATCCGGTGTAGACCGACAGACCGATCAGGAGAGCGGCAAACTCTGGATAGAGTTGATGTCCGCCTTGAAAGTTGAAACCCCGCAGCTGCGGCGCGACAAACGAGACCGGCTCGCCAGCCGCCAGGAACACGATCAGCGGAAATCCTATCAAGGTCGCCAGGCTGACCAAAAATACCGGCAGCTGCTTGCCAGTTCGTTTCTGGACACTCTTGGCGCGGAACCAGAATGCAATGCAGCAGAAAACGGCCGCTACCAATGCCAGGCCCACAAGCCCCGCCCCCGGATGCCACTGGATCTCCGGAATGATGAGGCCGCGATTGTTGAGGTAGATGCCGCCGGGGATGGCGATGGACGCCTTCGGGGAAGGCAACGGCTTGAGGACGGCGTTGTACCAGAACAGCAGCTGCAGCAATAACGGGACATTGCGCACAAGCTCGACATAGGCGGTCGCCACCTTCGAAACGATCCAGTTCGGCGAGAGGCGGGCAACGCCGATGACGAAGCCAAGCAAGGTGGCCAGCAAGATTGCGAGGAAGCTGACGTAGAGGGTATTGACCACTCCCACCCAGAACGCATGACCGTAGGTGGATAGTGCATCGTACGGTATCAGGGTTTGATTGATGTCGAAGCCGGCAGCCTCACCCCAAAAATCGAATGAGAGCGGAATCCCCCGGACCCGCATATTCGATGCGGTCTGCATGCCGATGCCCAGGGCCAAAGCCAACAGGCAACCTGCGAGCAAGAGCTGGTAGAAAACGCCGCGCACTTTCGTATCGTGCAGCGATAGGCTCCTGCGCGAGGGCGCTGGAAGCGACAAATCGGACATGGCGTGTTCCTATCGGGATCTGTGCAAGGCGCTGGCGGTAACGCGCCAGCGCCTTGCAACCATGCTTTGCCTAGCGAATCGGCGGAGCGTACTGAACGCCGCCTTTGTTCCAGAGCGCGTTCATGCCGCGCTCCATTTTCAGCGGCGAATCCTTGCCGACATTGCGATCAAACACTTCGCCGTAGTTGCCGACCTGTTTGATCACCTGGACCGGCCAGTCGTTGCCGAGCCCGATATCCTTGCCTATGCTGCCGTCCACTCCAAGCAGACGACGGATGCTAGGATTGTCCGACGACTTCATCGCATCAACGTTCTTGGAGCTGACCCCATATTCTTCCGCGGCCACCATCACGTACAGCGTCCACTTAGCCACATTGAACCACTGGTCGTCTCCCTGCCGCACTGCCGGGCCAAGCGGCTCCTTGGAGATCAGTTCGGGAAGAACGATGCTGTCGTCCGGCTTGGCCATGCGAAGCCGCGATGCGTTCAAGGTGGAGGTGTCCGCCGACAGGACGTCGCAACGCCCCTCCTCGTAAGCCTTCACGACAGCTTCCTCGTCGGCGAAACCAACCGTGGTGTACTTGATCGACTGCGAGCGAAAATAGTCGGCAAGGTTCAACTCGGTCGTGGTGCCCTGGGTGACGCAAATCGATGCGCCCTCGAGCCCCTTGGCTGATGTGATGTTGTCCGCCTTGCGCACCATAAATCCCTGACCGTCATAGAAGTACGTCCCCGCAAACAGGATGCCGAGCGACGTATCGCGCGACGATGTCCATGTTGCGTTGTGTGCAAGAATGTCGATCTCCCCCGACTGCAAGGCGGTGAAGCGATCTTTTGGCGTCAATGGGATGAACTTGACCTTTTGCGCATCCCCGAGCACGGCAGCGGCCACGGCGCGACAATAGTCGACCACAAATCCGGTCCATTTGCCTTCATTATCGGGAAGGCTGAAGCCAGCCGTGGCCGAATTTGTGCCACACGTCAGCACGCCATTTTTCTTGACATTGTCGAGGGTTGCGGACCACGCCGAGGAGGCGGTGCACGCGATAGCGAGGGCAAGAAAGCCCTTGAACATCGATCTCATTTCGGTATTCCCCTGTTTTTGTTGAAGGGAATGTGGCCTCAAGTATGACTATTCGTCAAATTGACTGTTCTCATTGCGAAAATGAGCGTCATTCATAATTGAGGAGGCACTCGCTCTCGGGTGAAAGGGAGCTTGGGTGCTGATCGGGCTAGTTTGCTTGGGGCGGGCTAATCGAATGAGCGACGGCGCGCGCGACCTATGGTGCAGCCAACCCCGGTGCTCCGACGGTTGACCCTTGGTCTCTCTCGGTCCGCGACTCGTTGTAGATGCTCATGATTATTTCCCGGAGCCATTTGGTACCGGGGTCATTCGCCATCTGGCGGTGAACAATGAGCCAGGCATTCACATTCGATACGGGAAGGGGCGGCGGGACCAACGTCACCTCACTCCTCTCGTCCAGCATTTGCAGGATTGCATCGCCGCAATGAGTAATCAGTTCAGTGCCGCGAAGCGCCCAGGGCAGCACCAGATAATTCGAGATGGTCGCAACGACATTGCGCCGGAGACCATGCTGCTTGAGGGCGGCATCCGCGAGGCCTTCTGCCAGACCATCTGCGGAAATCTGCAGGTGAGAACTGGCCAAATATGTTTCCAGTGTCATTGCGTTCCTGGCGATCTTGCTTCCACTCCACACCGCGCAAAACAATCGATCCTGGCCAAGCTCCACCTTCAAGAGACCTGGGTCGTCGCGTATTGCCGCTCCCGTCAGTGCACAGTCGACTTGTCTCAAATAGACCGATGAACCGATTTCGGGTCCGTTTGCGGGAATGACGTTCAGCGTCGCGCCAGGCGCTTGCCTCGAAAATTCTCGAATGAGCCCTGGGATGAATATCATGGCGTGATAGTCAGTGAGTCCCACGCGAAAGTTGCGTCGCGTCGTTGCTGGATTGAAGATCTGATGCCGGTCGATCGACGCACGGATCGTCGCCAGCGCAGCAGAAATATCTGACAGCAACTCCACTGCCCGAGGGGTTGGTCGCATTTCGCCCCCGTCTCTCGTGAACAATTCATCCTGCAACAGGTAGCGAAGCTTCGATAGGGAATGACTTACAGCTGATTGTGTTCTTCCCAATTCGGCAGCTGCGCGCGTTACGCTCCTTTCACGCATCATCACGTCGAACACTCTCAGCAAATTGAGATCGATATCATCGAAACTCATGAGACCTTCCCCGTTTTCATCATGCCTCGCCCGCATGCTAACATCGCTTCCAACGCGCGAACGATGCCATGGCGAACAAATGCGACCCTTCGACCTGCAGGGTCAACGTTCCCTATTGGGAAATCAATACGTTAGCGGAGGGTTCGCCAACCCATTTCCTTCGCATTCTCTCGTATGGTCTGGCGAACCTAAGGACCAGGGACGTCTACGACTCGCTGCCCCTTAGGCTGAGGCCAGACTGACCTGTTGGCGCTTCGGCTGCCGTGCCGAAACCAGGGTGGCGAACTGGTCCACCGCCTGCCCGGCCCGCGCCAGAACCTGCGGGTCCGTGAGCTTCCCGTCGGAAAAGTCGCTGTCACTGCCGTAGACGGCGCTTGGCACCGTCAGTGCCGAGTAGAAGCCAAACAGGGGGCGAAGCTGATGCTCGACCACCAGAGCGTGGCGTTGACCGCCGCCTGTTGCGCCGATCAGGACCGGCCGGTCGACGAGCGCCAGCGGATCGATGAGATCGAACAGATGTTTGACGAGGCCCGCATAGGAGCCGTTGTAGACCGGCGTCGTGACGATCAGCGCGTCAGCCTGCTCGACAGCCCCCAAGACACTCAGCGCCTCCGGCGTCAATTCCTGCCGCGTGAATGCTGCACCCAAACCGCGGCCGGCGTCGACCAGATCGAGGAAATTCACCGTGACGGATAATCTTTCGCGCAGCGCCTCCCCCAGATGATGCGCCAGCGTTCGTGATTTCGACGGCCTGTGGGTGTTGCCTGAAAGCACGACGATGTTCTGCCGCAGCAGCTCAGCTAGAAAAGAGCGGCGTCGAAACTCAGGCGGCACAAGTGCATTCGGCGCCCGACCAACGGCGCAGCTTTCCCCAAGAACCGGCTCAATCAAGCCCGAGCTTCTTCCTGAGATCGGCATTTTCCTTGCGGAGCCGGTCGGCGAGGAGCTTCTTCAGCCGGGCATTCTCCTCTTCAAGCCTCAGCAGATCCTTGAGCTCGTCGCTATGTGGCGCCGCCTGCCCGGCAGCCTTCTTCCAGTGATAGTAGGTCTGTTCCGATATTCCTGCTTTCTTGACAGCGGCCTTGGTGCTCTCCCCCCGGCTTGTCTGCTTCTCGACCTCTCCGAGCTTTTGGGCACGCTCCTCTGCAGAGTATATTTTCCGCGCTTTCCGGACGGTGGCGGAAGCGACCGCTTCTGCTGAAGGCAGCGGCTTGCCCGACTTGGCCGCTCTGGTCCGCACGGCACGCGTCTGCTGCCCGGTTGCTTTCTTCGGCTTCGACGCCGTTTTCTTGGTGCCAGATGTCTGTTCTTTCACCGGCACTTCGGTCGGCGCGGACGATTCGGTTTCCTTGAGATCGGCCATGAGATACTCCACAGCGACGCCAAATATCTATGCTCCAGCACGCAACATCAAAGGCTTACGGGGCTTAGTCAATACGGGCAGAAACCCCTGCTCCCCTGCGCGGTAGCGCAGTGCCTCAAGAAGCAGAGGCTGCAGCCTGGTGCATATCTGTCGTCATCGCCATCGTTGCAGTCGTTCCTGGGCGTCTTCTGGCGCCACCCCTATGGCAGGGCCAGTACCGGAGGCCGCGCTGAGAGACGGTGAACTCCGGGAACCAAAATCGCGGCCACCATCTGCTGCAGGGATGGTTCGGCGTTTTGAGGACCTAGGCAAGCGCAAATGCAAGGACCAGGAAGCCCATCGCTCCGAACCCCAGCGTGTTAACGACCACCGCCCATGTGCTGCGACGCCGCTGTACAATGCAGGGCAGTAGCGACGTGATTGGCACAAGGGCGGCCGCGAGCGGGCGAACTTCCCCCGCGGTCGAAAGTTCGCGTTCCCGAATGATGTTAGGGGGCGGCTCGAACGACCGGATGAAGTTGCCCATGTGGCGACAACTTGACTACTCGCTCACTTCGCTGAAGGACTCCCATCCGATAATAACAGAGTTGCGATCGGTCAAAGAAGGCCCAGCAGAGCCATATCGTAGGGACCCGTCGCTGAGACTGGGGGCAGCTTTTGATCCGTTCGCCGATGTGTCGAAGTCGCGTCTTACTCCCGGTACGCGAATTCGATGAGGACAGTGAATGGACGGGAGCGCTTCGCTCTGGTCTCTCCAGATAACCCGTCGTTCCCATCTGATTTCGATCAAGCGTCGGAAACGAATCATCACCAATTCCTGACCCCCCGGGGATCGCGTTGTTTCGAGCCACTCGCACAAGATGACCTGAAGTAGGTCTGATCCGCCGACTCTCATTTCAGCAGCAATAGACTTCAGAGCCGTCATGAGTTGCCGGTTCCAGCGGCACGCCTGTCATATTTCTGAGCATCAATGCAGCGCGACGCAGAATGATCTGCAGATCCGCGCGCGAAATGTCTGCGATGCGATCGGCCGCGCTTTCAAGCTCTTCGGCAATGATTGGCGTGTCATTGCATTGGTCCGCTTGCCTGAGGCTGGGTCTTAGGCCTTCACCCGCTTGGCTGCTACCTTCTTGCCCGGGGGCTTCTTGGCGGGCATTTTTTCGCCCGCCTTGCGACCAAGTCCGATCGACTTCGCCAGCTCCGATCGCTGTGCTGCGTAGCTTGGTGCCACCATAGGATAGTCCCGCGCCAACCCCCACTTGGCTCGATACTCGTCAGGCGTCATGCCAAGCAAGCCCAAGTGCCGTTTCATCGACTTGAACTTGCGCCCGTTTTCCAACGAAATGATGTGGTCGGGAAACACAGACTTTTTGGGATTGACCGCCGGGTTCTGTGTTGGCTGCTCAACTTCAGCTGGCTTGACTAAGCTAACGAGAGCGGAGTTTACCGAAGAAATCAGATCGGGCAGGCTTGCTTCGGGCACTGCGTTATTTTGGACAAACGCCGCGACAATATCCGCGGTCAATTCCATCAATTCCGCGTTCTGGCGATTCTTCTCTTCGGTCATTCATCAACTCCTATTGCAAGTCCGCTTTCGTATGGGGGAAACTCGGATCGCGCAAGAAGCAGGTCCACAGAACGAAATGCTCGGGATCATCGACCGGCCGCCAGGGCTGCCCGACCTACACGAAGCTCCCCGGGGACAAAGGCTGCCTCCCTAAATGGCGTGAGTACGAGAAGACGATCCCGCGGGAAGCAGAGTCCGCCTTCAAAGAACTCTGCAACAAGAACCATGGCGGCCTATACGAATTGCGGGATACCTGACAATGAGCACCTTGATTGCTCCTGCCATTATCAAAGAGCCATGATGAAGCCTCGGAGCGGAACAATGCCCAGACGTGGTGGGCCTTTCGCTTCGTCGCAGTTCTGCACCAGCTTTGGTGGGGTGACACCCATGCCCTTCCATCGAGTCGCGCGCTCCGCGGGCCACCTGCTAATTGCTCCTGTCTTCTTGCGCGCCGTTCCTGGCGCCGAGCGCCTTTCGTTCTGTCACATATCCCCTGGCTTGAGAGCGCGCGCGATCTCTAGGTAGCCGGCCAACCTCGACGACATAAGGCTCGAATATGGCTCCCATGTCATGGGAGTGAACGCCTTCCGGCGTCCGCGCCCAAGCAGCTGCTTGCGGCGGTGACCGAGGCGCCGGTTACCGCATCGTGTCGTCGGTAAAAAAGCGACGTTGCGCTCTCTGCTTTCACATCCGGGTATGCCGAAAAGTCCGTCGGTCAAAAGTCGACCAGCGGCGTGTCCACGATCTGGTGCTCGAATAGCAACCAGAACGACGATCCCCGGGATTCGGAGTACCAATGCTCAAAAATCGCAAGGGCCTCGCCGATATTGGTGGCGGGTTCGTCCTCGGGCAGCTTCGCAGCCTGGAACAACGCAAGCGCAACGGGGCCAAAATGCGTGATCGCTTCCGTGCGCGCCTCGCTGTCCGCATTCCAGCCGAGCCGCAAGCGCAGGACGGCCAAAGCGCTGGCCACGGCGATCTCCTCACTTTCGGCTGAGGCCACGGCGTCCGAGATCGCCTGCATGAGATTGAGCCGCCTGAAGGCGAAAGCGCGCTCCTGTTCCAGAACCGCGATCTGATTGGCCGCTTGTCGCCTGAAGCTTGCCTCGGTTGTCCTGGCGGTCTCAGCCGTCGTTTTCAGGTCATTCAGAAAGGAAGCCGTCGGGTTCATCTTGGCTCACCAGGATGGCGGAAGAGAGTGGGAGTCGAACCCACCAGAGACCGACTCGCGGCCCCTCCCGGATTTGAAGTCCGGACGCCCCACCGGGGACGATGCTCCTCCAGAAATTTGCGCCATCGGCGGCTCACCCTCGCCTGTCAGGCGGAACAGGTCCAGCCTGCGCCTGTTCAGACGGCGCAAGTCTCCCCGCCGCAGCGTCACGCCGTGCCGATCGAGAAATTCGAGGATATGGATGGCGACCTTGCGTCCGCTGCCCACGCGATCGCGAAATTGAGCAGCGGTGAACTCGTCTGTGGGCATCGACGCAGCGAGGTCGCGCGCGATCTCGACGATCTGCGCCAACGCCTGGCGCTGGAAGAAGTGATCATGAGCGACCTCGTGGACCTTCCCTATGCGGCCGGCAAGCTTCAGAAGCCGCCGGATTTCCGTCTCCGGCGCGGCCAGCACCTCGGCAATATCCCACACTCTCGGCGGATGGAATCGTTCGGGTCCGCCGATGAGAGGCTGGATCTGCAGCCAGAGAGTTTCATCCTTTGCCGTCAGGTGCGCCTCATGACCGGGCAGCCGCACCCAGGCTCCGTCCAAGGCAACTTCTCCAGCGTGCGAAAGGCTCCGCAGAACTGCTATGAAAGAGGGGGCCGGCAGACGTGGATCAAGCCCAATACGCAGTCTCTCCATTCCTACGCCCGGCAAATCCGGATTGTCGGCATGGAAGTTCTCCAGGGTCGCGGCCAAGTCGCGCTTGAATCGCAACCAGCGCTCTGGCGACAGCACGAGAAGCATTTCTCCGACGGCAAATCGGACAAGCCCGAGTTGATCGATCAGGCCTTCCGTCTCGCAATCACTAAGCGCCCTGTCGCGCGCGAAACCCTTCAGGTCGAAATAGTGGGGCGGCGCATCAAGGAGTGCGGCGGCGGCCAGTTCGGGCGCCAATAGCGCATGGGCATCGAGTTGGACCAGCCGTTCCGGCGCGCGGCGTTTGCGGCTGGGCGCCCGCAGATCGAGAAAATGTCCGCCGCCGATGGTTCGCTGCGCGGAGGTGTCGCGCACCACGTAAACGTCGCCGGCAGCGGCCGCGATCGGACTGTCCAGCACCAATTGAACATTGGCCGTGCCGCCAGGCCCGATCGGTTCGTCTCCGAGGAGTACAATGCGTGCCCCCACCTCCGTCGCGGCATGGTGGAGCCGCACCGGAAACCATTGGCCGATCGGCTTGCGTTCACCCGGCAGAACGCGAAGGCTTGCATCGATCCGGTCCGACGGCGCGTGAAGCTTCGGATCGACAATTACGTCGCCGCGCCGGATCGCCTCCTTGAAAACCCTTTCGCCGGTCAGATTGAGCGCGCAACGGTCTCCCGCCCGACCACGTTCAGTCGGCCGGTTCTGGGCGTGGATCGATCGGACCCGCGCAAGCAATCCTGACGGGCTTACGACCACGTTGTCCCCAGTACCGAGAGAACCCGAAAGCACGGTGCCCGTCACGACGGTGCCCACGCCGCGCAGCGTGAACGAGCGGTCCACCGCTAATCGAAAACGGCCCGAAACTGCACGCCGGGCAAGATGAGACGCCTCCTCGAACAAGAGATACCTGAGTTCATCGATACCTTCGCCTGTAACGACCGAGACGGGAATCAGGTGGGCCTCGGCAAGCATCGTCCCGGCAAGCACCGAGCGGATATCGTTCGCCACCGCAGTGCGGCGCTCTGGACCGGCCAGATCGCATTTCGTGAGCAGGACGGCGCCGCGCTTGACACCGAGCAGATCGACGATGGCGAGATGCTCCCGGGTTTGCGGCATGACGCCGTCGTCGGCGGCCACCACGAGCAACACGAAGTCGATGCCGCTGGCGCCGGCGAGCATCGTGTGTACGAAACGCTCGTGCCCGGGAACATCGACGAAACCGATGCTATCCCCACCCGGCACCGGCAAATAGGCGAAGCCGAGATCGATGGTCATGCCGCGTGTCTTTTCCTCCTGCAAACGATCGGTGTTTATACCGGTCAGCGCATGCACCAGCGCAGTTTTGCCATGGTCGACATGTCCCGCCGTGCCGACGATCATGATGCGGTCTCCGGCAACGGCGCGGCGGCGCGACGCTCGGCCTCGGCGGCATCGCCCGCGCTCAATTCGGCCCGCACCGCAGCCAGATAGCGGCTGGCAAGGGCGCTGCCGCCTGCCTGGGCACGCAGGAGCCAAACCAGCGCCTCGACCGCGTCAGCCGGCACGCCCGTACCAAGATGGCAGGCGGCGCCGAGCATTGCCTGCCCTTCGGCGTCTCCTCGCATGGCAGCACGGCGCCACCAGCGGACAGCCTCGTCCGGATCGCGCGGCACGCCGAGCGCATTATGATAAAGCATGCCGATCCGGGTCATCGCGGATGCGATGCCTTGATCGGCCGCGGCAAGCGCCCAACGTCGCGCCTCGCCGACATCGGGAGCCATCACTTCGCCTTCCAGCAGCATCCAGCTCAGCATATCCTGCGCCGGTCCGTCGCCAGTTTCCGCTGCGGCCCGATAGAGCTCGGCCGCCCGGCGAAAGTCCTGCTCGACGCCTTCGCCGCGGAAATAGAGCGACGCCAGGTTCCTTTGCCCGACAGGATCCCCTGCCTCGGCGGCGAGCGCCAGCCAGCGAAGGGCCATATCCGCATCACGCTCGACGCCGAGCCCTGCGGCGAAGCAGGCGCCGATATTGTTCTGAGCGCGGGCAACGCCCCGGTGAGCCAGCGGCTCCCATATGGAGAGAGCCACGGCATGATCGCCTCGCCGCGCGGCTTCGAGGGCCTCGGTCATGCGTGCGGCCACAGGCGTCTCGGCTGGGCGGCGCGCAAGGCGGTCAAGCCAGCGCATCGGTTCCTCCCGGATTTAAGCCGGCTAGATTGGCGATGAAGTTCGCCTCGTCTTCCAGGCAGCGGAAATCGAGCACGAGCGCCTGGTTTTCGATGCGCCCGATCACGGGGACGCCCAGCCCACGCAGCGCAGCCGCAAGCGCTTCGAGCGCCCGGCCGCTCCCTGAGCGCGGCTTGAGAGCAAGCCCGGCGCTTGGCACAGTTTCGAGCGGCAGCGCGCCGGATCCGACTTGGCTCCGGCACTCCACCGTGTCGACCGCAAAGGCTTCGCCCACGGCGTCAGCAACCAGGGGAGCAAGGCGCTTTGCCTGCGCTGCAATCTCCCTCACCGAGCGCGAGAGCAGCCTTAGCGTCGGCAGGCGCTCGGCCAGGCGGTCGGGGTCGCGGTAGAGCTTCAACGTCGCCTCGAGCGCGGCCAGACGAAGCTTGTCGACCCTGAGCGCCCGCTTCATCGGGTTGCGGCTGATCGCTGCGAGCAGGTCCTTGCGGCCGACGATGAAACCCGCCTGCGGACCGCCAAGCAGCTTGTCGCCGGAGAATGTGACGAGATCGGCGCCGTCGGCGATCGCCTCGCGCACGGTCGGCTCGCGCCCAAGGCCGTAGCGGGCTAGATCGACCAGCGTGCCCGAACCGAGATCATGGACCAGCGGTACCCCATGCGCCTTTGCGATTGAAGCGAGCTCGGGTGCCCGGATCTCGGCCGTGAATCCTTCGACCCGGTAGTTCGACGTGTGCACCTTGAGGATGAGCCCGGTCTCCGGGCCGATCGCCGCGACATAGTCTTTGCGATGCGTGCGGTTGGTGGTGCCGACCTCGACAAGCCTGGCGCCGGCGCGCGTCATGATCTCGGGCATCCGGAAAGAGCCGCCGATCTCGATCAACTCGCCTCGCGAAACGATCGCTTCGCGACCGAGCGCCAGCGTGTTGAGCACGAGAAGGACGGCAGCCGCGTTGTTGTTGACGACGGTTGCATCCTCGGCTCCGGTCAGCTCGCAAACGAGCGATCGAAGATGATCGTCCCGTTCGCCGCGCTCGCCTTTCTCGACATCGAATTCGAGAGCCACCGCTTCGCGCATCGCCAGCCCAACAGCCTCGACCGCCTCTTTCGCGAGGAGGGCTCGTCCGAGATTGGTATGCAGCACCGTTCCGGTCAGGTTGAAAACGGGACGCAGGGAAGAGCGTTCGCCGTCCCTGAGCTGCACGAGCGCGTCGCCGGCAAGATCGTTTGCCTCCGGCACGACGGCTGCGGCATTGCGGGAGGCCATTCGTGCATCGGCGACGGCTCGGCGAATGGCCTCCGTCGCGGCCTGCCGTCCGAAGCGCTCGATTGCGGCCGCCGCCAGCGGGGTCCTCAGCACTTGGTCGACCGACGGAAGATTGCGCAAAGGGTTTGCCGATGAAGCGGTCATCGTATCCTCAATAGCCAACAAGGAACGCATTGAACGATCCGCGGCGATGGCCACCCTCGCGGACGAGCAGGTCGAGGCCGAGCGTCGCCACGTCGTCGGCGACCGGATCGAGAGCCGGATCCTTGTGCTGGTACAGGATCTTTACATAGCAGCCGCATGCATCGCAGGTCTCGGCTTTGACCGTGCCAGGGCCTCCCTCGATTTCCTGATAGCCTATCCCCTTGGTCGAGCCGCACAGCGTACATTTGACACGGACGTGGTTCCACAATGTTCCACACAGCGCGCAGACGCAGAACCGCGCCCCGTGTGCGCCGTGCCAACCGACGATGATCGAGGATACGGGCGGCCCACCGCAGGCCGGACAGGCGCCGTCGGCAACCGGAACCAGCTTCGAGCTGTCGAGACATGCCGCGAGGCGGGCAAAGTGAACCTGCAGCGCGGCCGCGACATAGACATGCTCGGCAAGCGCGTTCATTGGGATCGCATCGGTGAGCACATTGCGCACCATGGAGTCGACCCCGGACGCATCGATATTCGCCAGCCTGTCCAAGGCGGCTGCGGCCGCCTTGGGTTTTTCGATCGTGGCTGCCACTTCGAACAGGCGGCCGAGCGTCATTCTAAGGGCGGCATCCGAAGTGGATTGGTTGCGATCGAGCGGCGGCATAGCGAAGGTTCGTGCGCGCTCGCGCGCCTCCGCGGTCGGCAATTCGATCTCCGGCAAGCCGTCCTGGATGCGGTGCTGCGCATCCGTCAGTGCAGCGAGGAAGCGGAGATAGGGGCCGAGCTGGTGGTCATCCGCCAACACATTCAATCGCTCGGAGCGGCGAATGAACAAGGTCTGCGGATCAGGCAGGCGCGCAAAGGGTGGGGCCGAGACCTCGCCGATTACAGTCGGGTCAGGGCGTGACGGATCTTGTTGCCTTGGCATTTCAACCTCACGAACCTCACGGGCCACGTGGTCGGCTTGATACTGCTCCAGAGCAATTCCACGAAAAGTGTATAACGGTTTTCCGTCCGGAATTGCGTAAAAACAAATACCCGCTCATTCGGCGGGATTCGATCCCGAACGTCCGTCCGGTTTGCCTGCGATCAGTTCACGCAGCCATTTGCGATGATGCCGCCAAGCCCAGCCGCCGGTCACCCGTCCGCGCGTCATGGCGGGAATGGTGCCGCGTACCCAGATGGCCGAATAGAAATGGATAATCCAGACGCCGATGATCGCCACGGCAGCGATCGAATGAACAAGCAGCGCAACCCGCTGCTGGCCGATCGTGGTGTAAGCGGCGAAATATTGTTGCCAGATGACAACGCCGCTCGAAATCAGGATGATGATGAGGATCGACATTGACCAGAAGACGAGCTTCTGGCCGGCATTGTACTTGCCGACGTCGGGAACGTTGTCCTCGTGATTGGACAATACGTCACGGAAACGGGCGAGCCACGTTCCGTCCTCGGGCCTCCACAAATTGGCCTTCCAGAACCGAAGGAAAAGCCCAAGGAAGCTGAAGAAGAGCAAGACGCCGATCCATGGGTGAATGAAGCGCGTGAACTGGCCGCCGCCAAACAGCCCCGACAGGAAGAACAGGCTCGGGTGAAACATGGCAAGGCCGGACAAGGCGAGCAGGATCAGGCTGGCCGCCGTGATCCAATGGTTGATCCGCGCGCTCACCGTGTAGCGGTCCACGATGACTGGCTTGCCGGGATGTACCTGCTCGTTCGGCTTCACGTCATATGCGGCCATCGTTGTCGCCTTCCGTCAGCTCTTCGGCATGCTCCTCATCCGCCTCGGAGACCCTGTTCGGTCCCATCACCAGATGGTGAAGCAGGCCGACGCCGGCCGCCACGCCGAGAATGGTGAGGCCGGCATATTTGGTCACGCCCTTCCACGCCTCCACGAGCGGACTGATCTTCGGCTCCTTCGGCAGACCAGAATAGAGTTCCGGCTGGTCGGCATGGTGCAGCACATACATCACATGCGTCCCTCCGACGCCGGGCGGATCGTAGAGGCCGGCATTCGAATAGCCGCGCGATTTCAGGTCCTTGATGCGGCCGTCGGCGTGCTGTTTCATCTCGTCTTTTGTGCCGAACACGATTGCCTGGGTCGGGCAGGCCTTGGCGCAGGCTGGTCCCTGGCCGACAGCCACGCGGTCGGAGCAGAGCGTGCATTTGTAGGCCGTGTGATCGACTTTGGAGATGCGCGGAATGTTGAACGGGCAACCCTTGATGCAATAGCCGCAGCCAATGCAGTTCTCATGGACGAAATCGACGATGCCGTTCGAATACTGCACTATGGCGCCTGGTGCCGGACAAGCCTTGAGGCAGCCCGGGTCAGCGCAGTGCATACAGCCATCCTTGCGGATCAGCCATTCGAGTTCGTTTGTCTCGGGATTGTCCCATTCGCTGAAGCGCATCAGCGTGAACATGTCCGGCGTCAGATCGGCAGGATTCTCATAGACGCCGGCATTGAAGCCGATCTCCGGATGCGTGTCGTTCCACTCGATGCAGGCCGTCTGGCACGCCTTGCAGCCGATGCATTTCGAAACATCGATGAGCTTGGCGACTTCCGTCAATTGCTGCTCGGGCGCGGGAACCGTCGAGGCAGAGCGGCGGATGAGGTCCTTGTCGGAAAAACGCGGTGCGGTATCCGTCGTCGAAGGATTTGGAAGTGGAGGAAACATCGCTTACTCCTCCTACGCTACCGGCCCGACGATGGGCTCGATGTTGACAAGGAACGCCTTGTATTCCGGCGTCTCGATGTTGGCGTCACCGACAAAGGGGGTGAGCATGTTCGGGCCAAAGCCTTTCTTCGCCGCTCCCGTGAAGCCCCAGTGCAATGGTATTCCGACGATGTGGACGGTCTTGCCATCGCAGGTGAGCGGCCTGATCCGCTTGGTCACCATGGCCTTCGCCACAACGGAACCGCGCTTCGACCAGACGCGCACCCAGCCGCCTTTGGTGATGCCCTTCTCGGCCGCAAGCTGTTCCGAAATTTCCACGAAAAACTCCGGCTGCATCACCGCATTGGTGATGACGTGCTTGGTCCAGAAGTGGAAATGCTCGGTCAGTCGGTAGGAGGTCGCCGCGTAGGGGAACTCCTGCGAAGCCGATTCGGCGAACTGGGCCATATCGCCTTCGAACACCCGCGCTGCGGGGTTGCCGCGGACTTTGGGAGCTATCGGGTTCGCGATGGGCGACTCGAATGGCTCGTAATGCGCCGGGAATGGTCCGTCGCGCATCATGCCCCGGGTAAAGAGGCGCGAGACGCCTTCCGGATTCATGATGAACGGGCCTACTTGATCGGGCTTTGCCGTTGGCAAGATGTCGGGGACATCGTAGCCCGACCATTTCGTGCCGTCCCATTCAATCACCTTGCGGCTTGGATCCCAAGCCTTTCCGGTGAGGTCAGCCGACGCCCTGTTGTAGAGAATGCGGCGGTTGGCAGGCCATGAGAACGCCCATTTGGAATAGGCGCCGGTTTCGTCAGGATCGGTGGTGTCCCGCCTGGCCATGTTGTTGCCGTTTTCGTTGAAGCAGCCGGAATAGATCCAGCAGCCGCAGGAGGTGGAGCCGTCGTCGCGCAGCGCGGCGAAGCCCGGCAAGAGCTTTCCGGCCTCGGCCAGCACCTTTGTCGGGTCGGCCGTGTCGGTTACCCTGGCGAGCGCCCTACCATTGATCTCCTGGGCAAGCTCCTCGGCCGTCGGATCGCCGGGATCGGCATAAGGCCAGTTGAGCTTGACGATCGGCTCGGCGAAGGCGCCGCCTTCCTTGGTGTAGAGCTCCTTCAGGCGCAGATAGAGCTGCGCCATAATCCAGGTATCGCGTTTGGCCTCGCCGGGGGGCGTGCCGCCGGCCCAATGCCACTGCAGCCAGCGCCCCGAATTGACCAGCGAGCCGTCGTCCTCGGCGAAGCAGGTGGAGGGAAGCTGGTAGACTTCCGTCTGAATCTGCGACGGATCGACATCGTTGTACGGCCCGTGGTTCTCCCAGAACCGGCCCGTCTCCGTGTCCAACGGATCCATGATGACGAGGTATTTGAGCTTCGAGAGGGACTCGATCACCTTCTTCTTGTTCGGAGCTGCCTGTAGCGGGTTGAAGCCCTGGCAGAAATAGCCGTTCATCTTGCCCTGGTGCATCAGCTCGAAAGCCCGCAGCAGATCGTAGCCCGGCAGGTCGAGCTTCGGCAGGTAGTCATAGGCGAAGCCGTTCTCCGGCGTTGCCGCGTTGCCCCACATTGACTTTTGGAAGCTTACGAAGAACTTCCTGTAGTTCTGCCAGTAGCTCATCTGGTTCGGCCGGAGCGGCTTGAAGCCTCGGGTCGACATGTAGGCTGCCAGATCGACCTCCTTCTCAGTCGGCAGCGTCAGATAACCGGGCAGCAGGTTCGACATCAGCCCGAGGTCGGTCAGCCCCTGGATGTTGGAGTGACCGCGAAGCGCGTTCATGCCGCCGCCGCGTACACCGATATTGCCGAGAACAAGCTGCAGCATCGCCATGGCGCGGATGTTCTGCGAGCCCTTCGAGTGCTGGGTCCAGCCGAGCGCGTACATCGAGGTCATCGCCTTGGTCGGAGACGATGTCTCGGCGACCATCGCGGCCACCTCCAGGAACCGGTCCTTCGGTGTGCCGCAGATGCGCTCGACCATCTCCGGCGTGTAGACCGCGACATGCTTCTTGAGCAGATTCCAGACGCAGCGGGGATTGGCCAATGTCGCGTCGACAACGGCAAAGCCGTCCGTGCCTATGTCATAGTCCCAACTGGACTTGTCATAGTCTCGCTTCGCCTCGTTATAGCCGGAGAAGAGGCCGTCCTGATAGGTGAAGCCCTCCTTGACGACATACGTCGCGTTTGTGAAGGCCTTCAGATAGTCCCATTGCACCTTATCGTTCTGGATGCAGTAGTTGATCAGCCCGAGCAGGAAGGCGATGTCCGTTCCCTGGCGGATCGGCGCGTAAAGATCCGACACCGAAGCCGAGCGCGTAAAGCGCGGGTCGACGACGATGAGCTTGGCGCCGCGGTTGGCCTTCGCCTCTGTGACCCATTTGAAGCCGCAAGGATGCGCTTCTGCGGCATTGCCGCCCATGATGACGACGAGATCCGTGTTCTTGATGTCGGTCCAGGAATTGGTCATTGCGCCGCGGCCGAATGTTGGGGCGAGACTCGCCACCGTCGGGCCGTGTCAGACACGTGCCTGGTTGTCGAACACCAGCATGCCCGCGCTGCGGACCACCTTGTAGGTCGCGAACGCGGTTTCATTGGTCGAAGCCGAGGCGGCGAGGAAGCCGGTGGTGATCCACCGGTTGACCGTCACGCCGTCATTGTTCGTCGCGACGAAGTTCTTGTCGCGATCGTCCTTCATCAGGCGGGCGATGCGGCCGAGTGCGTCTTCCCAGCTTATCGGCTCGAACTTGTCCGAGCCCGGTTTGCGGATCATCGGATGTTGCAGACGGGTCGGCGACTTGACAAATCCGAGCAGGGCCGACCCTTTGGGGCACAAGGTGCCGCGATTGGTCGGATGATCAGTGTCACCCTCGATATGGGTGATCTCGGCCGGCTCGCCCTTTCTGAGATCGCCCTTCGAATACAAGATTATGCCGCAAGCCACCGAGCAGTATGGACAGGTGTTGCGTGTTTCGGTGGTGTTCGCGAGCTTGAAGGGCCGTATAGCCGCCGCGTGTGCGGCCTCGCTATCGCCGAAGCCGAGGGCTCCAAGCGTAGTACCGGCGAGACCCGCGCCTGCTGTTTGCAGGAACGCGCGTCGAGAAAGATCGATGTTCATGGGTTCCTCCCGAAGCCGATGCCCCACAAGGCAACTCGAACCAACGGTTCAATCCGACTAACTAGTCTCGGACCAAATAAAATCAATGCCAAAGAACGAGGCGCGTACGGTGCAGCAAAAGCGCCCCTCCGAACCGCCTTCCTGCAACAGGTTTGTGCCCGCAAATCGGCATTGTGTATTATTGTTGAATATTCTTGTCATCCTTTCGTGACCGCGATTGAGATTGACGAAAACGAACGCATTATCATACAGTAAAGCGTGGCGATGAAACAGCTCCCGCGGGTCGGGGCGCCTTTCGATCGATACCCAATGACGGCGATGCCTCGCACGCCGGATACGGTCCTTGCCTTTCCTAGCTCAACGAAATCCGCTGAGAGCAAGCGTGCTCCAAACGTGCCGTGCGTTGGGCGATCGTATTTTCCATTCCGGTTGACCTTGATCCCTACTAAAGCGTGCCAGCAGAGGAGGCTCGACGACTATGGCAATCGCCCTCTCGCCCGAAATAACCGATGCGCCCGTTGTGCGCCTGACCAGCCTCGCCCATGGCGGCGGTTGCGGCTGTAAGCTGGCACCGTCAGTGCTGCAGCAGCTTCTCGCCGATCCGGCGGCTGCCAGTCCCTATCATCAGCTTCTCGTTGGCACGGAGACCGGCGACGATGCGGCAGTCTGGCAACTCGACGGCGCGACTTGCGTCATCGCGACCACCGACTTCTTCATGCCTATGGTAGATGACCCCTACGATTTCGGCCGGATTGCCGCAACCAACGCCCTGTCCGATATCTATGCGATGGGTGGCCGGCCGATCATGGCGCTGGCGATCCTCGGGATGCCTCTCGACAAGATCCCGACGCTCATGGTCCGCGAAATCCTGAAAGGTGGCGAAGCTGTCTGCGCCGACGCCGGAATCCCGGTTGCAGGTGGCCACTCGATCGACTCGCCGGAGCCGATTTATGGCCTCGCAGTCATCGGCACATGCCGACCCGGAGATATCCGACGCAATTCTGACACCAGGCCGGGTGACGCCTTGATCCTGACGAAAGGGCTCGGCGTCGGCATCTACTCCGCCGCCATCAAGAAGCAGGCGCTTTCCGAGAGCGGTTATCGCGAAATGATCGCCTCCACCACCCTTCTCAACCGGATCGGATCGGAGCTGGCGCAGGACGCGAGCGTCCACGCCGTCACCGACGTGACCGGATTTGGCTTGCTCGGACATGGCCTCGAGATGGCACGCGGTGCCGGGTGCACGCTGATAATTTGCAGCCACGACGTGCCGCTCTTTTCCGAAGCTGCCTCGCTCGCGGTCGACGGCCACGTCACCGGCGCATCGCGGCGCAACTGGGCGAGCTATGGCGACGCGGTAAGCTTACCTCCCGGCATGCCCGAGTGGCGACGCCATCTTCTCACGGATCCACAGACTTCGGGCGGGTTGCTGGTTGCTTGCGAGACCGACCACGCAGCGGCGCTCGTCGAGAGGATCGTCGCGGACGGCTATCCTTCGGCTCGCATCATCGGCCATGCCAGGCCCGGCGCGCCGACAATAGTAGTAGAGGCCTGAACGGCCGCTCCGCGTCCCGCCAGATGACGGGGTGCGCCCTCCAGTTCGCGGCACTCCACCTCCTGCCACCACTGGATCGGCAGGCAAAGACGCGCTTCGCCCGGCTTATGGAAGTTCGATCTCGCCGTCCACCACGTGGTTGAGGCCGGTGCCTTCCGCCGTCAGCGTCATGCGGACCTTCAGCTTCTTGCCGCCGATTTGCCCTTCGCGCACCGTCTCCTCGATCTTGCGCTGGGAGGTGACGCCGACTTCCTTTAGGAACTTGCGGATCGACATGTTGACGGCGTCTTCGCTCATGGCGGAACTCCTCTGTGTCCGGAAGGGATTGTAAGGGAAGGCAAGGGATCAAGGAAGCAGGACGGTGACATACGGTTTTATTGAAATAGACCTCGAGCCGGGAGGAGACGTCGGGTCCTTAACTTGATCGACCCCTGGCAGGAGGAGTGAACCGATCGACGTCTTGCGCAGAAGGAGCACTATGACGGCCATCTCGGCCTTGATCTGACCGATCAGGAAAAGAGTGATCTGATCGAGTACCTCAATCGATCTGATCAGCACTCGGCGCTTCTTTGGGTTCGATGGAGGAAAGATCAATAAAGAAGATCGTGGTGAGATAAATTGCGGGTCGGCACAATGTGAGCCAGGCCAAGCGCTGTCTCGCCGGAAATTTCTTAAGGTGTCGACGACCGGCGCGGCGATTTGCCGGTGCAGGTGGGCTTGCTTCCTGCATGACAGGTCAGCCTGCGGCGCGCGGCGCCGAAAGAACCCCAAAGCCTGTGGCGCTTTATTAGGATGTTCCAAACAAAGGTCGCCGCTGCGCCGGGTGCACCCATTTCCTGAAGCCGAATGCATCCGAGATTGTCGCGGGTGAAATCAGCCCCGATGGTTGGTGCCGCTTTTACAAAGCACGGCCTGCCTGATCGGCAGAGCCCAGCGGAGACTTTCGTTGTCCGCTGCACTGGCGGGTGATGGTCAGCAGGCGTCGCGTCGAGGGCGTCGGGTCACATTAGGCATTCGACAAGTCCGGGTCAGAGCCGAAGTGATCGACGACCTTTCCAACATTTGCCTTCCCGATTGACCCCCAAATATCAGCGTTCCTCTGGCGGCTTGACGTTCTGGAACTGCCTCAGCAGCAGCAGATCATAAATGATTTTGAGTGCGCCGCAGATCAGTAGGGGCCATGCCCGGAACGAGGCAGCGAACAGAGCGCCCGCCAGGGCGGGGCTGGCTGCGGCAGCCAAACTGCGCGGGACCGATGTGAAGCTCGCGGCGGCTGCCCGCTCCGCCTCCGTGACGACCGCCATGACGTAAGATGAGCGCGTCGGGACGTCCATCTGCGAAAGCGCGGCACGGATCAGCAGCAGGGCGAGCGCCAGAGGGAGCGTCGGCGCAAGCGCCGCCAGCATCAGGGCGATGCTGGACGGAATGTGTGTGAACACCATCGTGTTGATGAGTCCGATGTGCCGCGACAGCCAGGCGGCAACGGGGAATGAGAACGCCGAAAGCACGCCGGACCAGAAGAAGAAAAAGCCCGCTTCCGAAAGCGACAGGTCGAATTTTTCGAAAAGCCACAGGGCAAGCAGCGACTGGACGAGGAAGCCGCCGGCAAAGGCATCAAGGCTAAAAAGGGCCGCAAGCCTGAAAACGATATTCCGCGAGGGGCCAAGCGCGGACGTGCTGCCGGAGTCCGACGTTGGACGGCGCTGCGGGATCTGCGCGTAAAGGAGACCGCCGAGCAGGCCCAGCAACGCATAGAGCACGAACATCGCCTTGATGCCGGTGAGTTGATCGAGGCCGGCTGGAGCCAGAAGATCAGGGGTTGCCGAAGCGAGCGCGCCAACCGCGGCTGCGAGCGCACCCACAAGGCTGTAGCGCGCGAACATCTTGGTCCGCGCGGCGTCGGTGACTTCGCGTGTGAGGACGGCATGCTCTAAGGGCACGAACACGCTGACGCTGCCGGCCGACGGGTTGATGGTGCCTGCGAAGGCGATCACCAAAAGCAGCGCGTAGTCGTGGACCACAGCAAAGGCCACACCCGTGGCGACCATCAGACTGGCGGCGGCAAGCAGGAGTTGGCGGTGATCGTGTCGGGCACCAAGGAGTCCGACGGCGATGGTCAAGAGCGCTGAACCGAGCAGCGATCCGGTTGCAATGATGCCGACCTGCAGAGGCGCGAAGCCTAATGCGAGGAGATAGACCGGCAACAGAACGGCCACGAAGCCATCGCCCATGTCGCGCAGGGCTCGGGCCGCAAAAAGAAAAGTCGCCGGGCGGATCTGCTGCACTGGTCTAGCCTGCCCTCATCACCTGCGTTGGCGTCAACGGCTTTGGCAGCGTCGCTCGACAGGGCCGGAAGATCATGACGGAGTCGCGTTAGACATTCCAGTGGGGCGAATATCGGTTTCAATCCTCGGGCTGCCGCCCAACAATGCTGAATCATATCGTGTCAAAGCTTGCAACGAACGAAGACGCAACTGGCGCATATTGCACTTGGCTGTCAAGGTCGGGAATAGGGTCAGAACCTGCCCGTGATCTTGCATTCAGGGAAGGTCCGAGAAGGGTCGGATCGCGAAGTTCCCCGCCGCATTGGCGAACGTCCCAAGATGGCGCATGGTGCCGTTTCGGAACCGGGTGGACCGGGGGCAGGATCGCCAATCAACCTGGGATCATGTTGCACCAAGTTCGAATGTCGCGTTACTGGCAAGTAGAAATGTCGCATTGGGACGTTTCAGAGGTAGGCGCCAGGTCAGGATTGCGGGGTGACGTGCATCCTGGCTTCGCCGTGAGCGCCCGATCGGGGGCGATCCAGTATGGCACTTCGGCTTTACTAGCTTTGAGAGCCACTTACGCGCGAGCTTCGTTGGCCGGTGCCGGTTGCGGGTGATCCGATATTCGTCCAGCATCGCGACGACATCTGCAATGCGAAGCTTGGCGAAGAGTTTGACAGCGCAGATCAGCGCAAGATGTCCGACAGGCTCTCGGGCTTCTTCTCGCCAAGCGACAGATCAAGGCCCGACAGCAGGTCGACGAGATGGCTTTGCATCAGGTCGGAGGCGTTTTGTGCGTCGTGCTTTTCGATGGCATCGACGAGGGCGTGATGGGCGTGGCTTTCGCAGGTGGTGTCGCGGCGGCGCCAGTAGAGCGCGATGATCAGCGACGACCGCGACAGCAGGTCTTTGACGAAACCGGTCAGGATAGAATGGCCGGCGATTTCGGCGATGCCGACATGGAATTTTGCCGACAGCATGATGGCGTCGCTGTCGCGGCCGGCATGCAGGGCCTCGTGCTCTTTTTCGAGATGAAGCCGCAGTTGCGCGATCTCGGCCGGCTTTGCCACTTCGGCGGCAAGCGCCGCGACCTTGGGCTCGATCAGCGCCCGCGCTTCGAACACCTCGCGCGCTTCCTGCCTGGTCGGCTGGGCGACGAACGCGCCGCGGTTCGGCTCGAGCCGAGCCAAGCGGTCATGCGACAGCGCCTGCAGCGCCGCGCGTATCACCGCGCGGCTCACCGAATAGATCGAGGCGAGTTCGTCCTCGGGTAGTTTTGTGCCCGGTGCGAGGCGGTGGCTGACGATGGCGTCGCGCAGGCCGGCATAGACCGGAAACCAGCGCATCGTCGGCTTGTCGCCATCCCGTGGCTTTGGCCCAAGCAGGTCCATCGTCTCATTGTCCCGGCGGCCGGATCGCTTAGCGGCGCGAACACCGCGTTTCCGGCCGGACATCGAACATCCTGTGTGGGAATGTCAACAATTTTGCACGCATCAGGATACACGGCCGGAGGGCGAAAAGGACGCAAAGCTTCCGGCGAAGGATTTTTCGAGTGGAACCTGGTAGCCGCCGCGCTTTGAGGTCGACAGGCCAAGGCCGACGAGGCTCTCACAGAGTTTTACTGCGCAGGCGACGCCGTCGAGCACGGGAAGGCTATGTTCGCGGCTGAGCGCGGCTGCGAGGTCGGCCATGCCGGCGCATCCCAGCACAATCGCTTCGGCTCGGTCGTCGCGGATGGCGCGCTCGATCTCCTCCGAAATTCGATGGCGGGCGTTGGAGCCGGGCACTTCGAGCTCCAGAACGGGAACGTCGCTGGCCCGCACCCTGGCGCAGCGGCTGGCGAGGCCGTAGCGCACCAGATTGTGCTCGATCGCCGGCACCGAACGCGACAGCGTCGTCACCACGCTGAACTTGCCGGCAATCAGGCTCGCCATGTGAAACGCCGCTTCGCCGATACCGACCACCGGCATCTCGCCGACGCAGCGTACTGCGTCGAGGCCGGTGTCGTCGAAGCAGGCGATGACGCAGGCGCTCGCCGCCGGATGTTTTTGGATCTCGCCGATCATTCCCGGGATGGCGAAGACCTCGTCGAAATAGCCTTCGACGCTCGGCGGCCCGTCCTTCGGATTGACGGCGATGATCCTGGTGCCGGCCGAAGCCGCGCGGCGCGCCGCCTCGCCGATCTTTTCAGTCATGGACGCGGTGGTGTTGGGATTGACGACAAGTACGTCCATTTGCGCTTTCATATTTCGCCGCCGAGATAGAGTTTCTTGACCCGGTCGTCGCCAAGCAGCTCAGCCGAATGTCCGGCCAGCGCGATCTTTCCGGTCGTCAGTGCGTAGGCACGCTGCGAGATGCGCAGCGCCATGCGCGAATTCTGCTCGACCAGCAGCACGCTGACCTTTTCGTCGCGGTTGATCGCGACGATCGAGCGGGCGATGTCCTGAACGAGCTTCGGCGCGACGCCGAGCGAGGGTTCATCGAGCAGCAGAAGCTTCGGTTTGGCCATCAGCGCCCGCCCGATCACCAGCATCTGCTGTTCGCCGCCGCTCATCGTACCCGCCGTCTGGGAATAGCGTTCCTTCAGGCGCGGGAAGCGCCCGAGCACCATGTCCAGCGTCCTTGCGATTTCGGCCTTGTCGGTGCGGGTGAAGGCGCCCATCATCAGATTGTCGCGCACCGTCATGTAGGAAAAGACGCGCCGACCCTCAGGTACCATGGCGATGCCCATCCTGACCAGCTCGTCCGGGCGCGTTCCGTCGATGCGGTGGCCCTGGAAATGAATCTCGCCGCTGCGGACCTTCTTCAGGCCGGTGATGGCGCGCAGGATCGAAGATTTGCCCGCGCCGTTCGCGCCGATCAGCGCTACCGTCTCGCCCTCGTTGACGCTCAGCGACACACCCTTCAGTGCATAGACATGGTCGTAGTAGAGTTCGACGTCGGAGACTTTCAGCAGTTCGCTCATGGCTAAAATCCGATCGTCTCATCTTCGGCGCCGAGATAGGCCTCGATGACCTTTTCGTTCTCCTGGATTTCCTTCGGCGTTCCCTCGGCGATTTTCACACCGAAGTTCAGGACGACGATGCGGTCGGAAATGTTCATGACGGCGGGCATATCGTGCTCGACCAGCAGGACAGTCACGCCGCGCTTCCGCACGCCGCGCACCATCTCCACCGCGCGCACGGTTTCGTCATGGTTCATGCCGGCGAAGGGCTCGTCGAGCAGAAGCACGGTCGGGTTCGTGGCGAGCCCGATGGCAATCCCGAGCGCGCGCAGATGGCCGTGTGGCAGCGTGCTGGCGATCTCATGCCGTTGCGCGCCGAGACCGAGGAAGTCGATGATCTCGTCGGCCGAGCGGCCGAATTCATCCTCGTCGCGCCGTGCGGTATTCGTGCCGAGATAGAAGCCGGCAAGGCTGGCATTGGAACGCAGGTGATGCGCGATTATGACATTGTCGCGCACCGTCATGCCCTTGAAGATCGTCGTCTCCTGGAACGTGCGCACCACGCCCTTCCGGGCGACGATATGCGGCGCCAGGCCTGAAATCCGCTCTCCCCGGAACAGCACTTCGCCCGAGGTCGGATTGAGGAAAGAGGAAATCAGCTTGAACAGCGTCGACTTGCCGGCGCCGTTGGGGCCGATGACGGAAAGGATCTCGCGTTCGCGGACCGCGAAGGAAACATTGTTGACCGCGACCAGCCCGCCGAAGCGTTTGGTCACTGCCTTGATCTGGAGAAGCTCAGTCATGGTCCTAGCCCTGCTTCTTGCCGAACAGCCTGAGGCTGAGCAGGCCGTTGGGAAGGAACAGCATCAGCGCGATCAGCACCGAAGAGAAGATCAGCAACTGGAACTCGCCGGTCTCAAACAGGAAATCCCAGCCGAAATAGAGCACGAAGGTGCCGATCATCGGCCCGAAGACGTGGCCGAGACCGCCGAGGAAGCAGTTCAGCATGAAGTTCACCGAGTCGGTGACGGTGAAGCTCGACGGATAGATCGATTGCGAGATGGCGACGAACATCGCACCGCCGAGACCGCCGAGGAATGAGGAGATGGCATAAGCGATGACGCGCAGATAGGCGATGTTGACGCCGATCGAGGAGGCCAGTTCCTCGTTCTGCTGCAACGACTGGCAGAGTTTGCCGATGCGCGAATGGACAAGGCGGTAAAGCCCGGCAAAGCACAGCACCATCAGCGCAACCGACACCAGATAGAAGGCGGGACGCGGATTGGCGAGCGTCGCGAAATCCGGAAGGATGGTCAGCCCGAAGATCGAGATGCCGCCGGGGAGCGGAATGCTGACCATGCCCTTGGCTCCGTTGGTGATCGGCAGTGCCAGCGCGAGCAGCCGCGCCACTTCGGTCAAAACCAGCGTGACCATGGCGAAATAGACGCCGCGAAGCCTGAGGATGGGCAGCCCGATCAGCACGCTTGCAGCGGCGCAGAACAGCCCAGCCAGCGGCAGTGTCAGCCAGAACGACACACCATACTGGACGACAAGGATGGCCGAAACATAGCCGCCCATAAGCGCGAAGCAGCCCTGGCCGATATTGATGCGGCCGATGTAGAAAGTCACCCACACCCCGGCGCTGGCGATGCTGAGCAGCGCGACCGAAGTCAGCGTGTAGTAGAGGTCGAGCCGACCGGTCGCCTCGATCAGCCAGGGCACGCCGATGAGTACGACCAGCAGGAAGACAGCGACGCCGAGAATGTTGCGTGTACGCTTCATGTCGATCACCCCCACGGCTTGCCCATGAGCCCGTTCGGGCGGATGCTCAGGAACACCATCAGCGCGGCGAAGATGACGAGATAAGTGACGTCGCCATATTGGCGTAGCACCGTCAGGCCGACCGATTCCATCATGCCGAGGATGAAGCCGCCGGCGATCGCTCCGCTGACCACGCCGGCCCCGCCGATCATCACCATCAAGAACGCCTTGATCGAGATCGGCCCGCCGATGCCCGAATTGACGCCGGTGATGGCGACCAGCAGCCCGCCGACTATGCCGGCAAGCATGGCGCCGAGCGCAAAGCCGATCATCGAATAGCGGTCGACCTCGACGCCCATAAGCTGCGCCGCGACCCGGTCCTGCGCCAGCGCCCGCATGGCGCGTCCCGGCTTGCTGTACTGCATGAAAAGCACGAAGGAGGCGATGAACAGTATGGCGAGTGCGCCGACCAGCAGCCGGTCGTAAGGCATTATGAGGCTGTCGGAGACGAAGACGCCGTTGACGATCTTCGGCACGCCGCGCTGCTTTTCACCGAACAGGAGGAGGATCACGGCGTCGAGGAAAAATGCGACCGCCGCCGCGAGAAGCATCGTACTTTCCTCCCGCACGCTTCGCTTGATCACCGTTCTGAAAAGGAATTTCTCGACCAGCGCTCCAATGACCAGCAGCGTGATCCCGGACGCAACGAGCGCGACGACGAAAGGCATGCCGAGCTGGCCATAGACGGTGTAGGTGATGAAGCCGCCGAGAACGTACATCTGCCCATGGGCAAAGTTAAGCACGTTCATCAGCGCGAAGATCAGGGTCAGACCGAGCGCGATCAAGGCGTATTGCGCGCCAAGATAGAGCCCGTTGGCGATGACTTGTTCCATCAGGATGGTTTCCCGGCCATTCAGAGGCTCAAGACGAATGCACGAGCCTCCGCGGCAATCCGCTTCAGTGCAGTTGCGTCAATCGACTTGAGCGACGAAGAGCGTCTCGAACTTGCCGTCGCGGTATTCCGTGACCACCATCGGCGCCGACTGAGATGAAGCCGTTGGCCAACTCGCCCGCGCCCTCTTCCAGCACCTTGGCATCCTGCGCCGTTTCGGTGGAGATCAGACCTTCGTAGCCGAGCTCGCGCGCGGCGCGGATCAGCAGCGGCGCATTGCCGGGCGCGACACCCGAAAGCACCAGCAGGTCCGGTTTTTGCAACACGATCGGCGTCAGTACCGGCGTGAAATCGCGGGTATCGTTTTGGTAGACATCCGTGGCAGCCACAACCTCAAGCCCGAGCGCCTTTGCCGCGGCAACACCGCCATCCCGCTGGCTCAGCGGATCGGATTCGTTGGCGGCGACAAAGGCAACTTTTCTCACGCCCCTGTTTTCCATGAGATATTTGTAGATCGCCGGAGCTGACTGGTAGTTGGCGATCATGCCGAGCACGGCGTTGGACGCCGGCGGGGTGTAGAGTTCCTTCGGGAATGCGTAGGGAAAATAGATGATGCCCTTGGATTCTGCCACGGGACGCACCGCCGCCGCGCCGTCGTCGACATTCGGACCGACGACATAGTGGATGCCCTCCTGGGCCATCTTCTCCATGCCGGCGATCGCCCGCTTCGGGTCCTTCTGATCGTCGAAGGTGACGATTTTGATGTCATAGGTCTCGTCACCAATCTTCACACCGCCGGTTTCGTTGATCCAGGCGGCGCGCGTCTGCATCGAGCGGACGTTGGATGTGCCCCACGCAGCGGCCGCGCCACTCGTCACGCCGACAAAGCCGATCTTGAGTTCCTTGTTGGCGGCGTGCACCGTGATTGTGCCGCCGGCCATGATTGCCAGCGCAGAGACTGCGCTGAGCGTGGCGTATGTGATTATTGAACGTCTATTGATCATTGTTCTTTCCCCTTTGGAGGCCGCGCATTGTTGCGACAGAACTCGACCGATACGCGGAGTTTTGTGAGTGAGGGCTCAAATCTATTATCTGTCAACAAAACTTTTACAGATTGTTGACAATCTTGTGCGGTCGTAGATGGAGGACGCGGTCCGCATCCGATGCGCTCTGCAATCGATCGACCTGGCCGTGCGCTTCCAGCTCTTTCCGGTACGCGCTTACGACAGTTTAGCGGAATGCTGTTGACGGAAGCCGTCCCGGAAAAGGAGAGCGTCCCATCAACAGTCTGACCAGACACTGGTGCAATGATGGTGAGCGGATTCTGCGCCTGCGCGTAGCCGAGAGCGTCTACGACACACAGGCAATCAACAGGGTCGTGCCGAGGGCTCCACAATGGTATCTCAATTGAAGCTAGGCCAGCCCCGCGCGGCGGGCGCCCTCCCGGATCGCGGCAATTGCGGGAGGATTGGTGACTGGATAGGAGCCGATAAATCCTTCGGCCGAAATGTCTGGAAATTCTCTCGCCAACCGGTTGGCAATTTTTATTGCCTGAGGTGTTTCGCCGAGCATGGCGTGCGCCATGGCCTGGAACAGCAGCGTTGCAGGCGAGTCCGGCGGAGCTTGGCTGAACGCGGTCAGGCACTCCCTGTGGAGACCTACAACGAAGCTCGACCGGCCCAGCATGCTATAGTACCAGGAAACATGTGGATTGAGACGGATCGCGCGGTTCGCCAATTCATATCCTTCCTGCGGGTCGCCTGTCACGAATGCCTTTCCTCCGGCAAGCAAGGCGAGGGTATCGGCATCGTGCGGGGCGGCCGCCAAGGCAAGATCATGTTCTCTTGCTGTCGCATCGAGATCGCCCTGCAAGGCCCGCAGCTCGGCTAGACATATGCGCGCATGGGTATCACCCGCGTCGAGCGCCAAAGCTCGTTCGAGGCACAGTTTCCAGCGCTCCTTTGCGACGGAAGGTTTATTGGTAAACGCATTGATGGCGGCGACGGCATGCGCCAGCCCCAAGACAGTCCAGGCTCTGGCAAGGCCCGGGTCCAGCTCGATGGCACGCGTCAGAAGCCGCACCGCTTCCGCATTCGAAGCGTGCGTGTAAAAATTGTGCTGCTCGACGCCGAGCAGATAGTAGTCATAGGCACGAAGGCTGGCGGGGTGTTTTCGACGGACGACATCACGTCGAAGTTTTGCGAGCTTGCCGCAACAGCTAGCAAGGACATTGACGACGTTTTCGGTGACCATGTCCTGCATCGCAAACAGATCTTCCGCTGATCGATCATAGCGGACCGTCCACAAATCGACTCCAGTGCGCGCGTCGACGAGTTGGACGCAGATCCGCAGCTGCTGCGCTGCCGCCTGCAAGGTCCCCTCAAGTAGATAATCCGCATTCAGTTCCCGCCCGATGGATCGCACGTCATCGCGCCGTCCCTTGTACGAGAGCATGGTCTGGCGGGCGATGACCGCAAGATCGGGGTAGCGAGCCAGATCGACTGCCGACAAGCCATCGGCCAGGCGGTTCCATGGTTCGTCCGCACTCAGATTGTCGAAAGGGAGAACCGCAACGACTGTTGGCCCTGAGCCCTCTACCGAAAGGTCACCGGATGGTGCCTGGCCCGTGTCTTGCTCGTGTTGGTCGGCAAGCAAGCTTGCAAGCGCCACTTTGTTGCGAATATCGAGTTTCCGATAGATGGCCGACAGATGGGTCCGCACGGTAGTCGGCGCTATGAAGAGCGTCTCGCCGATTTCACGATAGGTCATCCCCTGGGCAAATTTTGCAGCGACCACCCGCTCCCGGTCCGACAGACTGGTCAGAGGATTGCTCACGGCGCGAAGCATCGCTTCAGGTCTCCGATCCGCTACGAGTTGTGGTCGACCCCGCACGGCAAAATACTACAGATGCGATCTCGAAAACACTGCATTTGAACGATCCCATCCGACCGCCAGCAATTCTAGGCTTTCCTGTCGATAGGGTTTCGTCAGGTCGCAGACCCCGATCCATTCTGTAACAGGAGGTATCCATGACAAAGTCATCTATCTTTGCCGCAATGCTGGTGCTGCCTTTGTCGGCTGGACCATGCTTGTCCGAAGGCAGGCAATCTGGTGGCAAGCTGATTTCCGAAGATGCCACGAGAGCCGTCAGTGCCGAATTGTATTCCGACGTCCTCATCCGAGCGTGCAGGAACGGATGGCGCTACCCTCGGAGCCAAATCGAGAACGGCTTTAAACGGCATCTTAGGGAGCTGAAATTGCAACTGGTCGATCAGGGTTACACGATCGTGCCTGGTGCGAAAGCGAACAACTCGCTCCGGAGTCTCTCCGCAATGGCATTTGTCGCCAAGCGCCAATCTGTCGCCTCGCGCCAGTTCGGCTGTTCCCGCCAATACTGGCTCGACGAGTGACCGTTCTGGAGCGCGCAACCGGGGCAGCATATCAGGCAAGTATTGTGGTCAATTGGCTTCCTAGTCTGGTCGTTTCGGCTCGGTGGCCCCATTTTTCGAGACGGCGGCGGCGGTGACGGTGGTGCTCATCGGCGAGACTCCTTTATTCCGGAATATACGGGCTTTCCAGGCTTGCTTGCCGGAGAGTGGATACTCGCAGACCGCCACACTGCTATAGCCAATGCTATGGATCGACTGCAGCACCTGGTGCCTGCGTGCGGCGGCCGTGATGATTTTGTCGGGATCGTCGGTCCAGACGAAGGGCTATGACTGCAGCTTGTGGTCGATGACGAAGCGGTTGATGGCGGAAACCCACATGCCCTCAACACGGGACTGGTGATGGCTCGCGCAGCGCCTGCCGTGCTGCCGCCATCGTGCTCTTAGTTCCTGACACGACCCCAGGCCAGAACCGCACTGCACGAGCTTCCAGCGCCGGTTGCCCTGCGGCGGGAGGTTGGGGTGGCACCAAGAGGCGGGGAGGATGATCGCCATTAAGCACCGATTTATGCGGCAAATCTTGGCTCCGGAACTCCCGTTGCACCCAGGCCGGTGATGGCAAAAAGGCTGCCGCGCAAGACACCGTCGCTTGGAAAGCGCGGCAGCGGCGGCTTGGCCATCGAAGTGACGTACAGGGTGTCGAGCTTCGGCCCGCCGAACATGACGCTGGTGATCTTCTTGACGGGCATGTCGATGATGCGATCAACGCTGCCGTCGGGCGCGTAACGCACCAGCCTGCCGTCATAGACCAGCGCGTTCCACAGGAATCCTTCCGCATCCACGGTCGAGCCGTCAGCCGCCCCTCCCCGGCTGGTATCGACGCGGGTGAAGGTGCGCCGGTTGTCGGCGGCACCTGTTTCGATATTATAGTCGTAGGCCCAGATCTCGCCGGTCCAGGTGTCGGCGAAATAGAAGGTGCGGTCGTCCGGGCTCCAGCACGGACCGTTCGAGCAGATGATACCGGAATCTATTCTGGTAACGGAGAAATCCGGATCGAGCCGGTAGAGCCCGCCGGAGGGTCCCTCTTCCATCGTGTCCATTGAGCCGGCGAAGAAGCGGCCGCGCCGATCGACCTTGCCGTCATTGAGCCGGTTCATCGGCCTGTCCGGCTCCGGATCGTGAATCGGCGTCACCTCGCCGGTGGCGAAATCAAGCAGATGGAAACCGCGCTGCAGCGATACCACCGCGCCACCGCCGTCCTTGCGCAATGCCATCGAACCGATCTTCATCGGCACGTCCCAGCAACGGATCTCGCGGCCGTCGGCGGTCGCCCGAAACACACGCCCGTCGAAACTGTCGATCCAGTAGAGGCGCTCCTGTTCAACGTCCCACAGCGGTCCCTCGCCCAGCGTGGTCTTCACGTCCACCACGACTTCGATCTTCATGCCGTCCTCCTCTGTTTCGGCGCTCTGCGGCAAAGGTCAAAACGCGACCTGGTCGCCGCCTTTCAATGACAGGATTTCGCGGGCCTCATCGGGCGTTGCCACTTCCATGCCGAGGCCTTCGATGATCTTGCGGGCAAGCACCACCTGCTCGGCATTTGACTTGGCAAGCTTGCCCTTTCCGGCCCACAGACTGTCTTCAAGCCCGACGCGGATGTTGCCGCCAAGCGCTGCCGATTGCGCGGCGATGCGCAACTGGCTGGCGCCCGCACCCAGCACCGACCAGCGGAACTGCTCGCCGAACAGCCGGTCGGCGGTGCGCTTCATATGGGCGACGTCTTCCGGATGGGTGCCGATGCCGCCGAGAAGGCCGAAAACCGACTGCACGAAGAACGGCGGCTTCACCAGCCCGCGATCGGCGAAATGGGAGAGGTTATAGAGATGGGCGATGTCGTAGCACTCGAACTCGAAGCGCGTGCCGTTGTCGTAGCAGGTCGCCAGTATATATTCGATGTCCTTGAACGAGTTGCGGAAGACCAGATCACGTGTCGCTTCCAGGTGCGGTCTTTCCCAGTCGAACTTGAACGTTTCGTATTTGTCTACGAGGTGATAGAGCCCGAAATTGATCGAGCCCATGTTGAGCGAGGCGACTTCCGGCTTGAACTGGGCGGCGGGGCGCACACGCTCCTCGACCTTCATGTAGGGACTGCCGCCGGTGGTGATGTTGATGGCGGCATTGGTGCCTTGCTTGACGCGCGGCAGGAAACGCGCGAACGCCTCCGGCGTCTGGTCGGGCTTGCCGGTCTCGGGGTCGCGGGCATGCAGATGCAGGATCGCCGCACCAGCCTCCGCCGCCGCGATCGCCTCGCGGGCGATCTGGTCCGGCGTGATCGGCAGATAGGGCGACATGGTCGGCGTGTGGATCGCCCCCGTCACCGCGCAGGTGATGATGACCTTCCCGCTGGGTTGCTGGGCGCCGGGCTTGCGGCTTGTTTGCGTCATCGTCCAAACTCCTGATCCGACTTTTTCTTGTGCGCCGCCAGTGCCATCAGCCGGCGGTCGCGCCAGACCTGCCGTTCGCCGAGTTCTTCTCGCGGCAGCCGCTTGCGGCGCTCGGCCTCGACGGTCTCCATGACCTCGCCGGCCCAGTCGACGCGCCGCAGCATCTGCGGGAAGATGTTGGAATAGATCGTCTGGTAGCGCTCGACATAGTCGCGCACACCACCCGGTGCATTGAGGTCGATCGTCTCGAACGGACCCATGAACGACCAGCGCAGCGCCAGCCCGTCGCGCAGGCCCGTGTCGACGTCCTCGACGCTGGCATAGCCGTCGGCGACGAGCCGGAACGCCTCCTCCAGCAGCGCGCCTTGCAGGCGGTTCATGATGAAGCCGTCGAGCTCGCGCTTCATCACCAGCGGCGCGTGGCCCGCCTCGACAAGAAAGGCGCGGGTCCTTTCCACCGTTTCGGCGGAGGTCCATGGCGCAGGCACGACTTCCGCCGCCGGGATGAGATAGGGCGGATTGATCGGGTGCACGACGAGGCAGCGATGGCGCCCCTCAAGATGATCGGTGAATTTCGACGGCAACAGCGCCGAGGTGGAACTGGCGATCACCGCCTGCGGACCGGCAAGGGCGTCGATCCGGGAGAACACTTCCCGCTTCACCTGGAGGTTTTCCGGCGTGTTCTCCTGGACGTGGACGGCATCGGCCAAGGCGTCGCCAAGCTCCGCCACAATGGTGATGCGGCCAAGCACGGCATCGACCGCCTGTCCCCGCAGCAAATCGTTGGCGGCAAGGTCGCCGAGCACGCCAGCGATATAGTCGCGCGCACCGCTGGCCGCGGCCGGCGCCTGGTCCCACATGCGCACATCATGGCCTGCACGAGCGAAGCTGATCGCCCACGCTCGCCCGATGAAGCCGCTTCCGACAATTGCTACCTTCGCCATGATCTCCCCCTCAGAGTGTCTCAACGTTGCCGTCGACGCCGAGCGACTGGCCGGAAATATTGACGCCCGCATCGGAAAGCAGGAAGGCGACCATCGCGGCAACATCGTATGGGCTGGTCATGCGGCGCAGCGAGATGTTTTGCAGATAGCGCTGCGTCATCTCCTCGTTTGAAACGCCGAGCTGCTTTGCCCGGTCGGCAATGACCTTGTCGATGCGCGGCCCTTCGATGATGCCGGGCAAGATGGCGTTGACCCTGATCCCATGCGGTCCGAGTTCCTTGGCAAGACTCTGGGTCAGGCCGACAACGCCGAACTTGGCAGCCGAATACGGCGTGCGGAACGCGTAGCCATGGCGGCCGGCGGCGGAAGACATTGAGACGATCGAGCCCCCGCCCGCCGCCTTGATCAGCGGCACGGCACGCCGCGCGCACAGGAACTGGCCGGTCAGGCAGATATCTATGCAGCGCCGCCAGTCTGCCGGATCGATCTCATCGACGCCACCGGTCGGCCCGGCAATGCCGGCATTGTTGATCAGGGCGTCGAGCCCGCCGAGCTTCTCCTTGACGGTCTCGAACAGCTGGTCGACATCGTCGTCGCGCGAAACGTCCGCTTTGACTGCGGCGGCGAGTGTGAGCCTCTCTGGAGCGGCGGCCAGCGCCTCGTCGGAAATATCGCAGATCACGACACGCGCGCCGCGCCTCGACAGCGTCTCTGCAATGGCAAAGCCGATGCCGCCGGCACCCGCCGTCACCAGCACGCGCTGGCCTTTGAGCCCGGTCAGGAATTCGTCCGCCGATGCCGGTGCGCTTGAGCTCATTATTCCATTCCTTTCACTGAATCCGCCTTTCGCGCAGCGCCATGACGGCACCGAGCACCACCAGCCCGAACAGGATCGCCCGCGTCGCGTAAGGCAGCGTCGTGCCGGCGAGCAGCATCTGCAACGCGGTCAGGAGCAGCACCCCGCCTAGCATGCCAAGATAATGGCCGCGCCCGCCGGTGATTAGCGCACCGCCGACCACGACGACGGCGATGGAGGGCAGCAGATAGTCGTCACCCATGCCGAGGCTGGCCTGGCCGGAAAAGCCGGTCAGCATGATGCCGACGAGCCCCGCGCAGACCGCCGACAGCACATAGACGAGGATGAGCGTGCGCCCGACCGCGATGCCGGAGAGCTGGGCCGCGCGCAGGCTGTTGCCGATGCCATAAACCCGGCGGCCGAAAGCGGTGCGGCCGAGCAGCAGCACGGCAAAGACGACGAAGGCGATCATGAACAGCACCACCGGCGTCACAACGAATACCTTCCCGGTCATGAACCAGCGCAGCATCGGCGAGGAGAAGCCGGCCGGCGTACCCTGCGAGTAAAGCAGCGCGACGCCTTGCAGAATGCCGTTGGTGGCCAGCGTCATCACGATCGGCGAAATGCCGAGGACGACGATACCGATGCCGTTGGCAAGTCCGATCAGGCAAGCGGTGAGCAGCACCGCCGGCAGCGCATAGGCAAGTGCACCATCCGAGCCGTTGACCATGCCGGCAAGCAGGATGCCCGAGAGTCCGATCGTCCACGGCACCGACAGGTCGAGCCCGCCGGTGAGGATTACGCTGCCTTGCCCAAGCGCCAGGACGGCGAGGAAGCTCGACAGCACGAACAGCGAGTTCCAGTATGTGACGTTGAGGATGGCGCGTCCGAGCCAGATCTGGGTGACGATCACGACGACGGCCAGGCAGACATAGGCCGGCAGCGCATAACGCAGCGTCTCGGCATTGCGGATATGGAAGGCCGGCAGCGGCGCCTGCTGGTCGTCGGTGCTGCCACGCGCGATCCTCAGCCGCCGGTCGGTGCGATCGATCTGCGAGGGCAGCATTCCGGCGCGCCATGCGCCCAACCGCGCCCGTAGCGCACGCAGTTGGCGGGCGAGCACGGAGCCATGCGACAGCGAGCCGGCAAGCACGGCAAGGATCAGGATCGTGCCCTCGGCGATCGTCGAATAATAGGCCGAGACGTTGAGTACGAGCAGGATGTTGACGACCATCATCAGTATGTAGGCGCCGAAGACGGTGCCAACCGGCCCGCCTTGACCGCCGCCCAGCCTTGTACCGCCGACAACAACCGCCGCAAACATCGACAGCAACAACGGGTTGCCGACGAGCGGATCGCCGCTGCCGGTCTGGGCGCTAATGAAGACGCCGGCGAGCCCGTAGCAGCCGCCGGCTATGACATAGACCAGGAAGCGCACGAGAACGACGCGCACGCCGACCGAAGCGGCCGCATCCGGATCGCTGCCGACGGCATAAAGCGCCGTCCCGAAGCGTGTGCCTTTGAGCCAGAACCAGCCGAGCAGGACGATGCCAATAACCACCAGCGGCATCGGTATCCAGCCGGCGATGGCGTCACCGAGATAGAAGGCGCCAAGATCGGGAGAGACGAAGCCGCCCGGCTTGTCCATGACCAGCAGCGTTACCCCCTGCAGGATGAACATGGTCGACAGCGTGACGACGATTGGCTGCATGCGCAGGACGGCGATGAAGAAGCCGTTGAAGGCGCCGATCAGCATGCCGACACCAATTCCGGCCAAGGTCCACAGCGCGACACTGGTGCCGGTCGCCATCGGATCCATGCCTTTTGCCAGGACGACATTGACCAGCGAGATCACCGCGCCGGCGGACAGGTCGAAACCGCCGGACAGGATGACCACGGTCTGGCCGATCGCCGCCAGTGCCGAGGTGGCGCCGCCGCTGGAGAGAAACGAAATGTCGAAATAGGTGAGCCGCCCGGCACTGACCAGATCGACGATAAGCAGGAGCACCGCAAAGACGATCGCCGCTATGATCGCGCCGCTGTGCCGCGCGAGAAGCCGCGTCAAAGTCGCGGCCGGTGCCGCGGCGGGCAAACTCGTCACGCTCATTCCGCCGCCTCCCGGACCAAGTCGCCGTGGCCCAGCGCTGGTCGCATGATCGCGCCTTCCGTGATGTGGTTGCCGGCAAGCTCCGCCACCAGGCGACCGTCATAGAGGACGAGCACTCGGTCGCATTGATGGACCAGCTCGGGAATTTCGGTTGAATGCAGAAGGATCGAGCCGCCGGCCGCCACATAGTCGCGCATCATCACATAGAGCTCGTGCTTGGTGCCGACGTCGATGCCGCGGGTTGGGTCGAAGAGCAGCAGAATGCGGCTCTCGGCGACCAGCCATTTGGCGATGGCGATCTTCTGCTGGTTACCGCCCGAAAACGCCCCCGCCCTCGTCCACATGGCGCGGTGGTCGACCTCGACCGTCGAGAAGGCGGACTGTACGGCCCGCGCCTCCTCGTGCCTGCTGATCAGGCCAAATCGGGTAAAACGCGCGACGACCGGCAGCGATACGTTCTGCCGGCCCGAGAGTTTCAGGAACAGGCCTTCGGTCTTGCGGTCCTCGGGTACCAGCCCGATCGCCATGTTGGGCTTGAGCGCATCGGCGGGCGATCCAAGCCAAACCATGCGGCCGTCGACCAGGACATGGCCGCGCTCGATCTCGGCCATGCCGAAGCAGGCGAGGAACAGGTCGAGCTGGCCCATGCCCTGAAGCCCGGCAATGCCGAGGATCTCGCCCTTGCGCAGGTCGAAACCGACGCCGTCGAGCTTCCTCCCGGCCTTGAGATCGCGCACGCCGAGCACCGGAGGACCGAAGACGGCCTCGCTTTCGGGTTTCGGCGGAAAGGTCTGGGCGATGCTGCGACCGATGATCTTCTCGATCACTTCTCCATCCGGGACGTCGGCAACCGGCGCCGTCACGATATGACGGCCGTTTCTGAGAATGGTCAGCATATCGCAGAAGGCCCGCACCTCGCGCATGCGATGGGTGATGAACACGACCGTTGTGCCGGCGGCCTTAAGTCGCGCGATGATGCCGCCCAGCCATTTGACATCGCCGCCCGACAGCGTCGAGGTCGGTTCGTCGAGCAGGAGGATGCGCGGCTTGCGATAGAGCGCGCGCGCGATCTCGATCTTCTGGCGGACGGCGAGATCGAGGGTCGCGACCTCGGCATCAAGATCGACCGAAAAGCCGAGATCTGAAATGTGCTGGCGCACCGCCTTGCGCGCGGCCGACCGCTTGATCAGGCCGATCGGGCCGACAGGCGCGTAGGGCAGCAGCATGTTGTCGAGAACGCTGAGATCGCGCACCAGCGTCATTTCCTGGAAGGCTGTCTGCACGCCTTTGGCGTGCGCGGCGCGCGGCGAACCGAGTGGCGCCGGTTCACCAAGAACGGTGATTTGCCCTTCGTCGGGCCGCACCAGTCCCGACAGCAGCTTGACGAGCGTGGACTTGCCCGCACCGTTCTCGCCAAGCAAGGCATGCGCGCTGCCCGAAGCGATCTCGAAGGAAACGTCATCGAGGGCGACTGTTGCGCCAAACGCCTTGCGGACGCCCTCTATGCCGACAGCTGTCGAATGCGCTGACATCATGATCCCAGTCCCGGCCTGCATGAAAGGTGCGTCGAGCGCCTCGCAAGCACCCCACACCCACTTCGGGAGGGCCTACTCCTCGGGCTGGCCTACAAGGGCGGCCGCGAGACCGATTTCCGGTGTCTGATCGGAGAAGATCGAGGCGAACCAGCCTGGGTTCGAGACCAGCGACGGTTTGAACGCGTTGCAACCAGCCTTCATCTCCGCCCAGGTGCCTTCGTCACAAAGCTTTATCGTCTCGTTGGTGACGACCGGCAGTGGCAGGATCGTCTTCTTGGCAACCTCCTTGCCGTCAAGCGCCTCGACCGCAAGCTTGAGGGCCAGCGCACCGGAATAAGGCGGCGACGCGTAGGAAATGCGCGGCGCGCCGAGCGGCGCATAGGGAGAGGTCGCGCCCTCGACCTCCGTGCCCTCCGGCAGCATCTGGATACGCCCGCCATTGGAACCCTCGCCGGCGCAAGGCAGGAGTTCGCTGACCTTTTTGCCGGCCTCGAGCTGCATGGAATTGGCGGTGAAGCAGCCGACCTGCATCCACAGCCCGTTGATGTCGTCCCAACTGCGCGTCGCCAATATCTTGGAAAGTTCGGTACGGGCCACCGCCTGGCTCCACATGCCGACAGCCTCGCCGACGATCTTGATGTCGGGATGCTTGGCAAACACCTCCTTCGCCGCCTTGGTGCGCAGATCATCGACCGAGGTGCCGGGAACGCCGGTCACCGCGATGATGTTGCCCTTGCCATTGAGCTTCTTGACCAGCCACTCCGCCGTTACGCGGCCAGCCTCTTCCTGGTCGATATGGACGTTGTAGGCGCAGGGCTCCGTGATCTCGGCATCGTAGGCAAACACCTTCACGCCCTTGTCGCAGGCGTTCTTCACCACCTGGTTGAGCGCGGTCGGCGAGATCGGGAAGATCACGATGGCTTCGGCACCTGTCTGCACCATCGCATTGATCTGCTGGATCTGGCGCTGTGCGTTCGGCCCCGCAACCTGGACCTGGAGGTCCACCTTGTCGGCCATGCTCTTGTGCGACGCCATCGCCTTGACCATGTTGGCGGCCTCGGCCTGCCAATCATTGCCGATGAAGCTCATGCTGAGAAATATCTTGTGCTTTCCGGCCGCTTCGGCGGCGGACGTACCAAGAACGCAAACAGCCATGCCGGCAAGCAGCGCAAGCCGCCGGGCTTTCGATCCGATACCCATTCAAAACTCCTCCCAGTTCAGACGACCAAATGCCTCCCAAGGGCGCGAAACGTGCTCCTTGTCATTCGATGCAGCTGACCGTATCATGATTTGATCAAAGATCAATGATGAAAAGCTAATAAGTAAAACCCGGATAGGCCGGCGCTTGACGCGGCAATCCGAACCTTGCATTCCGGGCACAGGCGCCGGGTAGGACAAGAGCGTCGCCGTATGTCGCCGTATGGGGAAAGGTAGGCAGAGATGGCTGGGGCGGCATTCAGGAAGCCGGGCGTCGAGATCACGCCGCTTTCCAGGGAAACCCTGCAGGACAGGGTTTACCGGCACGTCACCGAGTTGATCCTCGACGGCAGTATCGTTCCAGGTGAAATGGTGACGGTGCAGAGCCTTGCCGACGCTTTCGGCGTCAGCCCGATGCCGGTTCGCGAGGCACTGCGGCGTCTGAGCGCCGCCAACGCATTGATGGTGGTTTCGGGCCGGTCAATCGGTATCCCGGCATTAAGCCGCGCGCGACTCATCGATCTCAGGAACGTCAGGTTTGAGATCGAGGCGATCGCCGCCGCATGGGCGGCCGAGCGAATGGACGATGCCAGCGTGGCGCTGCTGCGCCAGCATCTGGACGCACTCGAACAGGCCAATGCCGCCGGCGACGTCAAATCCTACCTCAGGGCCAACTACGCCTTCCATTTCTCCATCTATCGAGCCGCAGGCTCGGAAAACATGCTCAACATCATCGAGAACCTGTGGCTGCAGATCAGTCCCTATTTCAACATGCTGCACGATTCCGGAAACTATTCGACCGCGAACCAGCACCATCAGCAGATGTTTGCAGCGCTGCGAGACCGCAACGCGGAGGCGGTCCGGGCTGCGGTTCGCGCTGACATCGACGCGGCTTTCACTGTCCTGATCAAACTGCTGAAATAGGGTGAGGTCGCCAAGCCCGACATAGCAGGACGGTGATGCTCACCACCAACCGAACCGCCGAGCATCAGCGGGCATTTCCGGCGCCCTGCTGCGGTGATTCATCCAGAGGGGACGATCCAGCGCTCACAGGGCGGAGTTGGTCAGGGGTAGCGCTTGCCAGAGCCTACAAGCTCATCCTTTAATGCTGGCGTTGCGGTGTGACCGTCGGCACGGGTGAAGGCATGCCCGATTGATGGCGGCGGCTTGTCAACGAGAAGGGGAGACGGCAGTGTTCTGACGTTATCAATGAGCCGCGTTTCGCCGAGCCAGGCCGCTGCAAACAGGCGTGCCGGCCGATCCAGGCTTGCTATCGGTTGCAGATCTGCCTCGCCACGGAGTTCCAGGTACTCGACCTCGCGATAGCCTGCGGACAGGATCGCTGCGCGCGCTTCGGCAAGCGTTGGCAGGACGGGAGAGCCGTTCGAGAGCCCCGACGCCGTATCGAGTAGGACCGATGCTAGCCTTGGGGCGACGGCGCGCTCTGCCGGCGAGAGCCGGACATTGCGCGATGACAAAGCGAGACCATCGGCTTCCCGGACTGTCGGACAGGGGACGACGGTGATCGGAATATCCAGGTCCCGGACCATGCGCCTGATAAGTTGAAGCTGCTGGAAATCCTTCTCTCCGAAAAAGGCGAAATCAGCGCCGGTCTGCAGGAAGAGTTTTGCAACGACGGTCGCCACCCCATCGAAATGGCCGGGCCGGAACGCACCGCACAGGCTTTCACTGACGCCGGACACGGACACGGTCGTGGCGAAGCCGTCAGGATACATCTCAGTCGCATCCGGAACATAAAGCAGGTGGGCGCCCAGCAGCGTAAGCTTTGCAGCGTCTTCATTTTCCATGCGGGGATAGGCGGCAAGATCCGCCGCACTGTTGAACTGCTTGGGATTGACGAACAGCGTCACGATCACGCGATCGGCCTTTTGAAGCGCAGAACGCACGAGACTCGAATGCCCTTCGTGCAAGGCTCCCATCGTAGGCACCACGGCGATATTGGCACCAGAACGGCGCCATCCCGCCACAACGGTACGAAGCTCGGCAATGGTGCGGACGATCGGCACGCTCACGCGGTTTCTCCGGCCTGCGGCGCGTCGGCGAAGAGATGTTCGGCCGCCGGAAAGCGCCCTCCCCGCACATCAGCCGCGTAAGCCGCAATGGCAGCTTCGGCCTCTGAGCCCAGTTCGGCATAGCGCTTGACGAATTTCGGACGAAAACCGGTGAACATGCCCAGAATATCGTCGACGACCAGAACCTGGCCGTCGCAGGCGGCGGAGGCGCCGATCCCGATGGTTGGAATCGTAACCTCCTCGGTTATTCTTCGTGCGAGCGGCTCGGCCACTTTTTCCAGCACAACGGAGAATGAGCCGGATTCGGCAACAGCAACAGCGTCCCGCAAAATCCTGTCGCCGTCTCTGCCCCTGCCCTGGACCTTGTAGCCGCCAAGCACATTGATCGCTTGCGGTGTCAGCCCGACATGGCTCATGACGGGGATGCCGCGGGCAACGAGAAAGCGGATCGTGTCAGCCATGCTCTCGCCGCCCTCCAGCTTGACCGCGGCGCATCCGGTCTCCGCCATCAGCCGGGCGGCGTTGCGAAAGGCCTGTTCGCAGCCCTCCTCATAGGAGCCGAACGGCATGTCGACGACCATCAGCGCTCGTTTAAGACCGCGGCGCACGGCCTTGCCGTGCATGATCATCATCTCCAGCGTAACCCCGAGGGTTGACGTCAGGCCGTGAAGCACCATGCCGACGCTGTCGCCGACCAGGACCACGTCGCAATGCCTATCGGCGAGGCGCGCAACGGGCGTTGTATACGCTGTTAAGCAGACAATCGGCTTCTTGTGCTTTCGGGCCGCAATGTCCGACGGCGTCAGCGCCTTTGTCTCAACCGCCACACTCATGGGCACATTCCCTCGGGTCAAGTTCCAGCGGTGACGGTTTTGCATAGTTCTGTGCAGGTGCGAAGGCCAAAACCGCACTGCATCAGAAAAGTTTGTGCGTCGCGAAGCAGGCTCTCGGCAAAGCAAATACAGAGGGCCAGCGTTCCTCTGCTTCGGTGCGCCACAACCGTGTTGCTGATCGGCTGAGCAATCGGGCTCCGGTCGTTTTCAACTCGAACCGTTTAACTGCCGCACGGCGGTTCACGCCAGAAGCGACCTTGGTTGCAAGCCTATCCGAAATGCGTTGTGACGGAAGCATGCGCCCGCACTCCAGACACTACCATTTGAATCAATATCGCTGGTTCGAATCGGTTCCGAAACAAGGTGCACGCTGGCGGCGTTGGCATTTTCCGCATATTAGCAATCCCTTGACTATCGTCAAAGCCGCTCCAGAATCATGGGCATGGCTTGGGAAATTGCGGACATCAATATCGGCGATGAGGTGGCGATCACCGTGACGGTGCTGAAGCTCCTGGACGACGGAAGAGCTAGCGTCAGCATCCCCTCCTATGGTTTTCCGCATTCGATCCCTGCTCCTAAAAAGGCCAAACCAGGTGACGAGCTCCAGCTCACTGGCGAGGTCACGCGGGTCGACGAGGAAAATCGAAGGGTGACCGTGAAAGCTGGCGGGCTAATCACCGTGGATGCCGATACGATCACCGACTGGACGCCTGTCCGCCGCAAAAAGATGTCGCTCACAGATGAGGCGGATTAGCGAACGCAGATCAAACCATCGATGCCGAAGACAAGTCCGCTAGGTCTGGCCGCCCTTGCTCTGGTGCGCGTGGCATCGAGGAGACCTGCCGGCCGGCGTGCTGCCGATCGAGGAGGCTGTCTTCCTGCTCTTATGGCCAAGAGCCCATGCATGAGGATGAGGCGCTTGCCACGGCTATCATTGAAACAGTTGAACGGCTAACTGCTTGCGGGACCCCAGGTGGCGCACTGTACGAAAATTACCAACTTCGTTAGCCGGGAACAAGCACTCTACATCAAACGTTTTTTTGCGCGAGACTGAACTCTCCTCCGTTCTCCAGTCTGGCTGTAAAGGCCCGCTGCTCTGCACGGGCAGCGGGCTCTGAGGGTTCGCACATGCCGCAGCGCCAGCGTACCAATCGCACCTGCCTTAGTCCTCATGATTTGGCTATTTGCCAGCGCGTTTTCGATCGGATTTGCGCAGACGAAGACCTCGACCCTTTAAGCCAACAGGGCAAAATCCTGGCGGAAACGGTAGTGGCGACTTTTCGAAATGCTCACACGGACGAGCGCGAACTGCTAAAGGCAGTCAGGTCTCATCGAGGAAATTGAGCAGCAAAATTTCACCCGACCGACAAGGTCGGGCTTGACCCATTCGGCCTTGTCCCCCGAGCAGGCCCGGGAGCTAACGAGGCCCTAACTGCCAACAAGATAGGCGTCACCGGTTGCGGCGTCGCTGTGCTGACGGTCGTTTTGCGCCCTCATCATTCCGCTCTTGCATAGCAGTCCCAGTCTTCAGCCGCTGTTCCCGTAGTCTGGCCGTTTTTGCCTCCCGTGCCGTACGCTCAGTGCGATCATTGCTTTCCTGATGAGCAGCCATGCTTCACCTACGTTTTTTGCTGGTGCCCAACCTTCGTCAAAACCCGCTGTTCCACTCCGGATCCTACCTCAGGGCTAACTACGCCTTTCATTTCTCATCTATCGAGCCGCTGGCTCGGAAAACATGCTCAACATCATCGAGAACCTGTGGCTGCAGATCAGCTCCTATTTCAACATGCTGCACGATTCTGGAAACTATTCGACCGCCAACCAGCACCATCAGCAGATGTTTGCAGCGCTGCGAGACCGCAATACGGAAGCGGTCCGCGCGCGGTTCGCGCCGACATCGACGCGGCTTTCACAGTGCTGATCAAACTGCTGAAGTAACATTCAGGTCGCCATAAGCGACATGCCGCCTCCATTGCTGATCAGACTTCCAGTTCTTTTTCCGCCCACTCCGCGAATTTTTCCAACTTGACGAGCAAGCTCTCGGCTTCGGGTAGTGATTTTGCCCTGATTCCGTATTGAGCTTCGTCCTTCTCATCGAGGATGCTCCGCAACCTGCTGGCCTGCGCTGCAGGAAGGCGATTTCCAAGCGCATCGCGCATGGTTTTCACCACGGCCGCATGATCCGCGCGGTTGATCTTTCCTGCAAATCGGGCAGTGAGCGCATCGGCGTATGCTATTGCCGCATTTACGATCTGCGACATAGCCGGATTTCCGATGTCACCCGTTTCAGACATTGCCACCTCCAAACGGGCAGCCTTCAAATATGAGCGGGCGATGCGCAGTCGCCCCTCGCCAAAGCCTGTCTCGACTGCTTTCGTCGCACCTCTTCTGATCATGCCAACGCCTTCTGGCGAGTTTTTGTTGCGAGTTCGTCCGGGCGTGGACCCAAGACGAGCAGGGCATTAGCTTCAACCCCGCCCCACCACGGGTCTCGCGTGCTCGACAGCCTTGCCACATCCTGCGGAGTGAGTCCCACGACCGAGGGATTGAAGCCAAGCTTTTGACCTTGGGTCACCAGTGCCTCACGGATTTCTTGGAGCGCGCTTTCTAGCTTTTCGGATGGCGTAACCACTGCGATGTCGAGATCGCTGTCTGGACGGTCCTCGCCCCTCGCCACGCTGCCGTAAATCCAGGCTGCGAGTACGTTCGGCCGAACTGCGGAAACCGCCTCAGTGACTACAGCGCGAATGTTGGAATACCGAAGCGCCTCCTGCTCAAAGAGGGCTTCCAGTGATGTCGCCAGTGGATGGCGATCATTCAACCGATAAAGACGAGCCCTGCCCGTTCCCTCTGAAGATACGATGCCAATCCCCTCCAAGGTTGCGAGAGCAGACCATACGCTTGCCCTCGCAAGCCCACTACGAGCCGCAAGCAATGGCGAAGAAAGCAAGCCGCCGTGCCGGGATAATTCCCGGAGCAATCTTACGCTTGCGTCGGTGCCGAGCATAATGGTGAGTGGATAGCGCAAAGCGCTTTGAGCGGTCGAGCGTGCCATCGCGTAAGTTCCTTCTGCTCTCGCAGCCATAGCACATCGATTGCCGGATATCAAATCTGATGTTTCGTTTTCTAAACAAATGTCCTGTTATCTGAGTCTTGGCGGTTGCTGCGCCACTGTCACGAATATATCCGGGCGATGTTGATCGTCTCGAGCGACGGCGAAAGCCGGGCTTGATCCCTACGCAAGAATATCGCGCATCTAAGATGCGCGAAATTCCCAGACATCTGACCGCAGGCCTGAATTATCGCGCATCTGTAATGCGCGATAATTCTGTGCCGCGCCTCGCAAGCGCACCCCATCTGCGCGCTGAACCAGCGGAGCGGGTTCAGCTCGTCCAGGGTGTGTTTGTCGATTCGCAGCGGCCGACCTTGCACATACGGTAGTTGCCCGCAGCGAGTGTGAGCTTTGCCAAAGCAGGCCTTGCTAAACTTCTGCTAGTCCATTTCAGGGGAATGGAGGCCGTGCCTATTGCCCTGTCGACGTTGCGACACGGCAGCGATTGGGGCACATTCCAAGCCATGTGCAATCTCTACAACATCACGACCAGCCAGGAGGCCATCCGCCAGTGGACCCGCGCCTTGCGCGACATCCTCGGCAATCTCGAACCCGCCATCGATATCTATCCCAACCAGCCAGGCCCGGTGGTGCGCAATGCGCTGGACGGCGAACGCGAACTGGCCAATCTGCTGTGGGGCATGCCGA
>NZ_JAMYLR010000029.1:0-70217 GCF_040318155.1 Mesorhizobium sp. M1307 | reverse complement strand
AGGCCATGCTGGAAGACATCGCCATCCTCACCGGTGGCCAGGTCATTTCCGAAGACCTCGGCATCAAGCTCGAGAATGTCGGCCTCAACATGCTCGGCCGCGCCAAGAAGGTGTCGATCTCCAAGGAGAACACCACCATCGTCGACGGCGCCGGCAAGAAGGAAGAGATCCAGGGCCGCGTCGCCCAGATCAAGCAGCAGATCGAAGAGACCACCTCGGACTACGACAAGGAGAAGCTGCAGGAACGTCTCGCCAAGCTGGCGGGCGGCGTTGCCGTCATCCGCGTCGGCGGTGCGACCGAGATCGAAGTCAAGGAAAAGAAGGACCGCGTCGATGACGCCCTCAACGCGACCCGCGCGGCCGTCGAAGAAGGCATCGTTCCCGGCGGCGGCGTCGCCCTGCTGCGCGCTTCGCTGGCCATCACCGTCACTGGCGCCAACTCCGACCAGACCGCCGGCATCGCCATCGTGCGTCGCGCGCTGCAGGCTCCGGCCCGCCAGATCGCGGCCAACGCCGGTGCGGAAGCATCGATCGTTGCCGGCAAGATCCTTGAGAACAAGGGGGCAACCTTCGGCTACAACGCCCAGACCGGCGAATATGGCGACATGATCGCCATGGGTATCGTCGATCCGGTCAAGGTTGTGCGCACGGCTCTGCAGGACGCGGCCTCGGTCGCCGGCCTGCTGGTCACCACCGAAGCCATGATCGCGGAGGCTCCGAAGAAGGAGTCGGCTGGCGGCGGCATGCCGGCTGGTATGCCCGGCGGTGGCATGGGCGGCATGGGCGGTATGGATTTCTAATCCAGCCCTCTATCAACCTACAGCGGAAAGGGCGGCAGCAATGCCGCCCTTTTTTGTGTGCCGAGCATGATCGACAGCTTTAGACGTGCAAGTCCTCTACCCAGCCTGATGGCAGCGAAGCGCAACGGCGTCGTCGTGAGACGGGGTCTGGCCGTGTCCTTTCGTTCAGCCGCTGGTCGAAACTCGTGCTGCCTTCCGCCGTGCCGTCGATCTTTACAGGGCTGCGAGAAGGCCTTGCCAACGGCTGGCAGACCCTGGTTGCGGTAGAACTCATCGCATCGTTCGAAAGGCTCCGATACCTGATCGCCTATGGTCGTCAGCTCTTTCAATTGGAACTCGTTCTTTCGGCCATGATCGTGGTCGGCCTGACCGGATTGGGACCCACGGCCTGCTCACGCTTGCCTAAAACCATCTGCAACGCTGGCGTCCGGAGACCCAGATGAGCCTGATCACGATTACAGGTCTGGATAGGCTGTCGCACGGCGCTTCCATCGCACCGCCGCCCTTCCGCTTCATCGGCCGACATCTGCGGCCGCTTGCGGAGCCGATGGCGCTGCTCGCGATTTTGGGAGTTGCTCGCCCATGCCGGCGCTGCTGACCCACGTTTCTACCGCGGCTGGAAGAGGTGGCGGCCGCGGCATGGCAGAGTTCAGCCGAGGTGGCCTTGGCTCCAATCTTCTGGCGAGCCTGGAACCCTGATCGGTTTCGTGTGTGGCAGTGTGGCGGAAACGCGTTTGGTCTGGTGATCGGATTTTCCCGCCTCATCGAACGCCTGAGAGGCTCGTGGTCGCGGTTGTATTACCGCTATTACGTGACCTGATCACGTTGACGATGCCAGCACCTTCATTGGCCACTTTCTGGACCATGTACGTCACATCAGGCTCCCCCGCCCGATCGACACGAGCCGGCTCTGTAACCAAGCCGCCGTCATATGGCGGTTCCACGACGGCACTGGCGGCAGTCGTCTTCTCAGCGGCTACAGGTGGACGTTTCAGCAGCCAACGAATCCGATGGTGGCAAGGACAGGCAGACCAAGCACCGCGTAGAAGCCGTACTCCGCTGGAGTTCGCCTCGGAAGTGGAGCGACAAGGGCCTGATTTGTCTTGCCATGCCGACATTGTCAGCACGCTTTTCGAAGCCTCTGAATTCCTTAGTGTCCATCCCAGCTCGACCTCCGACCATCCCCATTTCCGGCTGCCCGCGGCACGACAGCCCTTGGCCTCTAGCTGCGCTCGAGCGGATCAGCGTGCCGTCCGCCTCCTCTGGCTGATCAAAATGTCTGCACCCATTTGGCAATGGCCGCTTCGCGCAAAAGTATTCCCCCGTGAGCCGGCTTTCCGAATTGGCTTAACTTCCAAATCTGTGGCTTTGCCTGCATTGCGGAGCGCGGAGTTCCGACCACTCGCCCAAGGGTATGCCATGGCGTTTCGTCTCTTTGTTCCGATCCTTGCCGGTGCAACGCTGCGCGAGCGGCTGCTCGCCTGCATCGGGGCCATGATCGGCATCGCATTGACTGGCGTGATCAGTGCGCTGGCGAACGGGTCTGGCCCACATGTCGCACTGCTGGTTGCTCCAATGGGAGCATCGGCCGTGCTGCTCTTTGCCGTGCCTTCAAGCCCGCTGGCGCAACCTTGGTCGATTATCGGTGGCAATACGATTTCGGCGCTGGCCGGGGTGATCGTGGCGCATTTCGTGCGTGAACCCGTTCTTGCTACCGGCATTGCGGTGGCGCTGGCCATCGCCGCCATGTCGTTCACGCGCTGCCTGCATCCGCCGGGTGGCGCCGCCGCCTTAACTGCGGTGTTCGGCGGACCGGCCGTCTTCAGTTCCGGCTTGCTGTTTCCCTTCGTTCCGGTAGCGCTGAACTCGATCGTGCTGGTCGCACTCGGCTACGGCATCCATAAACTGTCGCGGCGCAACTATCCACATGTGGCGGCCCCCGCCCTTAAAAGCGCGCATGGAACCATCGATCCGCCGGCGCGGGAGCGGGTCGGCTTCCAGCCCGAGGATATCGATGCCGCGCTCGGCGCGCTGGAGGAAACCTTCGATATCGACCGCAACGATCTTGAGCGGCTGCTGCGGCAGGTCGAGTTGCAGGCGATGGTGCGCTCCCACCGCACCCTGCTGTGCGAGGACATCATGTCGCGCGATGTGATTTCGGTCGATGAACATGCGCCTGCCGACCAGGCGCGTCATTTGCTGCTCGATCACAACATCCGGACGCTGCCGGTGACCGACGCCGAGGGCGGGCTGGTCGGTGTAGTTGGCCTGCGCGAGCTGACGAAGGCGACCGACGCGGTGAGGGCTGTGATGTCGAAGGCTGGCACCGCCTCTCCCGATACGCCGGCGATGAGCCTGCTGCCGGTCCTCACCGACGGCCGCAGCCATGCCGTGGTCATCGTCGATGCCGAGCGACGCATTATCGGGCTGATCACCCAGACCGACCTGCTGGCAGCGGCAGCGCGCGTGCACATGGCGGACACAACGCTGGCAGCGGCATAAAATAGTGATCCGGACTTGCTCAATCCGGGAACCCGATGGGGCGCCAATAGGATAGTGATATTAAGTGCGGCCTTCCGCCTAAGACAATTCCTTTTTACGAGTAGATCAACCCTGAAACGCGACCGCGTGCTCAGGCATCTGGTTCACGTAGGCCAAGTACGACTGCAACAACGGAACACTCTTCAACCTTGCCGGTGGCCAGAGCCAGTCCGCTATGTCGACCAAAGGCGCGGACTACAAATGGAACCATCTGGTGGACGGCTCCTCTGCAACGATGGTAGCGCGGTTCGCATGTCCAAGGCTGGCTTGAAGCTCTACGTCGCGGGTTGAATGATCCTTGGCAAGGGTCGCGGCTCAGACGCCGAGGACGCGGTTCGCAATTCCATGCAGGTGGTCCTTTCCTTTGGTTCCTGCATTTCGCCTATGGTGAGGCGCGACCGACTCCCCTCATGCATCACGCCGACGACCGCCGCTTCCTCGCCGCGCCAAGGGTTTGACTAGGCCGACGATAGACCATGCGATAAGCAATTCCGAAACGATGTGGCTTCCTTGCGCCAAGTCGGCTCTGTCGAACAGCGATGTCAACATGATCCTGAGTTCCGAGGGTTCGCCGCGCATCAATCCTATAACCTTGATGACGTTCCTGACTAGGAGGATGAGGCTGCTCCAACACGTCCACGGTGTTAGGAATTGCCATTGCACGAGTTGATCTCGAACTTCTTCGTCGCGCATCGCCAATTTCCAGCCCAATACCGCGCCTACGCTTGGTACCCCAACCACGCGGCCTATCGCCCTCATGCCCGCTTCGAGGACCCTCCAGGATCGGGCCTGTTTTTTGGGATAGGTGTGGGAGGCCGAGGCATCAGAGGGAACGGCCAGACGCTACCATGAGGATGCGCCATTTGCCGAAGAGCCGTACCGTTACCTTCGTCACTGTGCGGAACGCGGGGCGACCGTCGCTTCGAAGTTCAAAGCCGCGTCCATAACATTCAACAATGAAAGCCGGCCTCATCAGATCGAGCAGAAAGTCGTCGATGGCATGTGTGAGCGCGTCAGACTTTTGTTCAAGCTGAAGCAGCAAGGCGCGCGCCTCTTCGATCGCGGCCCGGCAACCGTCTGCGTTTATCAGGAATCAATCCTGTCTAAGATCTGCAAGCCCTCACCTCGCCCCAAGCCAGACTCAGCGCATGGAACGCCGTTGGAGAGAGTTTCCGACGAAAGAACATCGTCGCTTTTCGCGAAAAGGCATCGCTCGGCAAAGTGCCCGTTGATGAAGCATGCTGCGTCAAACGACAAGCAAGAATCCGGGCTCCACCCCGTGATGTCTTCGAAGGCGGGGTGAGCCGGCTCGGGCATGCGTCTCGGCCGCAACCCTTAATCACGAGGACCTGTGCCGCAAGGCAAACAGTTTCTCTCTATTCTTCTAGCCGCCACGGTTCAGCCTAGATTACATGGGAAACGGCAATAACGCAAAGCAAAGGGTTGGCAAAATGAGTAGGGTGGCTGGATCAAATGATGATTTGGCTGCACCAACGACCTTTGCGCCACTTTTGCAGCCCACCTTTCGTTCGATCTGGCTCGCCACGCAAGTCTCGAGCCTCGGCTGGTTGATGCAGACTGTTGCCATCAGTTGGCTGATGGCTACCATCTCGACTTCCGATCTGATGGTTGCGCTGGTGCAGGCTTCATCGAACCTGCCCGCTTTCATTTTGTCCGTGTTCGCCGGGGTTCTCGCTGACAATTTCAGCCGTCGCAGGGTTATGTTCGCGGGCCGCTGCCTTATGGTGATAGCATCTGCGATGCTGACCGCTGTTGTAGCGTTGGGCTTTCTCGACCCATGGATGATTCTCGGCTTCAGCTTTTTAATCGCATGCGGCGGCGCTCTCAACGATCCCGCCTGGCAGGCGTCGGTTGGCGATATGGTGGACCGGCGCGATGTTCCCGCTGCCGTTACCCTGCTTTCCGTTGGCTTCAACACCGTACGGACCGTGGGCCCGGCGCTCGGCGGCATCGTGGTTGCCTCCTTCGGGCTTTTGGCCGCTTTTACCGTGACCACCCTCACCTATTTGGTACCCTTGGCCACCATATGGCGCTGCAAGTGGAAGGTCCGCTCGTCGCCTCTTCCGCGCGAGTCGATGAGGAGGGCCATCTATGACGGGCTGCGCTTCACGGCGATGTCATCGGAAATCAAAGCGGCGATCGCACGCGGAACCCTCTTTGGCCTGGCGAGCATCGCCATACTCGCGCTGCTGCCGCTGATTGTCCGCGACCAGTTGGGAGGAGGCCCGCTCGCCTATGGCACGCTCATGGCAGGTTTCGGAACAGGCGCGGTCTTCGCCGGCCTCTCCAACAGCCGGTTCAGACGGAGCTTGTCGCAAGAACAGCTGATGAGGCTCTCCTGCGTCGCCTGCGCGGCGTGCTCCCTCTCCCTGGCGCTTACCTCTTCGATCGGCGTGGCGGCAATTGCACTTGCTTTGGGCGGCGCAGGCTGGGTCACTGCCTGGTCCGGGGTTGGCGTGAGCGTGCAGCTGGCAAGCCCGCGCTGGGTCGTGGGGCGCACGATCTCCATCTACTATGCATTGATAGACGGCGGCATAGCGGCCGGCAGCTGGGTGTGGGGCACCGTTTCCCAGAACCATTCGCTGACCTGGGCGCTAGAGGGTTCCGCTGCGGCCCTGCTGCTCGTTGCTGCAGCCGGCGTTCTGTTTCCTCTTCGCGAGCGCCGCGAGTCCGAGCCCGATCCTTTGGAGGAATTCGACGCCCCAGCTGTCGCTCTCAGTTTGAAGCCGAGAAGCGGCCCGATCGTGGTCAAGATCGAATATCTGATAGCCGAGAGAAATGTCGAGGCCTTCCTCGACCTCATGCGGCAGCGGCGTCATGTACACAGCCGCGTCGGTGCTCGGAACTGGACGCTCCAGCGCAACCTTCAGAAGCCTATGCAGTGGACAGAAACGTTCCGAACGCCGACCTGGACCGACTACCTTCGCCTCAATCATCGTCTCACGGAAGTAGACAAGGAACTGGACGAGCGTGTCTTCCAGTTACACGCGGGAGAGAAAGCGCCTCAAATGACGCTTTCGATTGAGCGGCCGACAAGCTCGGCCCGGAAACCCGACCAGTCAATCCTTCACCTTCCCCGTCATTGAAGCCTGACCTTCCCATATCTGGGCATCAGCGATCGTTAAAGATCCGGGTGATGGATGAGAATCTCGGCGGCATCCGTGTCGTGCGTGCCTTCGCCGCGCAGCCGCACGAGCTGGAAAAGTTCGACCGCGCCAAGCAGGACGCGCCTTGATCTCGCCAATGAGCGCGTTGACATCCGTGTCGGCAACACCAGCGCCATGAATTTCTCGTTCCTGACCGCCATGGGCCTGGTGCTCTGGTTCGGTGGCCAGAAAGTGATCGCAGGTCAAATCAGCGTCGGCACGCTGGCCCTGTTGCTCACCTTCATGACCATTCTACAGATGCCGGTGCGCTAGCTCGGATTGATGGTCAACTCGTTCGCGCGCGCCTCGACCTGCGGCACGCGGCTGTTCGAGTTGCTCGACGCCGAACTTGACATCGAGGACGCGGCGGGCGCCAGGGATCTCGTCGTCACCGACGGCGTGCTGCGCTTCGACAATGTCGGTTTCTGCTACGCGGGCTCGGGCGACCGCCCGACGCTCTCCGGCATCTCCTTCGAGGCGAGCAATGCATCGCCGTCTAGGCAAGGCGAATGCTCCGGACTTCCCAGCCTTTCTTGCCTTGCCCGCATTCGACAAACACCTTCTGTCCCGCCACCAGCACGCTGAGCCCTGAGCGCGTCAGGGCGCTGGCATGAACGAAGACGTCCTTCTCACCGTTGTCAGGAGCAATGAAGCCGAAGCCCTTTTCGGGTTTGTACCACTTGACCGTGCCCCCGCTCTCCAGCTGCGCACCGGTTTCAACGAAGATCCCTCCAGCGACGCGCGTATGTGACGGAGTTTTCGCGCGGTGATCGCCGATCTCCAGCACCTGCGCGACTTGATGACCTTTTGGACTTTTTTCGACCGTGATCTTGAGAGGCGTTCCCGCGGCAACATCCCGGCTTCCGGCCGCCTCTAACACTCGCACGTGCAGATAGGCCTCCGTGCCGTCCGACAGTTTGACGAAGCCAAAACCCTTGCTGACTGTGAACCACAATACCTCCGCATCGACAGGATCTGCCGTCACGGTCGGCGGGCGCTGAAAATAGCTTGGCTCGGAAGTCCGTTCCGAAAAGGAAACGGGGTCATCGTCATAGCGATGCCGGCGTGGCTCGCGATGGTCTCGATATTTGCCCATGATCATCTCGACTGGCATGGATGGCGCACTGCGCTACCGTCAAGATAATCTCAATCGGGCGACGCGTTTATGTCAAAAAGGCCGTGAAGACCGCAGCTGTGCCCGGCCTATCGGCCGAACCCTTTGAAACTAGATTCATTTCCCCTGAAACAATAGTGCCGGCGAGTCGATTTACTGACTCGCATAGGTTGTGTTGGAGCGAGAGTGCGATGATGCTGGCGCGGGCGCACTGGAAGGGCTTTATCAGGCATTGCGGAAAGCCTGCTCCGGGTTTCTTCAAAAGGAACCGAACGGCGGGTCGACGACCATTTGCGCCGGCTCCAGGCCACGGGGCAGGCCTGACCGTGCATGATCATCATCTCCAGCGTCGCGCCCAGCGTAGACGCCAAGCCGTCGAGAACCATGCCGCGCTGTCGCCGACGAGAACAACGTCGCAATGTCGATCGACGAGCTTTGAATCGACGCTCTCAATGGGCCTCCTTCCCCAAGCACGGATGTCGCGTTGGCACATTTTGTGCAGCTGCGAAGAGCTAAAATCGCCACGACGGGTGGTGTTGACGCGCCGACAATTATCAGACAAAAACGGAATTCAATCGGTTCAGCCGCCTACGCGGCAGGGCTCTGCTCAACGACGTCGGGGACCATGGACGATCGCGCAAAAGGGATTAGGAAAGGCGGAGCTGGAGGCAAGGCCAACGACGTCAATGCGGACTTGATCGCCGTTGTGGTCGCCATGGACAGCAGCGCCCCCTGCGTTCTGACCATCCCGCAGGCAAACGCCCTGCCCTCCGGCCCGTTCGAGCTTGCTCACCGTTCGCTGCAGTCGGGCCTCAGGGGATGGGTGGAACAACAGACCGGCCAGCCGCTCGGCTATATCGAACAGCTCTACACCTTCGCCGATCGCGACAGGGTTGGCGCTGACGACCGCGTGGTCTCTATCAGCTATCTGGCGCTCACCCACCAAGACGAAGCTGGCGACCCGGCCGGGCGACACTGGGGAAGCTGGTACGACTATTTCCCGTGGGAGGATCACCGCTCCGGCACACCGGCGGTCGTGTTGGACGAATTGCGGCCGCGCCTGATGGAATGGGCGGATGGCACTGACGACGGTACGACACGCCTCGACCGACGACGGCGGGCGGCGATCGCCTTCGGCTTTGACGACCGCCATTGGAACGAGGAACTCGCGCTTCAACGTTATGAGCTGCTCTACGAAGCCGCCCTGGTGGAGGAAGCAATACGCGCCGGACATTCCGCTGCGCCCACCTCGGTGTCGGGCAGATCGATGATCGCCGATCATCGTCGCATCCTGGCGACCGGCATTGCGCGGCTGCGCTCCAAGATCAAATACCGGCCGGTCGTATTCGAACTGATGCCGCCGGTCTTCACGCTTTTGCAGCTGCAGCGCACCGTGGAGGCGCTTGCCGGCAGGCTCGTGCGTAAGCCGAACTTTCGCCGGCTGATCGAGCAGCAGGAGCTGGTCGAGGAGACCGGTGAGACAACCGCGGAAACCGGCGGCCGGCCGGCGCAACTTTATCGCTTCCGTCACGCCGTTCTCGACGAGAGGGTGATAGCCGGAACAAAATTGCCGCTCTCGCGGGCTTGACCCGCCTTGCGCCAGCAGCCCTGACGATGTCGCGGACGGCTTGGCCCTTGTGAGAACCGGGATTGTCGAGAATGACGATGTCGCCCGGCTTCAGTGTTTTGTTGAGTTCGGTTTCGACATAGACGCGAAAGGCCTGCGTATTGATGGGTCCGTCAATGACCCAAGGCGCCTCCACCCGATCATGCCGCAGCGCGGTGATGAAGGTCATCGTCTTCCAATGGCCATATGGTGCGTGGGCCATCAGCCGCTTGCCGCGCACACCCCAGCCGCGCAACGGCGCCATGTTGGTCTTGACCCATGTTTCATCCAGGGAGACCAGGCGCGTAGGGTCAATGCGGGTCTGATAGCGCATCCATTGCGCACGCCCGCGCATCAGCTTTGGCTTGAGCTGCTCGACCGGCAGAACGGTTTTTTTTGAAGCTCTTGCCCTCGCGGTGCAGGAAGCGACCGACGCTCGCAGGAGACCACGTTCAGCCAGTGCCGCCGTCAATTGATGAAGCGTCATGTTGGCATCTCGCTCAACCTCGCCCAGGACGAAAGCACGGTGCTCCCCGTCGATCAGATAGGGCCGATGACCACCCATCTTGCCGGGTGCCGCACTGCCACGGCGACGCTTGCGGCCTCGGGCGTTTCCTGGGCGAAGGCGGTGGCGATGAAAGCCGAGACGACGCCACAGACTGGGCTGGCGGATAGTAGTTCGCGAGTCAGCCACGGTAGCGGTCGCTACGAAGCGCGCAGCACTTTGTCACCGGTACATTCCGTCCCATGCCTGAAATGAGCAGTGCAGCCATGTCGCCTCCTCCGCAGTCACCGTGGCGAAAGCAATCCTTCCGCTGCCACACGGACCTAATGTCGCCTGGCACTAGCTTGCTTCAGCAAACCACTTAGCGCAATTCTCAGGAGCTACCGTGCCCGCATCGCAGGCGAGGTCCGGGGAGGCTTGCTCACTCAGTTTGCCATTCTGGAAAGTCGCGTTCTTGCCAACGCGCATATTCGAGATATTCTCTCGCAATCGCCTCTACAAGATCTTGTTGGAGCTCTTTGCGAAGGCACGGCATTTCGCTGATTGCCAAGCTGTGCTCTCTCGCAAAATGAATGGCGCAACGATATCCGTCAACGTCTTCCAAAATGGGACGGACTGCATCTTCCTTCCACTGATCCGCAAGTTCCTGCAGCAATGAAGGTTGTCCTTCTCTTGTGACAAACATGTCTGTGACCCGACGCTTGGCTCTCTCCAGAAAGGCGTCCGAGTTGCCGAGCCGCAACCGCCTTACATGCCACCGAAAAGCGCCATCCCAATGCTGACTTCGCGCCATTAAATTGAGAAGGGAGATCGAACCGCCTTCGAGGATGAGCCCCGGCTGGGAACTACGCTCATCCACTTGCATTATCAGCTTACGATGGGCGGTCTCGGCGTCGATGATGCCCGCGGTTAGCGGGCGCGAATCCAAGTAGATCCGCTGGGTAGATTGCAGTTCGGAATCCGAGGGACGCCCGCTGCCGGTGGCGATTTGAGGACAGCATTGTACACGATCCAGCGCAATGACCGGCCATCCGGTCTCTCGTGCAATTTGGATTGCCGTGTCTGTTTTGCCGCTGCAGGTCGGCCCGTAAATCAAATAGATTAGCATGTGTATGCCGCTTAGTTTATCGGAACTAACCGCCCGCCAAGCACAAGATACTCGGTAGGCTTTCACCGGACTTGTCGCAAACATTTTGACAAGCGGCGATTATGCCCTGAAACGACGCCATTTTCGAACTTTGTGAAGTCCGAAAGGGCGCAAGCAGCCCGTTCTGATCGTTCAGTCCAGTCACCAACGCCTCTGTTTGACGTTTGACGACGGTCCACTTTGCACATCTCATGCCGACTGTGACGCAACGCGGCACCGCAGGATGGTGACCTCGTTGTCTCCGGCAAAAGATCCTTGCGCGTCTTGGGTTAATCGAGGCGGCGGCGCACGGGCGCCTTATTGTCTCGGAACATGGCCAGGAAGGCGGCTGATCAACAAAAGTGGAAGACGGTGTCCCGACGACCTCACCGATTTGTGAGGCGACCGAGGATCTGCCCGACATCGTCGATCTCGTCTTCGAGGTGGGCCGTGTGCCGGCCGCGCCGCCAAAGCCTCCTCCCCTGCCGGTCCGGCTGGAAGCCTCGTCGAAACGGCACAGGAGTACACCAAAGCCGCCAGCGCGCAAACACACAGACCGCCGGCGCCAAGGATTTGGCGCTTTTTGCGTGGCGTCCGCTCCGATCTTCCGGAAGGGGAGCTGGCTGCTGTTTTCTGGGCACTCGCTGCGCAACGCCGAACTGGACATCGAGCGGCTACGCGATGAACCGCATGGTCTGCCATTGTGAGGCTCTTGCTCGACACTAATGGCCTCTCCGAGGTGACGAGGCCGAGCCCTGACGCGCGCGTGCTGGAATGGATGGACGGGCTCGATGAAGACCGCTCATTTATCAGCGTTGTGTCGATCGCCGAGATCCGGCGCGGCGCTGCCCTCATGGACAAAGGTCGGAAACGTGACGCACTGGCCGGATGGCTCGCCCGGGACCTGCCGCAGCGCTTCGAGCCGAGAGTCCTGCCCGTGGACGAACTGGTTGCCCTGGCCTGGGGCGACCTGACGGGCCTCGCGAAGCGGCGTGGCCGCGGTCTGTCATCGATGGACGGGCTGATTGCAGCCACCGCGATTTCCTGACCCATCACATGGCGGGGATATTCATGCGCTGACCGCGAAACACCCAGATGCCTCGCACCTACCACGATCAATATGGAAACGCCTCGGTGGCAGCCACGAGGTCGATGTCATTGAAGATGAGATGAAATAGGCGGATCAGCTCTGCTTTTCGCATCCTTGACGCGCGCTTCATGACAGGCCTCGGCCAAGGGCGTCGAGTTTAGCTTCCGGTTGGATGCTTGCCCTCACCTGTGGCTATGCTTACGGCCATCCCGATCGAGAAAAGCATCGAACGCGGCAGCGACAGCGCGAATTACAAAGCGGTGCTCCCGCCGTACGCGGACAAAACCGTTTTCGAAGTCCACTATCCCGTCCTCGGCCAGCATCGCCAAGCGTTCAGCTGAATCGAGAAGACGGATCGGATCAGATCCGTGGGCGGCACAGATTGCCTGCACATCGGCCTCGAGATCGCACATTAGTCGCTCGATAATTGCGGCTCGCACGCGGTCGTCGTCGGTGAGGCGATAGCCCTTTGACGTCGCCAGACGGCCAGCTGCGATGTGCTGGATGTAGGAATCCCGTGTAACTTCGTTTTGGACGTACCCCTCGCCGACGCGGCCGATAGCCGACGCGCCGAAACCGATCAGGGTTCTGCAGGTGGTGGCCGAGTAGCCCAGCGAGTTACGCCGCAGGCGACCCGTTTTCTGTGCCAGCGCGAGCTCGTCGTCCGGCAAGGCGAAATGGTCGAGTCCGATCTCGCGGTAGCCGGCGGCAATCAGCGTCGCGGCCACGGCCGCATACTGTTCGGCGCGGGCAGCGCTGCCCGGAAGAACTGCCTCCTCGATGAGGCGCTGATTCTTTATAAGCGACGGGATGTGCGCATAGCCGAACACCGCAAGCCGGTCGGGGCGCATTGCGACCGCCGCCCTCGCGGTCTCGACGCAGGACTGCACCGTTTGATGCGGGAGACCGAAGATGAGGTCGAAGTTGATGCGGCTTACTCCATGCCGGCGCAGCATTTCCACGGCAGCCGACGTCTGCGCCTCACTCTGAACCCGGTTGATTGCTTTTTGAACAATGGGATCGAAGCTCTGCACGCCGAGACTCACACGGTTCACGCCGGCTGCTCCTAAGGCCTCGGCCATCTCGGCCGTGAACGTGCGCGGATCAATCTCGACGGCAACCGTAGCTGTTTTCGTGAGAGCGAAGCGGCGTCGCAGGAACTCCATCAGAGCCAGGAACTCGGCTGGTCCTATGAGAGACGGCGTTCCGCCGCCGAAATGCATGTCGCTCACGGGCAGCGTCTGCGGCGCTCGCTCCGAGACCAAACGGATCTCGTCACGCAGGGCCGCCAGATAGTTGAGGATCGGCGCATCATGGCGGGTGATGGTGGTGGGGAAGCCACAATACCAGCAAGCTGATCGGCAGAACGGAACGTGGAAATAGAGCGACACCGGATCGTCAGCCGGCAGGTTCCTGAGCCATTCCTCATAAGCCTCGGCGCCGACCGCCCCAGAGAACTCTGACACAGTCGGATAGATAGTGTACCAAGGCAGGCCGGCCTCGCGATATTTTGTGGTCTGCAACAGTTACCGTCCCATGCTGATAACCGCCAACCTTACCGCTGCGCTCGCCTGTGTCTTTGCGCTATGTCAGTCCGTTCCGCTTTGGGCTCGAAACTTGTATTTCTCAGCAATAGCGGCCGTTCAGTCTTGGCTGGACGGTCAGCGACTGGCCATGGCTGTTCCCGCCGCGACCCTCACGCGCACCGTTTGGTTCCACCATCCCTTCCCTTCAGCCTGCGCTTGGTCGAGTAGATTCTGCTGAGCGCGGCTGCCGCATCCAACGAGATAACACGGCGTTGGGACCAGACTTTGCTCGCCAGCTAGCGCAGCCCCATAGTGATCTCTGGCATCTCGATGAGCTCGTTGTGTGAATTGCTGGCAAGAAGCATTAGCTGTGGCGCGCCGTCTATCAGGACGAGAGGCTGCTCGACGCGACCGTCAGGTCGGCCGCAATGCCAAGGCCGGCGCGCCTACTGACTCCGTGGTGGAGGCAAGGCTGCGCGTCAGCGCGTGATTACCGATCATCGCGCTCGCCAAAATGACGGCGTCGTACCGAGCGGTGCCGCCGCATGATGTCTCAACGTCGGGGCTCACAGCAAACAAAGCTGTCGCCATTGAACGAAACTGTCGCGAAGCGAACAGACGAACCGTAGCCGAAACGTTTGCCGTTCGTGCTTGGGTTGATCCGCAAGGCAAAAAGGAAGGAAGAGCGAACCAAGGTCCGCCGGCACACTTGAGCTTCAAGCCGCAGCTGCGTCGTCAGGATGGCACGTCATTTGCAGTAGAAGCCTTTGTGACGGCCCGCCCACAACTAGCGGAGATGACGGGGATGATTTGTACAGAAATGTTGGATGGCGTCGTTTCGGCGATTATTATATTTGTAATAACAATGGCATATTTGTAACAATAACACCCAATCATATTCTCAATTTCTGATGAATATCCGGCGTGACGAGCGCATCAAAACTGCTCAAATTCAACTCAATGCGCATCGTTATCGACTGTTTCCCTAGCAATAGTTCATCACTGACGTCCATTCCTTTTACTCTTTGAACGGAGATCAACAATGAACATTAGGAGCCTCCTCCTCGGCTCAACTGCGGCACTGATTGCCGTTTCCGACGCTCGCGCCGTGACCGCCGTTGCCGAGCCTGACCCGACTGAGTACGTTAAAGTCTGCGACGTCTACGGGTCGGGCTACGTCTACATTTCAGGCACTGAGACCTGCGTGCGCATCGGCGGCTATGTCCGTTACGACGTCGGCTTGGGCCATGTCGGATTGGTTGATCACGCAAGAACCTCGGATGTGAGGACTGGTGAGCATCAGGGCACATGGCAAAACAACACGCGCTTCACATTGAAAACTTGGACCGGCCAGGAGACCGAACTCGGCACGTTGAAGACCTACACCGAAACCCGCATGAACTTCGGCAACCGCCACACTTCGGTTTCGGACAGTTCTCGGTCCTATGCCTTCAACGGAGACAGCACCTTGACTCTCGCCTGGATTCAGCTTGGTGGCCTCCGAGTTGGTAAGGACTGGTCGGCCTTCGACATGTTTATTGGCGGCGCGGGTGACGTACTCAACCAGACGCCGGTTCCGTACGGCGCTTTCGATACCAATGTGGTTCAGTACTACTTCGACGCCGGGAACGGCTTTTCGGCCGTGGTTTCGCTCGAAGAAGGCTCGGGCGTGGTCGGCACAATCGACAGCTACGCACCGCACGTAGTCGGCGGCTTGAAATACACACATGGCTGGGGCGCGATCACCGGCGTTGCCGCTTATGATAGCAACTACGAATCGGTGGCCGCCAAGGTCCGTGTCGACATCAATGTCACCAACGAACTGTTGCTGTTCGGAATGCTCGGCTACGGTTCCAACGGCAAGCTCAACGACGACTCCACGAACGCCATCGACGCTCATGGTCGCGGCTTCTATAAGAGTTGGGGCGGGAACTGGGCTTTCTGGGCTGGCGCCACTTACAAGCTCAACGAGACAACTTCGTTCAACCTTCAGCTCTCCGGTGATCAGCTCAAGAACCATGGTGTCGCTGCAAACGTCGCCTATGCGTTTCTTCCAGATTTCACGGTTACGGCGGAACTCGACTATGGCCGATACGGTAACTTCGCCGTCGGCAAGGTGGACGGCGCTTCCAACATGAATTGGACCAACGCCAACAAGAAGAGCAGTGTCGGCGGAATCCTGCGTTTCGAACGCTCATTCTAACGGATGAAAGGGCGCTGAGGCAGGCATCGCATGTACTTGTCGTCGGCGGATCGGACTCCAGTGGGGGTGCCGGAATCGCGCGCGATATCGAGACGCTCTCCTCCATGGGCGTGCGCAGCTGCCTTGCCGTCACTGCGGTGACGGTGCAAACACACGACAGCGTCACGGACATCCTTCATCTGCAACCCGGTCTGGTGGCCGATCAGATGCGTGCAGCGATCTCGCGAGCGTCGCGGCGTAGTGAGCGCGGGCGCGGCCGTGATGATCGGGGCGGGAGGGAGAGGTAAGGAGCGTCTTTCCTTTGAGAATTCGCGTTTACGGGTACCCACGATGCACAACGGGCGAGTTTTTCAAAGAGGCGCGTCCTCCTTCGAAGCGCTTCGGAGCGCCAGGCTCTAGGCTCGCCCCGAGCCTCTGCGTAGCGTGCGGGGGAGCTGGGTCTCGGCCCATCCGGGTAACGATCCTTCGCGCGGCTATGGAAACGATCGCATTTGCCGATTATCGCATAAAAAACTTGTTATCGCACGACTTAAAAAACTTGCAACTCCACACCATCATTGACTTGTCGCCTATCGGCACTATATACTTGTAATCGCACAGCTCTAAAAAACTTGCAAAGGCACGGCCATGGCCAAGCCCCATGAAAAACTCGCTGTATCACTGGCCGTCCTCAAAGAGCTGCAGGAGGGTGGGCGGCGCATATTCAAATCAGATGAGCTGACCCGCGTCCACCGGGAGCGGCTGCTGCAGAACGGGTTCCTGCGCGATGTTATCAAAGGCTGGCTCATGTCGACCGGCCCGCAGGCACGGCAGCAAGACACCACCCCTTGGTACGCGAGCTTCTGGGAGTTCTGCTCCCTTTACTGCAATGACCGGTTCGGCAAGGACTGGTTCCTCTCACCGGAGCAGTCGCTGCTTCTGCACGCGGAAGCGCCCACTATTCCGCCTCAGGTGGTGGTGAACGCCCCCAAAGGCACGAATAACAAAATCGACCTGCTGTTCGGCACTTCGCTCTATGACCTCAAGGTCAAGGAGATGCCGGCCGAACTGACAGAGAAAAACGGCCAGCGCGTGTTCACTGTCGAGGCCGCCCTTACCCGGGTGCCGGAAGCGTTCTTCCAGCGCGCCCCTATCGAGATGCAGATCGCCATGGCGTCGGCGCGCGACGTATCAACCGTTCTGGCCCTGCTGCTTGATGGCGGCCATTCCGCCGTGGCGGGACGGCTTGCGGGGGCCTTCCGTCGCGTAGGACGCGACTCCTTTGCCGATGAAATCGTGGCCGCCTTCAAAGCCGCCGGCTATGACGTGCGCGAATCCGATCCGTTCGCGGGACAAATTGGAGTGACAACTATTGCGGCGGGCGTACCGCCGTTGGTCGCCCGCCTGCGCGCGATCTGGCAATCGCAGCGCGAAGCCATCATCGAGATATTCCCGAAGGCACCCGGACTGCCGTCCGACAAAGACGCCTATATGAAGTTCGTCGAGGATATCTACGAAAGCGACGCCTACCATTCGCTGTCGATAGAAGGGTACAGCGTCACCCCGGAACTCATCGACCGGGTGCGCGAGGGGAGCTGGAATCCGGAGATTGATGAAGAGGACCGCAAGAACCGAGATGCGCTTGCCGCGCGTGGCTACTACCTCGCATTCCAGAAGGTCAAAGACTCTGTTGCCGCGATCATCAACGGCAAGCCAGCCGGCGCGTTGACGCGGGACACTCACCGGGAGTGGTACCGGGAGCTGTTCGCGCCGTCAGTGACCGCCGGCATCCTCAAAGCCAGCGCGCTTGCGGGATATCGCAATCACCCTGTGTACCTGCGCGGCTCGCAGCACGTGCCGCCGCGTACCGAAGCGGTGGCCGATGGTATGAATGAGCTGTTCGACCTGCTGGAGGCGGAGAAGGAGGCCTCCGTGCGTGCCGTGCTGGGGCATTGGCTTGTGGGCTATGTGCACCCCTATCCGGACGGCAACGGACGAATGGCGCGGTTCCTCATGAACGCGATGCTGGCTTCAGGCGGTTACCCCTGGACAGTCGTCAGAGTCGATGACCGGAAGGCCTACCTCGCAGGGCTGGAGGAGGCGAGCGGCAATATGAATGTGAAAACGTTCGCCGCCTTTCTCGGCGAACGGGTGAAGTGGTCTATGGAGAAGGCGGCGTGAGGTCGGTGGTGTGCCATGTTTAACTTGCTTGTCTCGGGCCACGGCGAGTGGTGGGAAACGCCGCCGTTCACGTCAACCATTGACCGGTTCAAGGAATCTAGCGGCGCCGAGGCCGAGGCTATCGACCTCGCGCCCTGAAACATTGCGCCGGCTGGAGGAAATCCCGGCGCTTTTGATGTACGAAGTCGGGGCGGGAGGCCCGCACGCGCGCGTGGTCCGGCACAGCCGCATACGCAATATCGTTCGGCGCGGACACGAACTGGCCTTCACCTTCGAGCCCGATCCGAAACATGCCTTTCTCGACCCGTCAGCGGTGTTGAGAATTGCGGACCGGCTGGGCATTCAACAGTTCGAACAGCACCGTACGCACTGGGCGATCAAGGATGGTGACATTCCGGCCGAGCTGATTGCCACCAGCACCGCTGAACGGGCGCAGCGCACCATTGCCGTGGTTGCGGCAGAATATGTAGAAGCGCGCCGCGAGGGACGAAGGAGAGAAGCTGCCGAACTGGCCGAAGAACTGGAGGATTTTCCTCCCTCGCTGGAGAAAGCACTGTCGCTCGTGCCGGCGCGTATCCTTCAGCAGCCGACACCCGAATTATACCCGATCCTTGGGATAGAGCCCCGCACGCCCGAAGGCCGCAACGCCGTCGTGGCCGTCGTCGCAAGGGATCACAATGGGCAGGACTTGCCTGCCGACTGGTCTTATTCGCTGGCGTGGTTCCTGGACCTTTACGGCAGCGCGACGGAAGCGGGGCGCCTTGACGGCGCGCTGGCCGAATGCGCAACGCATGTGATCGCGCTCGGCACTGGCGAGGGAGAAGCCGCCGCCCCGGTTGAAGATATCGGCTACGCACTCTGGCGCTGTTCGCGAAGCCCGAAACTTATCGGCGATCTGGCCGGGAATCGCTGAGATAGCGCAGGAGGTTTTGTCGCTTACCAAAATCAACTGGAACTCGACCCAGATCAACCAGAAGCTTCCCATTTCCATTCTAGCAGCCAGAAGAGTGGGTGAGCTCTTTAAATATCTATCCGAGGAATCGATAAGCTCAGACTATCTCGCAAGTACACATAGCTTTTTTTTGTTATAGAGTCTGCTCGGCTGCAGCAGGCAAAGAGCCAGGATAAACTTCAGCACGAAAGCAGAATTGAATGAAGGTGGGCTACATGGAGTTCTCATTTGGGTATGCCTTCACCGAAAACCTTATCCGGTCATCGTCAGCCGCACCTGTAGGCGCGCCGGTCTTTCCAAACCTCGTACAGGAGGGGCATTCTGGCTTTGACATCCGCATCAATTTCCCAGGGGTTCCGCTGTTATTCCAGTACAAGCTTCCGGAGCTGATGAAGCGAGGAACTGCGTTTGAGATTGCGAGCGGACATTGTCCCGGTTTGTCGATACCATTTTTTCGGATTGCGATGATGCGCAGGGATGTGTCGCGTCAGCATGAACTGCTTCTTCGGCTTGAGGCGCGCTATCCGTCAAACGTCTTCTATGCGGCTCCTTGTATTGCAAACATCAGCGATTTCGACCGCTCTTATAATGGAGCAACCGTAGCACGGCAGTCCATTTTCGTCTCACCAGGGGATATTGGGCCCTTGCCAGACGACAAAGCGTACAGCCTTGCCTATAAGCCTGGACTGGCAACTGGATATTTTTGCTCGAAACCCAAGCCCACCAAAGTTCAAACATTTGATGATCTCGCTGCGCTCTTTAAGGAGCAGTTCGCCGAGAAGCGTTTTGCGGAAGTCGGCGAGGCGGCGCGTGAGATGCGCGAAAACGTACTTGAGCTTGCTTCGCCGTCAATGCGGCAAGCCGAACAGCTCATTGCTGAACGGGTCGGCGCGAGACGCATTCAGATTCTAGACGGCGCAGCCAGACCGCCCGAGGAAGAGCGCGCAGTCACTGACATTCTCGGAGCGCGGGAAATTGCGCGTGTCGATCTTGGCGTCGACCTGCTGGTGGCCCAACCACGCTAACGACATCATACCTCGCTGATTAGCCCAGCTTTTGTCTAGGCCACAGTTATGAGACTACGAACTACTTGGCCAGGAAGAAGATCGGATTGAAAGCGAACTTCCTTGTCATCTTTGCATCACGGTCAGTCTGCACGAGATTGACCGCTGCAAGCCGGGAGCAAGACCGGGCTGCGCAAACGTTGCAACAGATCCTTCAAGGAAATTCATAGACTCTTAGCAACTCCGGTTCGCTGTGAATGGTAGGCTTATTGCAACGTTTGAGTCAGTGGGGTCCGAACCGTGGCTTATTCTCCGACCCGCCGAACTGCGTGCAATTTCGGCTGAAGGCAATGGCAAGAAGAGCGCCCATCTTGTTTGTTCGACACAGCCATATCGGCTCAAAACAGTATCTTCACGGCCACCGAGATTGTCCGGTCGGTGGACAAGCAACCATATTATTTGGTTCGAAAGCTGCAACATCTGTGGAGAACGCGAAATGACAAATTCAGTAGGACGAGTGCCCAGGCTTTCCAAGTAGCTTGGTCCTGACCAATGCTGACACTGGTCAGTCGCCTACGGACGGCAGCGCATTTAGATCGCCTTCGAATTCTAGGCCTTTGCGCGCACGCGGACCTAACTGTCTGCCAGCTAGCGGAGATTCTGGGTCTGCGTCGTGAGCACGTTGTACGACACGTCCGGCTGCTGGCCAGAGCCGACTTTCTTTACTGCAACGAACAACGTCCGTGGTGCTCGTACAATCTCAAAACAGGAGGTAAGGACGGCGGGCTGGTTCAATTGTTGGTTGATCTCCTGCCCCACGGCGATGGCTATCACAAACGAGACCTTCAACGGCTCGAAGCGGTACGAGACACGCGGCCGAAGGGGACCGCATGCTTGACCGTGAAATAGATCAGTCCAATTGGAGCGCGAAACCACCATGGACAACTCCGCCGACGGCGCCATCGCGCCGCGCGACACTTACGGACGGTCTCGATTGGCCGCGGTTGATTGCCGCGTTCACGAACTGCTTCTGAGACAGGAGCGGCAGGAGCGGACGACCCTTAAGCTCATCGCCTCAGAGAACTTTGCGTCCTCGGCCGTGCTGGAAGCGAACGGCTCGATTTTCACGAACAAGTACGCCGAGGGGTACCCCGGTGCGCGCTACTACGCTGGAAATGAGATCGTTGATGAGCTTGAGAATCTAGCCATTGAGCGCTTGAAAACACTATTTGGCAGCGAGCATGCCAACGTCCAGCCTTATTCCGGCTCGCCGGCCAACCAGGCTGTCTATCGTGCGCTTTTGAGCCCCGGTGACAAAGTCATGGGCTTGCCCCTCCCGGAAGGGGGCCATCTGACTCATGGTTGGGCCATCAACTTTTCCGGAACTGACTATCAACGCGTCCCCTATGGACTAGATGAAAAGACACAGCAGATTGACTATGACCGCTTGCGCGAGACAGCCAAGCGGGAACGGCCGCGGCTCATTTGGGTCGGCGGAACTGCTTACCCGCGTGTCTTTGACTACGCGGCAATGGCAGAAATCGCCCTGGAAGCGAACTCCTATCTCGTAGCCGACATTGCGCACATCAGCGGACTGATTGCCGCGGGAGCGCACCCGAATCCCGTGCGCCATTGCGACGTGGTCAGCAGCACCTCCCACAAATCGATCCGCGGTCCCCGCGGTGGTTTCATTTTGTCCAGGAACGAAGATCGCTATCAGGCCCTGTATCATACAAAGAGCAAATACAATCTCGCCAGACGAATAGACCGGGCGGTCTTTCCTCACCTGCAAGGCGGGCCTCATATGAATGCCATCGCTGCGCTAGCAGTTGCCTTGCACGAAGCCGCGAACCCGTCCTTCCGAAGCTACGGCCAACAGACCGTCAAGAATGCCAAGGCTCTTGCACAGGCACTGATCGAGCGAGGGTATGACCTGGTTACCGGGGGGACGGACAATCACATGCTGATCCTTGATCTGCGCGATCGACCACTATCGGGCAAGGCCTATGCCGAGCGGCTAGCAAAGGCAGGCATCATCACAAACTTTAATATGGTGCCTGGCGACCCGCGGGATCCGGCGGTCACAAGCGGAATTCGCCTGGGGTCGCCAGCAGTGACGTCAATGGGCATGCGCGATGTGGAAATGGTGCAAATTGCTGGCTTCATTGACTGCGTCCTCCGGCGGCCTGATGACGAAGATCTCCATGCCTGCGTGCGAAGAGACGTTGCCGATTTGTGCGCTGCGTTCGAGGTCCCGGGCATCACCAACAGGTAAGGTGGGCTAAGCAAAATGCACCATACAACTCCAACACCCGAAACGAGGCATTTCATGGCTAGGCAGTTCGTGTTCTCTTCCGAATCGGTTGGCGCGGGACACCCGGATAAGTTGGCCGACAACATCTCGGATGCCATCCTCGACGCCATCCTCCGCACCGATCCCAAGGCACGCGTCGCCTGTGAAGCGTTGGTAAAATCAGGGATAGTCGTTGTGGCTGGCGAGATTACTAGCGATGCGCGGGTGGATTATAGCCAAGTTGCGCGCGATACGATTCTCGATATTGGATACGACGATGAGGCTGTCGGCTTTGACGGCCGGCGTTGCTCCGTCGTTCATGCACTCACCGAGCAATCGCCCGACATTAGCCAGGGCGTTGACGAGGGACGAGGGCAGGACCTCCAGCAGGGAGCGGGAGATCAGGGCCTCATGTTCGGCTACGCATGCCGCGAAACCGATACCCTGATGCCTTTGCCGATCCAGCTCGCGCATCGCTTGACGAAACGACAGGCAGATGTCCGGAAAGCACGACAGCTTGGCTGGTTGCGTCCTGATATAAAATCCCAAGTCTCAGTGCGCTATGAGGGGTTGCGCCCGGTCGCCCTTGATACCATCGTCGTATCGACCCAACATGACGAGCAGGTCTCGCAAGAGACGGTCCGCGAGGGCGTCATTGAGGAAATCATAAAGCCTGTCCTGCCGACCCACCTGGAGACGGAAGGCATCAGAATTCTGGTCAACCCGACGGGGAGGTTCGTAGTCGGCGGGCCGCGCGGCGACTGCGGTCTCACTGGACGCAAGATCATCGTCGATTCCTATGGTGGGATGGGTCGTCACGGCGGCGGCGCCTTTTCGGGCAAGGACCCGTCCAAGGTTGACCGCTCAGCTGCCTATGCGGCCCGGTATGTCGCAAAGAATATCGTCGCTAGCGGACTTGCGGACGTCTGCGAGGTGCAGCTTGCTTACGCAATCGGCGTGGCCAGTCCGGTTTCTGTCATGGTCAACACGTTCGGAACAGCGAGGGTTGAGGAAAGAAGGATCGAGCGCCTCATTCTTGAGTTGTTCGATCTCAGACCGAAGGGCATTATCAAGATGCTTGATCTCTTACGCCCTATATACCGCAAGACCGCGACCTATGGCCATTTCGGCCGTGAAGAGCCTGATTTCACCTGGGAGAAGACAGACAGGGCCGACGAATTGCGTCGCGAGGCAGGACTTGCCGCCCCGTGAGGGCTGGCGCCGAACGGATTGGCAAGCGCAAAGCCCATTCCCACTGGCCAGACCCGCCCGCGCCCGGCGTGGCAGAAAGCCGGTGGGTTTTTGGCGGAGACATGAATTGATGCCGGACTATGACGTGCTTTGTATCGGAAATGCCATCGTCGACATCATCGCCCAGTGTGACGAGGCGTTCCTGGAGACCAACGGCATCATCAAAGGCGCGATGAATTTGATCGACACGCGGCGCGCCGAACTGCTCTACAGCCGCATGGGCCCGGCCATCGAAGCCTCGGGCGGCAGCGCCGGCAACACGGCGGCGGGCGTGGCCAGCTTCGGCGGCCGCGCCGCCTTCTTCGGCAAGGTCTCGAACGACGCACTCGGCGAAATCTACGCGCATGACATCCATGCCCAGGGCGTCGCCTTCGACACCAGGCCGCTCAACGGCGAACCACCGACGGCGCGCTCGATGATCTTCGTCACGCCGGATGGCGAGCGCTCGATGAACACCTATCTCGGCGCCTGCGTCGAGCTCGGGCCGGAGGACGTCGAGGCCGACAAGGCGTCGGGCGCGGCGGTCACCTATTTCGAGGGCTATCTGTGGGACCCGCCGCGCGCCAAGGAGGCGATCCGGCAGACGGCCAAGCTCGCCCATGCAGCCGGGCGCGAAGTGTCGATGACATTGTCGGACTCGTTCTGCGTCGACCGCTACCGCGACGAGTTCCTCGATCTGATGCGCTCCGGCACCGTCGACATCGTCTTTGCCAACAGCCACGAGATCAAGTCGCTCTACCAGACCGCGTCGTTCGACGAGGCGCTGGCGCAGATCCGCAAGGATTGCAAGATCGCCGCCGTCACCCGTTCGGAAAAGGGCTCGGTGATCGTGCGCGGCGACGAGACCGTGACCATCAATGCCACCAGGATCCGCGAGCTGGTCGACACCACCGGCGCCGGCGACCTCTACGCCGCCGGCTTCCTCTACGGCTACACGCAAGGCCGCAGCCTCAAGGATTGCGGCGATCTCGGCTCGCTGGCAGCCGGGCTGGTCATCCAGCAAATCGGCCCAAGGCCACGGCAAAATCTGCGCCGAGAGGCGGAGCAGGTGGGATTGCTGTAGGTGGCGAGCCAAGAACCAGCTGCCCAGCCTCCTTAATCCAGCCCGAGCCTTTTCTTCAGTTCCGCATTCTCCTTGCGGAGACGATCGGCAAGCAGGCTCTTTAGCCGCTTGTTTTCTTCCTCGAGCGCGACGAGATCCTTCAGCCCGTCACTGTCCGCCGCCGGCGCCGCCGCCTTCTTCCAAAGATAATATGTCTGTTCCGAGATGCCGGCTTGCTTCACCGCGCTCTTGAGAGTAGCGCCGCCGCCGATCGAGGTCTCGATCTGCGCCAGCTTCTGGGCACGATCCTTCGCGGAGTAGCTCTTTCGGCCTGTTCGCGATGACGGCGGTGCTTCAGTGGTCGCGGATATCGGCTTGGCGCCCTCCTTGCGGGCAGGCGCGCTCGCCTCAGCTTCTGGCTTCCTCGACCGCCGCGCTCTCGTCTTCGGTTTTGGCGTTTCCGCTTTGTCTGCCGGTGCGCTAGGAACTACTGCTGACTCGGTTTCCAGGGGATTGGCCATGAAATGCTCCACTCGCGGTTTTTGCAAAGGTTCAGCATCAAGGGCCACTACAGTAGAGTCAACAAGCTGACGATTTAACGGCTCGACTTCCTTTGTTGTCTCGGCCATCGCCGCGGCGATGTCGAAATTGCCCCGGATGGAACGTGCGGATTTTTGATAATTGCGCTTTTGTTTGACTTCCACGGTGAATGGTCGCGTCTGCCGCCTCATAGTTCCTTCCTGAATAGGAGAATGAAGTCGCCGCTCGAATTTTTGGCGCTTGCTGCTTAGCGCGGAGCATTATCGTATAGCCGCTCAACGGGCAAGTGATGCCGGTCTTCGATGGCTGACCCATCTGGGGAGATTTGAGCGGCTTCGCGCGTCCTGCGCATGCCTGTAAGAGCCTGACTCGAAACTCGACGCACGACGTGGAGCTGCCATGCGGCGAAGCATGAGGCGGATCGAGGCGATGAAGATCCATGCCTCGGCGCTGGCGATGGTCGCCTCGAAGTCTTTGGCGAGCCGGCGACAACGTCCCAGCCAGGCGAAAGTTCGCTCGACGACCCTTCGTCGTGGCAGCGCCTCAAAGCCCTTGGCCGTGTCGGAGCGCTTGGTGATTTCGATGGTCCATGTGCCGAGATTGGCCAGAGCCTGCGACAGTTTTTCTCCGGCATAGCCGCCGTCGGCGAACAGATGGCGCAACCAGGGATAAAGCCGTCGAATGGAGGCGATGACGCCGACTGCCCCATCCCTGTCCTGGATGTCGGCCGTGTGCACCGTCAGCCCGACCAAGTGCCTCTCGGTGTCGGTAATGATATGGCGCTTGCGGCCTTTGACCTTCTTGCCGGCGTCGTACCACGCAAACCGGCAACGTCCGTGGTCTTTGCCGATTGGCTGTCGATGACACCGGCGCTCGGGCTCGCCTCGCGACCAAGCGCCAGGCGTGCCGCAGCCACCAAGTGGAAGTTGATGGTCTTCCATAGGCCGTTGTCCCGCCAGGCATAGAAATAGCGTTGAACCGTCGAGACCGGCGGGAACCGATCCGGCAATGCCCGCCATTGGCAGCCGGTCCAGGCGATGTAGAGAAGCACGTCCACGACCGCCCGAAGTTCTGTCGTCCGCGGTCGTCCCGTTGTCTTCGTTCCCGGCAGGAACGGCTAGAGCAACGCCCATTCCCTGTCCGTCAACGCGTTTGCATCTCGCTGCCCCGCGCGGCAATATCGCCGGCGGGCGGTCTCCGTCCAACCCATGTCGTGATCCCGTTCAAGTCTAGACAACTCAAACGAATCACAACGGACGGGGCCACTCAACCGCTTCCACCCCCAAAACCGAGTTTCGGGTCAGGCTCTAAGGGCAAACACCATGCCATTGTGGGTGGTGGTTTGCGTGGCGAGACACGCCTGGTAAGGACCCTCGTGGTTCCGGTACGGCCCCTGAATATCGTGGTCGCAATTGGGGTGGTAATGGTTTGGCGGGATTTGCTGACGCGAGAAAACGGTGTCGCTGCCGCCGCCGCAAACCTTCCTCGATGAAATCGCCGCCACTGCAGCCCTTTTCGCCTGCTTCACACCAATTACAGGCGTAGGTTTCAGGATTCACGCCGTTTTTGCCGGTGGCGCAATACGGCGTCGGAAAATTACCCACATTGAACTGACCTTGAACATCGGCAAAGGCGATGCAGGCCTTCTTCCCTTTCTTGAACCAGCAACTGATCGCGTGCAGTCATCCGGATAAGCCGCCCCGCCGGAGGCCAAGCTGACTTGGTGACACACGAACGCATTATTGTCTTCCGGTCTGGCGGCAACAGTATCAGCAGGACGGCAAAGCTGACCGGCTGCAGCGAAGCGCAGGTGAAGCGCGCTGGGCTCGACATCAGAAGGAAAGCGGGAAGCAGGAAATGTTGTCGCAAAAGTTGAGTTCTGCGAGGTGCAAATGTCAGTTGCAAATCGTCGCGACAGAGGCTCGGCAGCTCCCCGAAGTAGCCATTTCAGATTGCTTGCAGGTGCGGATAAAGTCCTTTATGCATCGGCACATGATCAAGTCCGCGCTCATCGCTGCAATCTATTATGCGACGCTTCCATAAGGAGCGGCGCGTTTCGATCATGCCTTGAAACAAGCCGCCGTCAGGCGGCTTTGTTCATTGAGAGGACCCCCTGGCGGCAATACCAGGAGGATTCCCTATGGCACTTCCCGATTTATCAACCGGTCATTCCAAACCATATTCGGCGGCTTTGAAGACGCTCATTGAGCGCGGCTATGTAAATCAAGGGACCGACCTGCCGGGTGTCGATGCCGCCTTTGAAGCAGGCGTCGTACCCGCTTACGCTGGTTTTGATGCGACGGCTGACAGTCTTCATGTCGGCCATCTTCTTCTGATCATGGCGCTTCGTCATCTTCAGCAGACTGGCCATAAACCCATCGTTCTCATTGGGGGTGGGACCACCCGCATCGGCGATCCCAGCTTCCGTTCGGAGGCGCGGCCGATGCTGACGGACGAGCGGATCGCCGCCAACATTGAAGGGATCAGAAAGGTCTTTGACCGTCTCCTTGTCTTCGGAGACGGTCCGACGGATGCCGTGATGGTGAACAATGCCGACTGGCTGGACAGCATTCGTTGGATCGACATGCTGAGAGACGTCGGCAGGCATTTCTCCGTCAATCGGATGCTCTCTTTCGACAGTGTGAAGTCGCGGCTGGAAAAGCAGGAGAATCTGAGCTTCTTAGAATTCAACTACATGATTCTCCAAGCGTTCGACTTCCTTGAGCTATCCCGCCGGACCGGTTGCCGTTTGCAGATGGGTGGAGCCGACCAGTGGGGGAACATCATCAATGGCATCGACTTGATACGGCGGACGGATGGAAAGGAAGTCTTCGGAGTGACTACGCCGCTTCTGACGACTTCTTCAGGTGTCAAGATGGGTAAGACGGCTGCCGGAGCTGTGTGGCTCAACGAAGATCGCCTTTCGCCATACGATTACTGGCAATTCTGGCGTAACACGGAAGACGCTGATGTCGTTCGGTTCCTGAAGCTTTTCACCGATCTGCCGATGAACGAGATCGAGCGATTTGGACAGGCTGAAGGAACCGAGCTAAACGCCGTCAAAGAACGTCTCGCCAACGAAGCTACGGCCCTGGCACATGGAACTAACGCCGCCAAACAGGCGGAGGCCACGGCTAGCCAAGCATTTGGGCAGGGCGAAGCCGCAGAGGGGCTACCGACGCTTCATCTAAATGACGCCGAGGGGTTGGCCGGAGTAGCCCTTGTGGATTTGCTGGTACGCGCCGGATTGACCTCCTCCAAAGGGGAAGCGCGAAGGGCGATCTCGGGACGAGGTGTGCGGATCAACGGCAACGTTGTCGAGGTTGATACAATGATATCTTCCCAAGACCTCCCGATCCGGCTTTCGCTCGGCCGAAAGCGCCACACTGTTGTAAAGTAGGGTTTCAGCAAATGCTGTCGCAGAAATTCTGCCCGCTTAGCGGATATTGCAGACATTCGCGTCGAGTTCCCTGAGGAATGTCGAGAGACACTCCTCAGGGGGTAGTTAAGGCCGCCAAGTTTTCTGGGTTAGCAGGCGCGCCACTGTGGCAGCTTGGCTTGTATGGCGAGGCCATGGTTGAGTGAGGCGAACCAAATCCAGCCCCGCGGTCGATCCCGAAGCTTCCCACAATGGCGAAGAGAACATCTTCACTGGTTCCTTTTCAGCACAAGACCTTCCGTTCGCTATGGTCGGCTGCACTCATTTCGAACCTTGGCACCCTAGTGGAAGGTGCGGCGGCAGCTTGGCTGATGACGAGCATCGCCACCTCCCATGGAATGGTGGCGCTCGTCCAGTCATCGACCACCCTCCCCTACATGATCTTCTCGCTCGCGGCGGGAGCGCTCGCGGACAAGTTTGACCGTCGCCGGATCATGTTGACTGCGCAACTGCTGATGGTCTGCGTATCCGCCTTCCTGGCGTTTCTGACCTATGCGGGGAATGACACCCTGGACACTTCTGGGTCTCACCTTCCTAATCGGCTGTGGTTGGGCATTGCACGATCCCTCTTGGCAAGCCTCCATGGGAGATATCCTGCCTCGCGAACACCTGCCAAGCGGGGTTGCGCTCAACGCCATGAGCATGCGCAGCATCGGGCCGGCGATTGGCGGCATAATCGTGGCCACAGCCGGTGCGGCCTTCGCGTTCCTCTTCAACGTCCTTGCTACTTCGCTCTGATCGCTGCGCTGTTGCGATGGAAAGCCGAACGGGCACGACAAGCGCTGCCGCGGGAGGCTTTCGGCAGTGCGATGGCGGCGGGCTTCCGTTACGTGCTCTTGTCGCCGAACCTTCTCAAGGTGATGTGCCGGAGTTTCATTTTCGGCCTCACCGCCGTTGTCATTTTGGCTCTCCTGCCGTTGGTCGCTCGCGAACAGATCAAAGGGACCGCAGTCACCTACGGCGTGATGCTCGGCTTCTTCGGCCTGGGAGCGATTTGCGGCGCGCTCCTCATCGGGCGGGTCCGAGAAGTTCTCTCCAACGAATGGGTCATTCGCGGTGCGTTCTTTGTATTGGCGATCAGCTGCTTCTTTCGGGCATGGAGCGAGCACGTTGGGCTGAGCTGTCTCAACCTCATGCCAGCCGGTGCGGCCTGGATTCAATCATTCTCGCTGTTTAACGTCACAGTGCAGCTTTCGGCGCCGCGGTGGGTGGTTGGACGCGCCCTCTCTCTATCAGACGGCCACATACCGCGGCATGGCGGCGGGAAGCTGGCTTTGGGGCGAACTGGCGGATGTCCAAGGTGTTTCGGGAGCCTTGCTCGTCCGCCAGCTGGTTCTTGTCATTGGGGGACTGATGGGCATCCTTCTGCGTCAGCCGGATTTTGAAACGCTCAATCTGGATCCGACCAACAAGTTCAGCGAACCGACGCTGCAACTTGACCTGCGGCCACGAAGCGGTCCGATCATGGTGATGATCGACTATCGTGTCGATCAGAGAGATCCAGACTCGCCCACAATAATTATCTGAATTTCAGCAGTAATTTTTGATCGCCCATTCGTGCTGTGTACCAGCCCTGTGTCTTGCGCAAGTGGTCACGAACGGCTGCGGGAGCCTCGAAGACGCCCTAAAAACACATGCTGCGATTTTTGAACACGCTTGACGTGTTAGATTAATTCATCCACAATGCGTGTGTTGAACACGCGAGGTGAGTTATGAACATGAAAGAGCTTAGGGTTCGACTGGGCATGACTCAAAAAGATTTGGCAGAGCAGATGGCAACGACGCAACAGACTGTGGCCCGTTGGGAAACAGGCAAAACGCAGTTGAACGTCGAGCAGATCAAGGACCTTTGTCTCACGTTGAAATGCACGGTCGAGGAGCTGCTGGGCTGGAAGATTGATGTCGAGGAGTGGCGCACGAGCCCGTTTGCAATTGCCGATGCCGAAACGCGATACGGCACGCTCAGGATCAAGACGACTGTTGGCAGCCGGCAATATCCTATCGATGAAAAGGCGCGTGAATCGATTTTACGTCAGTTGAAGGAACTTCATAATCTTCGTAGAAATAACACAAGCAGGCCATGGCTGTATTGTTGGAGCCTTGACAACAAAATACTCTTGATAAATCCGCAATATGTCCGCACCATTGAGCTTATCGGTGAAGATGTAGAGGAGATGCCAGATTATTATCATCCAGAAATCTATCGGGCTTTGGATGACTGGGATAAGGGTGAGGTTTCAGGAAAGCTGAAGAAAGAATGCGATGCCATCATCGCAGAGATGGGTGATCAGGAAGCCGTGCGCATGGCCTCCTATGTTCGCGTCACATATGACGACGGAGAAGATGAGTGGAACTTCTTGGATGAAGAAACCGCTACGACTTTCTTCGGATTGGAAGCTGCGACCTTTGACGTTCCCCAGTGTAGTTTCGCCGAAGTGGAGGAAGAAGGTTACTACCGAGCGCGATACGCCAACCTTGATCGCGTCGCGGTGATGGAGGTTCCAAGCGACCGTTATCACAGATTGACCGCGCCCGAGGAAGCTTAGAACCATCCACGAAGGGCGCATGTTACATCGTGGTGCGTTTTCAGTACGAGATGACGTTAAGCGTAGGTAGTGGCAGGTAAGAGTGCTCGACCAGAAGCTCAACTGCCTCCTCAATATCGCTGCCGATGTGCCGCAGGACACGTCCACGGGAGCGTGGATAGGCGTGAAGTTCCTGCACTCCACGGTCCGCTCTCCCATCGTCGGTATGTGCCCGACGCCATCTTGTGGACGAGCTTGGCCGCCTGCACCCGGTTGTATTCCGGCTTGCGGTCCGCCTGGGGGTCCGCCGCGATGGCTATCTCCATGTCAATCGGCGCCGAACTTTGACTGCCCGCTGCTTTTGATGATTTGGCGAGGTCCCGCGCATAATCACTCTTGGTCTTCTCCTTGAGGCCCTGTGTCGCGAACTTGTGGTCCAGCAGGGCAAACAGGTCCAAGTCCCCTTCCGCCTGTGGCGCTGGCTTGTCCTCACCGCCCTCGGCTTCCCAATTGGGGACCGCTTCTGCGCGCTCCACCGTGGCGATTGTCCGCCCAAGACGCATCACAAGATCGAACGCCAAACCGTGCGCGTGCACGACGATTTGCCGCCCAGGCCTCATTTGGAGAGGACTTGAGCTGGCCCGGTGGTTTGAGCCGGGTTACCTTGAGCCGGTGGGCTGCGAACAAGCAGTTCGAGACATTGGCCTCGATCACTTCGCAACACGCCGCTGCGCCTGGCCTCGGTGTGCTCCCCCCGAAATCGTTGTGTCATATCACCGAGGGCATCACGGCCAACAGCTTCCACATGGGCAACAGCCTCGCCATTGAGCCGAATATGGTCGCGAGCAGATCACCAACGAAGCGGTCGGAACCTCGGAGCCGAAGTTCGACGCCGAGGTGGTTCGCATGATGCGCTAAGCAGCACCACGGCGCTTGCCGGTATGTTTGCTGCCAGCAGCCGACGAACTCCTATCCTCCTGGACCGCTGTGCGTTATTGCTTTGATTTACCGGCCGCTCAAGGCTTCCATAGTTTCGCTTTCAAGGCGACCTTTGGCAACATGCCAACGGAAATTTAACATAACGACATAAACATTTCTTTATGCGGCGTTGACAAAGAAGCGAACTGCTGTAATTGTCTCCCGCGTCGTGGTTCTCCGTACGGCGCTGCCGCAGCGGAGCTAAGAGGGAAGCCGGTGCGATGCCGGCGCTGCCCCCGCAACTGTTAGCGGCGAGCCAACCCCACTCATGTCACTGAGGCGAATAGCCTTGGGAAGACGGGTAGAGGCTATGACCCCGCGAGCCAGGAGACCTGCCACGGCGAATTACGTCCACGGGCGGGGTGTCTCGGTGGCCGCTGCAGCCTGGCGTTCGTGCCGGCCTGCTAGCGCCTTCCTTGTCACCGACGCCCCAACCATCGGGGTCTGGCATGACTGTCTCTCAGCAAATTCCTGTAGCAACGCTCGGCGTGCCCCGCTTCGGTCGTCGGCGAGAACTGAAATTCGCGCTTGAAAGCTACTGGTCCGGAAAATCGTCCGCTGCCGACCTTCTCACGACCGCGAAGGCGCTCCGTGCCGCTAGCTGGGAGGAGCAGCACGATCGCGGCGTGTCGAAAATCCCGTCGAACGACTTCTCGCTCTACGACCATGTGCTCGACACCGCAGCCATGGTCGGCGCCGTTCCATCCCGTTACGGCTGGAATAGCGGCGAGGTTCCACTTGACATCTACTTCGCAATGGCGCGGGGCAACCAGGGTCAGACGGAGGATTGTCGACACGCTGGTCACCAGCAGGCGGCTCATCGGTCTGATGTAACCGCGATGGAAATGACCAAGTGGTTTGACACCAACTATCACTACATTGTGCCGGAACTCAACGATGATCAGACGTTCGCCCTCTCGTCGACGAAACCGGTCGATTACTTCATCGAGGCTAAAGCTCTCGGCGTTCACACACGCCCAGTCATCCTTGGACCGATCACCTTCCTCAAGCTGGCGAAATCGCCTGCCGAAGGATTCGATCCCATCGCGCTCCTGCCGCGGCTGCTGCCCGTCTACGAGCAACTCCTGCAGAGGCTGAAGCTGTCTGGAGCCGACTGGGTGCAGATCGATGAGCCAGCGCTTGTCCTCGATCTGAACCCGAACGAACGAGCTGCGTTCGAATTCGCCTATGGCCAGCTGTCGAAAGCCGCGCCCGAGCTGAAGATCATGCTGGCTACCTATTTCGGGCCGCTGGGAGACAATCTCGAAACCGCGGTTTCTCTGCCCCTGGCCGGGCTGCATATTGATCTCGTGCGCGCTCCCGAGCAGCTGGAAACGGTGGGTCGGCTCGCACCGAAGGATCTGGTGCTCTCGCTTGGCTTGATCGATGGCCGCAACGTCTGGCGTGCGAACCTGCCCGCCATTCTCGACCGCATCAAACCGATCGTCGCCGGCTGGCCCTTGGACCGCGTCGAGATCGCGCCTTCTTGCTCGATGCTGCATGTGCCGATCGACCTCCGCATGGAGACGGAACTCGACGCGGACATCAGGTCGTGGCTCGCCTTCGCGGCCCAGAAGACCGACGAGTTGGTGTTGCTTGCCCGGGCCCTGTCCCAAGGCAGGGATGCGGTGGCAGGCGCGTTGAAAGCGTCTGCCGAGGCTGCCGCCACTCGCGTGACATCCACGAAGATCCATGACCCGCTGGTTGAGGGGCGGATCGCCAGCATTGACGACAGCATGAAGCGACGAGAGAGCGCTTTTGCCGAGCGCTCCAGAGTCCAGGCCGGCACGCTCGGGCTGCCGCCGTTCCCGACGACGACCATCGGGTCCTTCCCGCAGACGCCGCAGGTACGCAGGGCGCGGGCCGCTCATGCGAAGGGCCAGCTGAGCTATGTCGACTACGAGACCTTCCTGAAGAAGGAGATCGAGGCTGCAATTCGCTGGCAGGAAGAGATCGGGCTGGACGTGCTGGTGCACGGTGAGTTCGAACGAAACGACATGGTACAGCATTTCGGCGAGCAGCTGTCCGGCTTCGCCTTCACCCAGCATGCCTGGGTGCAGAGCTATGGGTCGCGTTACGTGCGCCCCCCCATCATCTTCGGCGACGTATCGAGGCCCAATCCGATGACGCTGCGCTGGTGGCAGTTCGCCCAGTCGCTTACGGAAAACCCTGTGAAGGGAATGCTCACAGGCCCAGTGACCATTCTCAACTGGTCATTTGTCCGCGACGACGTACCCCGCTCCGAAGCATGCCGCCAGATCGCGCTCGCCATCCGCGACGAAGTGACGGATCTCGAATGGTCCGGCGCAAGGATGATCCAGATCGATGAGGCCGCGTTTCGCGAAGGATTGCCACTGCGCCAGTCTGATTGGAACGACTATCTCGACTGGGCTGTCGAATGCTTCCGGATCGCTTCAACGGGTGTAAAGGACGCGACTCAAATCCATACCCACATGTGCTATTCAGAGTTCAACGAGATCATCGACGCGATCGCTGAAATGGATGCGGATGTCATTTCGATTGAGACGTCGCGCTCGAAAATGGAACTGCTGGACGCCTTCACGAGCTCCAAATATCCGAATGAAATCGGGCCCGGAGTCTACGACATTCACTCACCACGGGTCCCGGAAGTCGGCGAGATTTCGGATCTCGTCATGCTTGCCCGCGAGCGACTGTCCGATGCCCAACTGTGGGTAAACCCGGACTGTGGCCTCAAAACCCGCAAGTGGGAGGAGGTCCGCCCTGCCCTCATGAACATGGTTGCTGCAGCACGCGCGCTCCGGGAGAAAGTGTAGGCCGGAAGGTTTCCTGGTTGCTCACCATGTGGTGAGTTACCGGCTGCCGCATGTGGGCCGTGAATGTGCCAAAACGCGATCACATCCTTTGAAATAAGTCACTCGAGCGAGAAAGTGCACTTTCCTTCGGCACGTGTACTAATCGCGCAGAATAAAGGGAACCGTTTTCTCCCTGTGACGTGTCGATTTCGAAGGGGATGTGATTGGCGTCTAGACCGCTCCAGCCATGGTTATTAGCACGCCAAGTGCGCTGTTCTCGATCAGTTCGTAAAGGACTTCTCGGCTCGGTTCATCAAAATGCGCGGGTACATATATGACAATTCCTTTCACGGGCCGCTGGGTTGGTGTTTACCGGCTGGCATCTGATGGCAAGCGTTCCAGCGCCGCGACGACCCGGAGCTTTGCTGGTGCGGGCAGAGGCAGGATGGGACGCGGGGGTTCGGCACTGCAAATGTCGAGCAATTCGGCAAGTGCATAGACGACGCGAAGGCTCGAGAACTCCTTGAAGAGGCTCCAGAGCGGCGCAAGCGTGGCATCGATCCGTCGCGCTTCGGCCGCATCGCCCTGTTGCGCCGCCGTGACGATCTTCACGCAGACCTCGGGCAGGATGCCGGCGAGGACGCTGTACCATGTGTCGGCGCCGGCGATCATGGCCTCTGCAGCGTTCCAGTCGCCGCTGTAGCCGATCGAGAACCCTTCCGGCACAGTGCGCCTCTGGTCGGCCAGATGGCTCTTGATCGCATCGCCCTTGTCTGTCGGATTCTTGATAGCGACAATCCCACCCACCTTTGCCAGGCGGCTGACGAGTGCTGGGGTGAAATGGAAATGCGTCGTTCCTGGATTGTCGTAGACGACAATCGGCAGGCCGCTCTCGCACGCCACCGTCGAGAAATGTTCGAACACCTCGTCCTCAGTGAGCGGGGTGTAGGAGGCGGCCGCAAGCAGCCCCGCGGCAGCTCCAAGGGCCTTGGCGTCCTGCGCGAACCTCACTGCTTCATCGGTGCGCAACGCGCCCACACCCACCACGACCGGCGTTCGCCCGGCGATTTCGTCCAAGGTCTCGGCGAGCGTCCGTCGCCGTTCCTCGCGCGACAGATACATGTAGGTGCCGGTGCTGCCGAGAAGACCGATGGAGTCGACCTGAGCGGCGCCAAGCCTGGCAATCAGCTTGCGCAGAGCAACGGTATCGACGCGGCCGTCACGATCGGCGGGCGTGATGGGAAACGCGGAAAGACCGCTCAGGAATGCCATGGGAAGGCTCCAGGTTTGTGCGTGAGCGCAGGACTGGCCGGACGACAGGTCATCACAAGGCGTCCAGAGCCCGCCGCAGGTCGGCGATTAGGTCATCGGCGTCTTCAAGACCCACCGAGAGACGCATGAGGTCCTCGCCGACTCCATCGGCCAGATGGGCATCCTTGCGGATCGGCTGACGAGCACGGGTCAGGCTTGCCGGATGATAGATGAGGCTGTCGGCATCGCCGAGGCTGACAGCCCGGGTGATCAAGTTGAGCCGGTCCATCATCCGGCGCGCGCCCTCGAACCCAGCGTGGAGGCCAAAGGCCAACATGCCCGAGCCTTGGGACATCTGCTTTCGCGCCGTCACCTGATCAGGGTGCGAGTCGAGGAAGGGATAACTCACCCATGCCACCGCCGGGTGCGCCTCGAGCGCCTGAGCCACCGCAAGGGCAGTGGCGCTGTGCCGTTCCATGCGCAGCGTGAGCGTCTTCAGACCGCGCAGGATCAGGAAGGCTGACATGGGCGAGAGCGCTGCGCCGGTGATGTAGCGCAGGCCCGTTTCGTGCAGCGTGCGGAGCGTTTGCGCGTCGCCGAGAATCGCCCCGCCAAGGGCATCGCCGTGCCCATTGATGTATTTGGTCAGGGAGTGGAGCACGAGGTCGGCCCCATGTTCGAGCGGCCGCTGGAGCGCGGGCGAGGCGAAGGTGCTGTCGACTGCAACCTTTACACCGCGCGCGTGGGCGCGCTCGGCAATGGCAGCGAGATCAAGGATGCGGCTCAGCGGATTCACCGGCGTCTCGAAGAAAACAAGCCGGGTCCGCTCGGTAATCGCGGCATCGAGATTTTGAGGATAGGACAGGTCCACCGCGACGACCTTGATGCCGAAGCGGGGGACCGCCTGTTCGACCATGGCAAGCGTGTTCGCATAAAGCGTCTTGTGGACGATGAGTTCATCGCCTTGGGACAGGAGCGACAAGATCAGTGTGCCGAAAGCCGCCATCCCCGAGGCAACGACCAGACCTGCCTCGGCTCCTTCCAGATTGGCGAGCCGTTGCTCGAGGATCTCCGTCGTGGGATTGTATTCGCGCGCATAGAGCCTTCCGCCAAGCGCGGCGGCGGCCTCGTTCGCTGCCACGCTTTCGAATCCATAGGTCGAGGTCAAGAAGACTGGCGGCTGAACGGCATTGGAAAAGCCGGCGGGATCGTAGCCATGATGGATCGCCCGAGTGGCGAATCCGGGACCGGTGTCGTGGAGCGACCGCGTGAGAGCATCGGTTTCCGATTGATAGGAACGGGTCATTCGGCCTCTAGATCTTTCTTGGGTTTCCGAAAGATTGACGGCAAACTGGCCAATGTGAAATATCCAGTTAGCAATGAATGAAATGGTCCAGTCTTCAAGTGCCGGCTCTGCAGCTCGCTCGCACGCGATGGGTGCACGCCAGATCTACGAGGCTCTTCGCGAGCAAATCCTCGGCGGCGTCTATGAAACCGGTAGTCAGCTGCCGTCCTCCCGCGGCCTGGCAAATGACCTTGGGGTTTCGCGAACGACGGTGACGGTCGCCTATGACCAACTGACCGCGGAAGGTTTCATCGACGTCCGTCAAGGCGCACGACCCCGCGTTGCATCTTCGTTGATCGGTCCTGAGACAAGCCGCACGCCTGCGAAACGGGTCGGCTCGGTTCTTCTGTCCGCCTATGGGGGCCGACTGCGCGTCACGCCGCCCTGGCCGGATTATCTGCCGACTGGGCTGAAGGTCGATTTCCGCTATGGTGACCTGGCGCCGTCGGATTTCCCTGCATTGATCTGGAAACGTGCGATGAGCAAGGCGATGGGGCAGCGCCCGTTGCGTCTTGCCTATGACGATCCTCGCGGCTCGCGCCGGCTGCGCCAGGCGCTCCAGGGCTATCTCTGGCGCGCCCGAACCCTGAGCTGCGACCTCGAGCAGATCATCATCGTCAACGGTTCGCAGCAGGGCCTAGATCTGTGCGCTCGCCTGCTTCTCGATCCCGCCGACCGCTTCGTCATCGAGGACCCGTGCTATAGGATGGCGCGTCAGGTCTTTGCCAGTACGGGTGCCTCGCCCGTCCCGGTCACCGTCGACGAGGACGGGATGAAGACGGAGTTGCTGGCGGGGATTGGTGGACGACTGGCCTATGTCACGCCATCGCATCAGTTTCCGCTTGGCGGCGTCATGCCGATCACGCGCCGCCACCAGCTTCTGGAATGGGCGCGGCACAACAATGCCTACGTGATCGAGGACGACTACGACAGCGAATATCGCTACGACATCAATCCGGTCCCTCCGCTGCACAGTCTCGAGGACCACGGGGCTGTCATCTACCTCGGCACGATCTCCAAAACGCTCTCGCCGATGCTGCGTATCGGCTACCTCGTCGTCCCGCCGGAATTGCAGGAGGTCTTCGCAACCGCCAAACAATTCGCGGACCGGCATTCGCCGGTGGCTGAACAGGAGGCTCTGGCCTCTTTGATCGAGAGTGGCGGCTACGAAAGCCATGTGCGGCGCGTGCGCAGGCTGAACGGCGAGCGTCGGGGGACGTTGCTGGGCGCCTTGCGGCGCAGCTTCGGAGATCGCATCGCTGTCCAGGGAGCAGAGGCCGGTCTGCACGTCGTCGTTTGGTTCGACGAACTGCCGCGATCGCGGGAAACGACCCTGGTCGAAGCCGCCCGAGGCGCGGGCCTGGGGCTACACCTGATCTCGCCCCTTTACGAGCGGCAGTCGGACGAAGGCCACATCGATCGCATGGGGCTTGTCATGGGCTATGCCGCCTTGAGCATTCGGCAGATCGAGAAGGGCGTTGAGATCCTGCGAGCGGTTGTCAAGCAGGTGCAAGACGCGTTGCCGGGACACGGTGGCTAAAACGGCGGGGACGTGGCGTGCTGGCGAGGAAACCGACCCTTGGGCTGAACCGCATTTCGTTTGCAAGCCAACTGGACTGGGAAAACGCTATGCAACTGGTGCTGTTGATCAGGCCAGTTTGGCGGCAGATTTTCGTGCGAGACGAATTTCCGAGAGCGATGCATAACCGGCAAGGAAAGCTGCTTCACATCCATATCGCGCCCGCTGCCTTTTATGAAATGGAGGATCTGGCGGAGGCGTAGCTTGTTGCCGGCGGAGGCGGGCTCGAGCACCCGCAAGAGATAATCGACGATCTCTACCAGCCTTGTCCACGGCCGAATGATGGAATTATCCAGCGCATGGTGCGGCATGCACCATGCCGATGCCAGAAGATCTGGACGCTCGACAAGCACCTTTCTTCAAACATTTCCCGAACGACCCGCAGCGCAAAGCCTCCCCGTGAGAAAAGAGCATCCCATGTCTTTCACGCCATTGATTGACCCCGAGATCAAGGCCCGCTACCCGGATTTTCATCTGATCAGCATTGTGGTGCGGAACGCTGAAATCGACGTGCCGGATGCACAGGCGTTGAACGACACGATTGCGGCGGCGGAACAGGCGGCGCTTCGCGATGACGCCCAAAGGGACGCGCATCTTGCGGCGTGGGCCGTTGCCTACGAGGCTTTCGGCACAAAGGCCAATCGAACGCCGTGCTCGGCCGCCGCGCTTCTCAAGCGGGTGCGGAAAGATGGCTCTCTCCCGCGGATATCCCCACTGGTTGATGCCTACAATGCCGTCAGCGTGCTGTACGGCGTTCCGATTGGCGGGGAGGATCTCGATCTCTACCAGGGGGTCCCGAGACTTTTAATTGCGAAGGGAGCGGAGCCATTCGACACGATCCAGCAAGGTGAAATGGTAACCGAGCATCCTGAACCGGGCGAAGTCATCTGGTGCGATGATGCCGGTGTCACGTGCCGCCGCTGGAACTGGCGGCAGGGGCGGCGCACCATGGTCACGGTCGATACCCGCGCCATGTGGCTCGTGCTGGAAGCCCTCGGCCCAATGTCAGCTAAACAGATGACGGCCACCGGAGAGCATCTGATGGGACTTATCCAAGCGTTGTGCCCGGGTGCGCGAATCGAAACAGCGCGAATCGACGAGTCCACTACATCTCGTGTTCCTTAGGGCATGGCCCCATCTTTCGGAGAAACACCCCACTCAGCCCTGTCCGGATCTGGCGCTCCTTGCTCGCTCCGCTGGCCTACACAGTTGATTGTGAACGACCCAGAACGGCTCTCGAAAACGAGCGTCGAACGAAATCAGATCACTGCTTGTTCTCCCTTAGCGTTGTTTGGCGTACTTTTATCGCGATGCCTCCAGTGGGGATGGTCCAAATTGCGCAAGCTCGGTCGAGTGATCGCGGAGAAGCTTAATGTCGACTACATCGAAATTCATGGAGCGGTACGGACAACGGGTGCGAACCCGGGACGTCGTCCCGGTGTCGTCAGGCTCTCCCGTCCGACTGAGCCTCAGTTTTCTTCACGGCGCGAATACTCCTGAGGCCGCCCGGATTCTCGTTAAGAGACAGCTGCCGCTCAGGACGGCCCACGCGATACTCACGGAGATGGTCGATCACGGCAAGGCGTTCGTGACGGTTCCTTGCGTCGACGACCTATTGGCACTGAAGAATGAACTGTCGTCCGCAGGCGTGATCGCGAAGGTTCATGCGCCGCGGCCGATAAGTGTTCGCGAAGTCCGGGATCGCACGAAGCTCTCTCAGGAGGCATTCTCCGTGAGGTATGGCCTCGATCTGGCAACGCTTCGAAACTGGGAGCAAGGTCGCTCGAAACCGGATGCAGCGGCGAATACTCTCCTTTGGACCATCGCCCGGAATCCGGAAGCAGTCGAAGAATCGCTGGACATGGAGGACGGAGTGGCTGCCCCTTCGCCCTAGGGGGGGGCCGGTCACTCGGGCGCGCGGCTATTCGGCCGCCAGCGCGATGGCCGGCCGCCGCGCGGTATCGACAGCGCGCGAGCCTCATGCGTCAGACGCCTTCCTTGGCATGTCGCACGCCAGATCCCAAACATGATTCCATCGCAACGAGCTGGTGACGGAAGCAGTGTCTGCACTTTGGAAACGAGCCATTTGCGTTCTCATGGACGTCGCGACTCGTCTCGTCCAGTAAAAGTCGCAATCATTGTCAAGTGCGATGTTCCGCAGTCAGCTGGCCGTTTATTTTCCTAAGATCTGCGTTATAGGCCGGGGTGTTGTCGCCGTTTCGGCGGGTAAGATGGGATAGGCGACCTCGGGTGCCTTTCCGGTCAGCGAGTTGAGGAAGGCAACAAGCAGGTCGACTTCTTCGTCCGCCAGTACCACGCCAAGCTGGGTGGTTCCCATGATGGCAACGGCCTGTTTGAGATCCCAAACCTTGCCCGAATGAAAGTATGGCGCGGTGAGTGCAACGTTGCGCAGCGGCGCCACGCGGAAAACATAGGAATCGTCGGCTGCATTGGTGACCGCAAATCGGCCCTTGTCTTTTTCCGGCAGGACCTCGGCGCTGGGCTGTTCCACGAGGCCGAATGGGTAATAGGCTTGCCCACCAACGTTGATACCGCCATGGCAGGACGAGCAGCCTTTGTCCATGAAAAGCGCCAGGCCCTGTTTCTGTTCGGAAGTCATGGCGGCGTCATCGCCATTCAGGAAACCGTCGAAGGGGGCCGGCGTGACCAGTGTCGCCTCGAAGGCTTCGATTGCCTTGGCAAGGTTGTCGAAGGTGACCCGATCGGCTTCAGCCGGAAAAGCTGCATCGAACCACTCGACATATTGCGGCATGGACTTGAGCGTGGTGATGACTTGGCCCGGTGTATTGGCCATTTCGATCCCGGCTTGGACCGGTCCCTTCGCCTGAGCCTTCAGGTCTTCGGCACGACCATCCCAGAACTGGGCGATGTTGAAGACAGCGTTCAGTACAGTCGGCGCGTTGCGCTGTCCCTTCTGCCAACCATGGCCGATCGAGGTTTCGTGATTGTCGTCGCCGCCGGTGGCCAGGTTGTGGCACGAGTTGCACGACAAGACGCCTGACGCAGAGACGCGTGGATCGAAGAACAGTGCCTTGCCGAGAGCGATCTTTTCCGGGGTGATCGGGTTGTTGGCGACTGCCGGCGTGGTGGGTGGCAAAGCCTTGAAAGTGGCCATTGCCGTTTCTCTGAGGTCTGCGGGGATCGAATCCGCAGCAAAGGCGGTGGCCGTCAGCAAGGGGACAGCCATACTGAATAGGATTTTCATAAATGATCTCGCTGCGTCGTGCACGCAGCCACTCTGGGATATGCGGCTCATGAACGCCCTGCGCTAGATCAGTTGCGGGAGAGGACCGGGGGTCTGACACCTGTTTTTGCGGCAGAGCTTGGACCGTCCCGGAATTGAACGCTCTTCTCGATCGGATTTTGGGAGGCGGAGGATCGCTGCTCGGCAAGCGGCGGCGCCGGAGCCGTGCTCCGGTTCTCTCTGCGCCTTCAACTATGAAGAAATCGGGGCCACCGTGTCGGATTCGGTTTGGGGCCGGTTATCTGTTCCGCAGCAGGTCCTGCTCGACTTCCGCCTGCCTTCGCCAGATCGACCTTGGCCCAAATCGATCCGCGATAGTGTCTTGTAGCACCTTTGCGGGACGATCTTATTTCGACTGTAGAGGGCCGTTTGGGGTGAGCAAAATTACACGAATTTCAAAGGGCGCCCGAGTAGCTGTTTTGATTGGCTTGTGAGGCCTATAGCCTCCATCGAGCGAATATTGGCAGACGACGGAGCACAATTTTGGCTTCGTTTTATCAGCTTCAATGGGCCAACTGCTTGCTATAATTACAGGGCAATTTACCGTCATGAATTCGAGAGAACCAAGTCCCACGCAGTGATTTTCACACCGGAAGCGTTGCAGTCCTGTCGCGAGACAGCTGGTTTACAACAAGATGATTAACATCGCCATAGCGCGCAAAATATTGTTTGTTCGCTATAGTACGCTCCAGATGCCGGCGAAATCTCGATACAATAACCTCGTCGGCGTTCCCGCTCCGGCTTCAGATACGACTGCGACGCCTATACTTGCGCTGTTCCACTGCCCGACATGCAGGCAGCGAGCATTGCATCGCGGACGTTGCATCTTCTAATATGGCGACCTGTTCCCCAAAGCGGAAAAAAGTCTTGCGCGCTGCGCTCGCAGGTATTCGTCCGTTGTATGCATCAAAGCACGCCGTGAGAGCGGCTTCGTAGATCCGGTCTCTGCCGTCTTCTGGCCATTCGTTGAGAAAATCGGTAGCATCCGCAGGACTGGCAATCTCTTGCACGATGTGCGCTGCCCGCCTTACGAAAAGTGGGCTGCTGAAAGTCCCTGAGCTCATTCGTTCCTCCCGACCTGCTGAACCGCTAGTTTGTTGAACAGGCGCCTCCTCTACACCCGCCCACCATTGCGGAATGTGTTGTCACAGCGATAGCGGTTCAATAGCAAAGCAGCGGCGTGATGTCCTCGGTTTACCAGCGGGCCAAACCCTAATATCCTGCTGCGAGAGCGGCTCACCGGATGAATCTACATCGTTTCGACCATTGCGAATCAACGCTTGATAGTTCCTCCACGCGCCATCAGGAAGCGGCCACTGCTCTGCCACCGATTTCACAGCCAAAGAGAGGATGGCGAAACAGAAATAGCCCGCTTCGTTTCGAGATTACTGGTCATTTCGGCGCAAAGCTTACGGCCGAGAAGTCTGAAAATGCGCAAGGACCGCGGCAGGTCGCCAACAACGGACGGATCAACGGTCACGACGGCGGGAAACCGCGCCATAGATCTCGCTGGACGAGCATCGCAATAATCGTGTCGAGACCTTTGTTGCTTTCAGCGGCGACCGCCACTATGAAGCGACGCTTCGCCGACTGTGTTTCACGCCGCCTGGAGAGTTTCATGACAGAAGAAGCCGAAAAAAACATCGACACCCTCATCGAGCTCACGGCCGATGTCGTCTCAGCCTATGTCTCCAACAATCCGATCCCGGTGGGGGATCTCCCTGCCCTCATCGGCCAAGTGCACGCGGCTCTGAAAGGGACGGCCGGAGGTGTCTCTGCAGAAGAGCCGGTTGCCCTTACGCCTGCAGTCCCGATCAGGAAGTCGGTGACACCGGACTACATCATCTCCCTTGAGGACGGAAAGAAATTCAAATCGCTAAAGCGCCATCTGTCGACCCACTATGGGCTGACGCCGGATGGATATCGGGCCAAATGGGGCCTACCGGCGGATTATCCCATGGTCGCGCCGAACTACGCCGCGGCGCGCTCGTCATTGGCCAAGACAATGGGGCTCGGCCGCAAACCGAAAGCGCCGGAAGCGCCGGAGCCGGCGCCGACGAAGCGAACCCGCAAGAAGGTCGCGGCTTGATTTGGCAATGGAGATTCGTTCTGGAGCGTTGCAGCCATCGGCTTAATCTGCGCGTCATATAAAAAGGCGGGGCCAACCCCGCCTTCCTTTCAAACAACTTTGTTTCATGAGGAATTCGCGACGCCTGCAGCAATCTGCTGCCCTCAGTTTTTGCTCGCTCCTATCGAGCGGCCGTGAGGACCTCCGGACCTACGCGCTCACTCTTGCCAGGACGCAGGAGAAAATTTCAACCAGCTTTGCTGAGGCTGCCAGCGGAGGATTTGCCAGTGCGGCGATCCTGCTCGATCTCATAGTTGATCTTCTGGCCGTCAGCGAGGGTCGAGAGGCCCGCGCGTTCAACAGCGGAAATGTGGACGAAAACATCCGGACCGCCATTGTCGGGCTGGATAAATCCAAACCCCTTGGTGCTGTTGAACCACTTTACCGTTCCAGTCGGCATATGCGTGTTCCTCCTTAACAATTGCAACGTGGGCAGGCCATCAGGCCTGCCCGACTCATAGCCGAGACTTGGGCGCAGCAAAAAGCGAAAAATTGTTAAACCCCGATCAGCTGGCGCACTCCATTTTGGCCGAAGTCGCCAGCAAGCACTGTCCTACACTACCGCTCGAGCGTGGCCGGAAGCGCCCGGATCCTTCCAACGCTCCTCAGCCCCACCTCTACGGCTGGTGCTTGGAGGCACGGGACGTAAGGCCGACCGCTGCTCGTGCCGCCAGGTCAAAGGCCGGGTAGTTCACGGAGCTACCTTCGTGCATAACGGCTTGGCAAGCGCTTGAAGGAGTTTCGAATTGGATTGTTTCAAGAGGGTCGAGGGGTTGATCGATGCCACCAGCGTGGAAGCGATCGATAACGCGCGCGTTTTGCTGGACCAGTTCAAGGGCAAGTCAGAAACAATCGCCCAAGCGATCGACGACTTCCTACTTGATTTCATGACCTTGCTGTTTGTGGTAGAAGCTACCCGCGAGCGGTTCCACAATCCGGCGAGGCGGTTGGCGCGTATCAGATTGAGCAGGATCAGGCTGTTACTCACCCGATGCTCTTGACCTAAGGGACCACGCCGCCAGGGATGCGTTTGGAGCCGCAAAGAAGGCAAAATCTGTTCGCCGGCAAACCGAGCACAGCCAGTCGGTATTTACGCAGATGAATTCGACCGCGACCGCCAAATTCTCCTGTTTGGTACCCAGCGACGACGGCAAGCGCGGACAGCTTCCGTGCTGCTGTCCTCCAGCGACAAACGTGCCTGCATGCCCCTCTACGGCGAGCTCGACGGTTGTTTCTTACGTCTGACCAAGGTCCCGCGCAAACACTCCCCTTTCCTTTCGCGCAGCAACTCATCAGGCTCAACGGCCTCGCGGCAGGCGCATTACGCCAGAAGCGCGACCGCATCGTTTTTTCCCGCCCGAGTCCTACGATCTTCGTTGTCCAGCGCCTCGCCGATATCGCCCAAGTTGCCGATTTTTGGATCAGATCCGTCCTAGCGCGAGCAGGCTCCGCGCTCGACTTGGCTGGGCTGCTCACGCCTCTGCCCTTCAGCATCGACCCGGTCTGGCTGTCGAGGACAGGGTTCCGCTGCGGCGACCAACATCTCCATTCTCACCGTCAGTGCAGCGGCCATTCGAAGCGCATCCTATACCCCTCCCCGGCAGCGCGCCCAATCGTCTTCCGAACGAAGAAGATATTCTCAGCCGCGCGCGTCGCGTTCGGCCCTGTCCGATGTCCGACAATGTCGGATGCGCAACATGGCAGAGCCCGATTTGTCCACTGCCTCGAACGGTTTTCTGATCTGGCACGGTGCATGCTTGGTCATCCGCAAGGCGTCGCGGACCAAGGAGAATCCGTCCCATGATCACCTCACCAAGAAATACCGCCGCAGGTCTCCTGGGTCCATCCAAAGATGAGGCTCGGGTAAGGCCTGGCTCCATGAAGAGCTTATTCATCTGGCTCGGCGCTACCCGCCGATCCTCCCACGCGGGGAGACGGGGACGCAGCGCCTTCATCAAAATTAGGGACAAATCACTTTGCCTCGAACCTTGCCTTTCGACCAGCCACCACAACCGGAGCCATCGATCGTCCGCCTGGCTGCGCAACGCGTTCATTGCCACCGCGCTGGCCCTGGTGACGACCGCTCCGGCTCTGGCCGCCACTGCCGGCGGCAAGGTGACGGATTTTCTGCTCGACAACGGCATGGAAGTGGTCGTCATCCCCGATCACCGCGCGCCGATCGTCACTCATATGGTCTGGTACAAGATCGGCAGCGCCGACGAGCCACCCGGCAAATCCGGCCTTGCCCATTTCCTCAAGCATCTGATGTTCAAGGCGACGACCAACCACGCCGCCGGCGAGTTCGACCGAGCCGTCTCAGCCATCGGCGGCTACAATAACGCCTTCACCGCCTATGACTACACCACCTTCCTCGAGACGGTGGCGCCCTCGGCGTTGGGTGAGATGATGGGCTTCGAGGCCGATCGCATGTTCAACCTCATCCTCAACGACGATGATATCAAGACCGAGCGCGACGTGATCCTGGAGGAGCGCCGTTGGCACAGAGAGACGAACCCGCATGCTCTGCTGGACGAGGAGGTCAACGCGACGTTGCGGCAGAACCAGCCCTACCGCATTCCGGTCATCGGCTGGATGCAGGAGATGGAGAAGCTGAACGGCACCGACGCATTCACCATCTACAACAAATACTACCGACCGAACAACGCCGTGCTGGTGGTGGCCGGCGACGTAGAGCCTGAGACGGTGAAGGCGCTGGCCGAGAAGACCTATGGCAAGGTTGTGCGCGGGCCGGACCTGCCCCCGCGCAACCGTCCGGTCGAGCCGGAGCAGAACACCAGGCGCACAGTGACGCTGACCGATGCGCGCGTTTCGGTGCCGAGCTTTTCCACTCAATGGGTGGTGCCGTCCTATCATACGGCAGAGCCCGGCGAGGCCGAGGCGCTCGACCTGCTGGCCGAGATCCTCGGCGGCGGTAACCGCAGCCGGCTATATCAGGAGCTTGTCGTCAAGCAAGGCATAGCCTCGGCGGCCGGCGCCTCCTTTCAGGGCACCATGCTAGACGACACCAATTTCACCATCTCCGGCTCGCCGCGCGGCGATGCAAAGCTCGTCGATCTCGAAGCGGCGGCCGTTGCCGAAGTCGCCCGGATCGCCAAGGATGGCGTCACCAGCGACGAGCTGGACAAGGCCAAAGACCGCTATATCCGCTCGGTGATTTTTGCGCACGACGAGCTGGACCATATCGCCAACATTTATGGCAAGACGCTCACCACCGGTGGCAATGTGAAGGACGTGCTCGAGAGGCCGGACCGCGTCCGCAAGGTCACCACCGACGAGGTCAAGGCGGTCGCCGCGCGTTATCTGGCGCTCGACCATTCGACCACAGGCTATCTTTTGCCGCAGCAACAGGCGGGGAATTGATCATGAGCTCCATCCCATGCAAATGCGCCGGCCGGTCTTCCCTCGGCGCCCCTTCGCCACCCTGTTCCTCTCCATCCTCTTTCTCGTCTTGCGGGCGCTCGCCGGCTAAACGGGATCTGTTTAAAGCCGCGAGGAGCGGTTTTCGCGGGCCTTGCCAGGCATTTGCCGGTTCAGGCGTCATTATTGGGGTGCGCTCCTCCTCAGGCCAGCCTCTCTTCGAGTCGATAGAGTCGCCGATTCGTGGTCCGCAGATTGTAGGCGCAGGCCACCAGCATCCACTCCGCGCGGCTGGCGAAGCCGATGTCCGTTGTTCAATCGTTCGACTAGGGCTTGTTGAGATTCATTTGGAGTTGATGACGGCAGCAGCGAGATGAATGATGGCATTGAAGCTCTGGTCGGTTTTGTCGGCGCGCATGGCGATGCGTTTGAACTCTTTGAGTTTGCAGAAGAAATTCTCGATCAGATGACGCCATTTGTACATCTCGGCATCGAGCGGGATCGGCTTTGTTCGGCGCGGATGCTGGGAAATGACGATCTTGGCGCCACGCTCGTTCAAATCGGCGATGATGGTGTTGCTGTCGAAGGCCTTGTCGGCGATCAGAGCGCCGAAGGAGAGGCCTTGGATGAGCGGTTCGACACCGACCGTATCGAAGCGCTGGCCCGGCAGCAGGACAAAGCGCACGAGATTGCCAAGCGCGTCGGTAAGCGCCAAGATTTTGGTTGTCATACCGCCCTTGGAGCGACCTATGGCCTGGCTTTGAGTCCCCCTTTTGCGCCCTGGCCGTGTCGATGGACCTTGACGATGGTGGCGTCGACCATGGCGTATTCCATGTCCGGCTGGCCCGAGCAAGCCTCGAAAAGCCGAATGAAAACATCGGCTTTGACCCAACCTCGGTATCGCGTGAAAACGCTGTTCCACTTTCCGAAGAGGGCAGGCAGATCACGCCACGGACTGCCAGTCCGCACGATCCAAAGAACCGCTTCGACGAACAGGCGATTGTCCTGGCCGCTTCGCCCAGGATCCGCTGGCTTACCCAGACAATGCGGTTCCATCTTCGCCCACTGGGCGTCCGTCAGCACGAATCGTTCCATCCAAAGCTTGAATCACGATCAAGCCAGAATGGGAATCATGAATATCAACAGGCCCTAGACTAGTAGAACCGCGAGGCATCTTCTAGCGTATTCAGGTATTCTCCCTTTCCAGTTGGTTACCGTGGTCTACCAGCTGTCTGGCCGAGGCCCTATAAGGAACCCGGACGTCGCGGAGTACACACCGCACCTGCTATATATACCTGCTGCGTTGAGGAGGAATCCGGTATTGCCCCTGTGCCTGCCGATGATCCGTCACCTGAGATCCCCTGACCTGTTTGGACCCATTGATCGCCTGCCGGCACTTGGCACGCGGATTAGCGAGCGGACATTCGAGGTCCTCAACCCGTCGACTGGCGAAGTGCTGGCAGAACTACCCGACATGGGTATCGAGGAGACATGCGCTGCGATCGACGAGGCCTATGTCGCGCAGCCTGGATGGGCAGGGTTGACCGCACGTGAGCGCAGCGACGTTCTATGGCGATGGCATCAGTTGATCATCGACCACGCCGACGATCTCGCCGCGATTCTCACCGCGGAGATGGGCAAGCCGCTTGCAGAAGCCAAGTCGGAGATATCGCATGCTGCGGCGTATCTGCAATGGTACGCCGAGGAGGCCAATCGCGTCTATGGCGAGACGATCTCCGCACCATCGATGGACCGCCGAATGCTGGTAATCAAGCAGCCCATCGGAGTTGTTGGCACGATAACGCCATGGAATTTCCCGGCCTCGATGGTGGCGCGCAAAATCTCGCCAGCCTTGGCGGCGGGCTGCACGATCGTCCTCAAGCCCGCTGAACAGACGCCACTCGTGGCGGGAGCAATGTTCGCCCTCGCCCATCAGGCTGGCTTTCCCGAAGGCGTCGTCAACCTGATCTATGCGTCCGAAGGTGACGCGGTCGGCCGCGAACTTTGTACCAATCCCAAGGTCCGCAAGATCAGCTTCACCGGGTCGACTGAGATCGGGCGCCTGCTCATGCGCCAGTGCTCGGACCAGATCAAAAAAGTCAGCCTTGAGCTCGGCGGCAATGCACCTTTCATCGTCTTCGATGATGCCGATATCGATGCCGCGGTTGACGGTGCGATCCAGGCGAAGTTCCGCAATGCCGGCCAGACCTGCGTTTCGGCGAACCGCCTTTACGTCCAGTCGGGCGTTCACGACGAGTTCGTCGAGAAATTCGTGCAACGGGCTCGCCAACTTCAAGTTGGTGATGGTTTCGCTCCCGGAGTGGACATCGGACCGCTCATCGACAAGCACGCATTGGCCAAGATCGAATCCCATATTGCCGATGCCGTCGCCAAAGGCGGCGCAATTAGCTGCGGGGGCAAACGCATCGGCACGAATGGCACGTTTTTCCAACCGACAGTCCTGACCGGTGTCTCCAGCGAGATGACCGTCGCGCAAGAAGAGACATTCGGGCCGCTGGCACCGATTATTCGCTTCAAAGATGCGGATCAGGTCGTGCGTGAGGCCAACGACACGATCTACGGCCTCGCGGCCTACTTTTATGCCTCCAACCTGAAGCGTGTCTGGCGTGTGGCCGAGGCCTTGGAATATGGAATGGTCGGGGTAAATACCGGCCGGATGTCTTCGGAAGCGGCGCCGTTCGGTGGGATAAAACAGTCCGGCATCGGGCGGGAGGGATCCCGCCATGGCCTCGAGGACTACCTCGAAATGAAATATCTCTGCATGGGCGGCATCTGACTTTTCGGCTTGCAGGGTTCACAGACCGGGTAACCTAGCGAGCGATTTCCAAATATGTGAATTGTAGGATCGCTCCTCGATTGGGAACTGAGGGGCGGCTCCGTACCGAGCAAACACGCAATCCTGAAGGAGCACCCTGGCTGGACTTATCTCTCGACGAGACAAGCGTCTGCATTGTCGGCGAAGAGGGCGTGCATGCGTGCATGTAACGGAGGATACGCTTGCGAGGGATTTGGAGGCCCTCGCCGACATCGTCAGGCGACGGCTGTCGTTGCGCGGGTCTGGCTGGAAGCTTGTGCACCATCGCGATCGTGAACGCTGGTTGTGCGCAATATCCGGTTTCTGGGGCAGAATTTTGAACCTGCTACCTTCCGATTGTCAGTAGCTCAGTTGTTCTTCGGCCGACTGCCGCGCCAGTACAGGCTCGGACAGAATCGAAGATACCATCAGGCAGGCATTCGCATTCGACATTTCCGGTGATCGGCGCACGATCCAGGGCGCGCCAGGTTGACTAAGCGCCTCGAACCGCATGTCAGTCTTGACCGGCTGGAGGACGGAAATCCCGCGATGCCGAAGAGGTTGGTCAGCGCAGTCGAGCCCACACGGCATTTGCGGCACGAAACAGCAAGGGCTGGGAAGCGATCGGCCGAGCGGTCCTCGAAGGCGCGGGCCAGGGTGTCGACGATGCGTTGGTTCAGGTCCGCCAATCTGGTCTCTACCGTCTGATAGCGGCTTCGGTCGCCAGTGACAGCGAGTAAAGATATTTGGCATCATCGGCTTTGATTGCCGCGCAGATCTGGTCGAGATTGGGATAGCTCACTGGTGCACCTTTGGGCTCATAGTGCTTCCTCCTCATCGAGATGAGGATTGCCGGATTTGGCGTAGAACACCAACACGGGTCCGAGATCAAAGCGCGTCCCGGGCGCAAGGCGCTGGACGGACCGGGGCCATGTTTCGGTTGAGACGCCATCGATGCCTCGCGCCAACGTTCTGGCGAAGCGGGGCATCAGCGGAGCGAGTGTCGGTGTCAGGATCGCAGCGGCCGTCGTCTGAAGGGCTAGCGAAGTCCGATTGCGGGCGGGATAGAAACGTCGCGCCGCCTCATAGTCTCGCGCCCCACGGTAGATCACGCAATCGCGCACGAAATCGCAGACCTGAGCGGCCGCGCGCCGGACCGAGAAGCCTTCGTCCGAATAGGCGCGCTCCATCGCCGCGCGATAGATCTCTATCCGAGCAAAGAAGGCGCGGTCGACCGGGCTCCAGTCGCCTGCATCGGGTACACGGCCGGCAAAATCCTGCTTGATTTCCTGGTCCAACGCATCAAGCCAGTTCAGCCAAATCCCTTGGAACACCTCGTTCTCGGTGCGGCGCAGCGCGTCCAGCGTGAAATCCGTCCGCTCACCTTCCGGGCGTGTCAGGCCCAAATGGAGGCGCACGACGTCGACTGTCTTTGGGCTCAGAACCTCCTTGCCCCAGACCGCATGGCGGCAGCTGGTTGAGAACTTCTTGCCGTCGAGCAGGTAGAACTCGTTGACGTGATAGTGGATGCGTGGCGTCCAGTGGGAGAAGACCTCGGCGTAAAGAGCGGGGTAGAGTAGCGCGTGGTAGAACGAATTGTCGAAGCCGAAGAAATGGACAATCTGCCAGTCGTTGCCGGGCATCTCCGCCTTCCAGTCGCGACCCAGCAAGCGGCCGAGCGCCTGAATGTTGTAAAGAAAACCGAAGGCCATTTCCGGCCAGACCCAGATCACTTGCCCCGGGAACCCTTCGGCCGGCAGGCCCCAGTCCGAGGGGTGGGTAATGGGCACTGAAAAGTTGCCGCGTCGGCGTAGGCGCGCGAAGAGATCTAAGATCCGTAGCGGGACGCCCGACGCCCTTAGATGCCGGTCGATATTGTCGTAGCATCGGTCCAAGGCAAGTTCCGGGCGGCGGACGGAGCCGACCAGCGGCGCCTCGGCAGACTGCCGTGACCGGGCTGCACCCAAGTCGTGGCAAAGGTTTGGGGCGCCGCATTCCTCGCAGATGTTGCCAGCGGCGGAGCCCCCGCAATCGGGGCAGAGGCCGCTAACATCCGGCTCGTAAAGATAGTGGCCTGTCACAGCATCGAAAAGCGCAGGGCTCTGGCGCAGATCTACCGCCGTGCTGCTCAGAAGACTCCGGAAACACGCGGCTTGAAACTCGCCGTAACCGTCATCGCCCATTGTGGGTTGGAAGCTGTGGACGTCGCAATCGAGAAGTGCAAGCGTGGCGCGAATTTCGTCGGCGTAGTAGCGCGCCACGTTTGCAGGCGTCGATTGATCGGCATCGGCGCGTATCGTGACGTAGCTCTGGTTGTCATCGCTTCCAGTGAGGTGATATGCTTCGACTCCTTTCATGCGCAGGAAACGAGTATAGACGTCGGCGCCGAAATAGGGGCCAGAAAGATGTCCCAGATGCAGATCGCCATTTGGCGTTGGCGGCGTGGAGAAGACGAAGATCGGCCCGCGTGGAGCCGTGGTCTTTGCAGCGGCATCAAGGGCGGCCTCGCCGTCTCGCCAGTAGACATCGACGAAATTTAGGTCTTCGTCCCCATCGTTGCGCAGCACATGCGCTTCAAAGGGGTGGAACAGAACGACATCGCCCGCCTCGACCGAGATTTCCCCACGGTCGATCGTGACCTTGCCCGCGCCAGACAGGACCACGAAGGCCTCGATTTCGTCATGCCGATGGGGCTCGGATGTAACGCCCGGTGCCAGCCTACCGAACGAAAAACCCGTGCCGACGCTTCCCGTTCCAAGCGTGGCCATGTCGATACCGAACGCCCGCGACAGCTCCGTTCGAGAAAACGTGTATTTGCGCATGACAACGAACCTTAGCAGTTGAAACAGTGGCATCTCCCGATGCCAACGCAACAGCCTCTTGTGCAAGTTGCGCAGAGAAGCCGCAGCCCAACCCGTTGGCGGCCCCGGCCAGAATAATGCGGCTCTGGGCCGCCAGGCGCACGACGAGGGGGGCGCCAGTCGGGCTGTAGGCGTCATAGAAGACCGCCCTGCGACCACCCCCACAATCCACGTGCCAAAGCGTCGTAACGGGCTGCGGTCGATGCTCCGCGAGCCCGCAAATCAGAACGCCATACTCTCCGCGCATTTTTGAGCGGCCGATCAGTTTGGTGTGCATGCCTCCGCCTGGCTGCGTGAGCTCAATCGCGATAGAAAATGCCATTTGGGGGCTTGAGATTGTCGAGATCGGCCACTTTGCCCTCGGGTGGGTTAAGGGCGCGCTTAAGCACGTTATATTCAGCGCGGGTCGGTCCACCGGTTGAAGCACGCTGGAACACCAAGTAGAGTGTCCGCCGCGAACGATTGCTTTTGTTCGGTCGTGAGTAGTGCGGTGCGTAATCGTCGAAGATGAAGATGTCGCCAGCCTTCCATACTACGGGTTCCCAGGAGAACATTTCGGCGACTTGAGGATCGATCACCCCACCGGCATCCATGGGAAACACCCCCTTCTTGTGGTTGCCGGGGCTGAAGAAAAGCCCGCCGTTTTCCGGGTCGGAGTCGTCGATGCCTATGGCAACCACCGCATGGACCATCCGGTCGGGGAGTTTGTGTGGAATGTGATAAATGTCCTGATGCGGGAGATAGCCGCCGCTGTCGGGGTAGTGGAAAATCAGCAGCTCCTTGAGCCTGCGCGAATCTTCGCCAAGCAAATCCTCGACCGCTGACTGTATGCGCTGATCTTCTAAGAGCAAACGACGCAATGGATCATGGAAGTCGAGAAAATTCTCGATCTTGGAGATGATCTTTCGATTGTCCGTCGTCTTCTCGAACCACATGAGCCATTTATCATCGCTGACATCCCAACGTGACATATCTTCGACAAAAATAGAGATATCTTCCTGAGCCGCCGGAGCGAAGAACCTTTCGAGCCTGACGTATCCGTCTTTCTGCCACTTTTCTCTTTGTGCATCAGTCAACATACGAAAAGCCTCCTGTTGGAAAGACTGGTTGGTCGGACATCCCAATTAGGGCAGTCGGGCGCTGGTCAAGTTGCGGGTCCACAGAGACGGACTCACGTCATGTGGGACGGCGATGCTAAGTGCGTTCCGCTCCGGCGGATATTGCCCGCAGAAGCTCGGCGCGAGACTGCCTATGTCAGGCTCAGCCGGGTCCAGGGGTTCCGTAAACTGGGCCGGATCAATCGCTTCACCCGGTCCAGCCACGACACGCATTGCTAAAGGCCGGCACCATCCGCTGACCGCCGACCCAGCCATGGCCGGCAAGACCACGGCGCTCTTTCGAGTGAGCGACCTGGTACGGTCTTGACAACCGTAGGGGAAATGCACGCCCCCAGAATAATGCGATGCGCCGCTTGGTCCAAGGGCTTGTTCGGTCACGATGATTTCGGAGAAGCCTCCGGCCTTCGGCGCAGCGGAGGCGGACATCATTCCTAGGATGCCACCGCCGATAATCAGAAGTCTACGAGTCATATCCCGCTGCCCATTTCTTCGGCTACGGGGTCGGGCCAGCGCTCGATCGAGGTATGGCTGATGAAGCCCGGATGCTCGGGGTTCGCGCATGGCGCGCGCCCAAGAAGGCTATCGAGGATGCGGCGCGCGCGCCAGGCCAGCAGGCTTAGGTTCGGATCGGCCAGGCCGCGCTGCCCGAGGCTCGCGTTTTGTACGAAGATGCGTCTGTCACCCGGTCCGTCCCAGCTCACCGAAAAATCCTCGCGAATAGCTAATTCATTGTCGATCTGCTCCAGCCGGTGCGCGATGGGTGCCAAGAAGTCTGGGACCGCGTTCTCGTAACCGGTGGCCAGGATGACGATGTCAGCCGTGACTTCTTCGACCTCGTCCATGCCGTGCTGCAGGGTCAGTCTGTGACCCGCGCCGGCGTTGATGCAGTGCGAGACGGTGCAGCCCGGCCGCAGTGTGATGTCGCATCGGTTTGGCTCGAAAAATGCGTGGCGGTACAGCGCCTGATAGATCGCGCGCAATGTACTTTCCGAAATGCCGTCCGAGGCAAGCACGAAACGCCGCAGGAGCAGCTTGCGCTGCGACTCGCTCATCGCCGCGAAACGATCCGAAAAGCAGGGCATGAACAACTCGTTTGTGAACGGGCTGTCGTCGAGAGGCAGGTAGTTCTCACGCTGCGAGACCCAAGTGATCGAGGCAGGCCGCCGTTCTTTCGGCAGGCCGACAAGGTGCAACATCACCTCGGCTCCCGACTGGCCTCCGCCAACCACGCAGACATGCTTTCTCCGCACCTCAGGATGGATGTGCAATAAAACAGATGAGTGGAACAGGTTGCGTCCAGTCCAGCCCTGAAACTGAGACGGAATTTGCGCCTGCTTGCCAATGCCGACCACGAGGTTTCTGGCGCCGAGAACCGCCTTATCCGTCCGCACCCGGAACTCGCCGTCAAATCGGATTTCGCGCACCGTCTCGCCGCCACGTACAAGTGGGTTCCTTTGGAAGACCCAGTTCAGGTATTGCTCAAACTCAACTCTGAGCACGGCTTCGAACTGTGCGTTCAGGAAGTGGTACAGACGCCCCTTCTCGTGCAGGAAGTTTACGAAAGTGTAGGCTGATCGCGGATTCACCAGCGTGACCAGATCCTTGAAGTGGCTGACCTGGAGCTCCGAGGAATCAAAAGCGATGCCTGAATGCCAGCGGAAGTCGACCTGCCGATCCAGGAACAGTGCCCCTTGCCCAACTTGCTCGTGTATCTGACACGCGAGGCTCAAATTGGACGGCCCAGCACCGACCCCAACGCAAGATAACTCCACTTGGCTTTCCTCCTATAGAATCTTCCCACTAGGCGGCTTGTTCGCGGCTAGTATCGGCCATAGCCATTGGCCCCCTCGCGGACGTTTCGATCCCCGGTGCCGACCGGATTTGCGAGAATTGTCCTGCGGGTTGTCGAATGTAGACCCGAGCATTCCAGCGCGGTGACAATCGACGGGTCATGCCGGGGACGTGGGTTGGGGGCATCAACGTATATCCTTTCCGCCCGCCTCGATGACCGCCTCGCCGTTACGCGAGACGCTTTCCAGGCCCATCAGGTGTTTGAAGCCGGCCGAGTCGCCCGCCTCGACCATGACGCGCCGACCTTTCGCCGGCTTGATGGCGGGCGAGAGCGCGGTTTTTCTGCGGCGACGGCATTTTCGGTGCGCATGATCATGGACGACGTCTCGCTGATGCGTTCGCAGAATCCCGTGCATGGGCCGTGCCAGAGAAGGAAAACCTTGCTAAACAGCGGGTTGGCGGATTTGCGATCCTGTCGGAAATCCGACATTGAGGGGGGACGCCACCGGCGGCGCCCGATTTGCACGTCGATGTCGCCTTTTCCGAATAGCTAATCGGGCACCTTCTGCACCAGAATACTTCTCATGGAGACCAGCACGAAGCCTTCATGAACGGACAGTGCATAACCCGGTGTCTCTGCCGGACAGATCGCGATATGCCGTCTCCCATCGAGGTCGGCAGTTGCAAGAGCTGCCAAATCCTTCGCCCTATCGTGCCGTTGCACTGGCTCGATCCCGACATCCTCGGAGGCGGCGATCATGAAGAGTGACGCATCTCATGTCCGCCGCGACGCCTCTCTCATGAGGAAGCAATTCTCTGTGTTGGTGTCGGATCGATGCTCTTGATGACATGGTTGCGGATGGGCGCATGCCCAGACCTGAGCGCATCAATGATTGCGCGATCTGGGACCTTCACCAACTGGATTGTCGAATCTCTGTAAAGATAGCGGGAAGGAGAATTGCGTTCTGACCACTCTGCCGGTTCCAAAAGCACATGCGCCATTCGGTTCCTGCGACTCAATCCAGGCGGAGGGATGAGGCCGCAAAGCAGTCTTTTGCGCGCCCACCGGTGGGCCAGGGTGGAGCCGTCGTAAACGCAGTTATTCGATGATCGCCGCCGCGGAGTCCTCAGGCTGTGCCGCGCCCGGCACCGGCGACGTAGTGGTCGTCGATCGCCCCGTAGCCGATGTCGATCTGAAGCTCGGCCAGTTTCGCGGTGAGCTTCATTGCTATTCCGCCGTGCCCACCGAGCTCGCACAGGAGGTTCTCTCAGGCGGTCACGGCTGCATTCGTTGTCGGATCTTCGACGATGTCGGACATGAGACACAGCGCCATCAGGGTGATCGCATTGTTCTGAAATGATTTTTTCATTTGGCACGACACCTGCAAAGCAGTCCGCAAAACGCGCTGCGGCACGGACAGAGGAGAAATCATGCCATGATCAAGCTCGCCGAACATGCGGTCGCAGCCGCGAAAACTGAGCTTTCCCGGGCCGACGGAAGACTTTGCGCCTGTTTTCCAGGCGACATCACTCTTCGGGTTAGCCGGACATGACCGTATTCGATTTCCGCCCAACGCTGAATGCTCCGTACGATGATCCCCATCTTTGGCTCGAAGATGTAGAAGGAGAACAGACACTTGCCTGGGCCGCCAGCCAGTCTGCCAGGACCCTGAGGCACTTCGGTGGAACACAGTTCGATCGCGACCACGAGGCCCTGACAGCGATCTTCGACCGTCCTGACAAGGTTCCCGTGATCACGCGCCGCGGTCAGTACCTCTACAATTCTGGCAAGATGCCGGAAATCCGCACTACTATGGCGCCGGGACCACCCTTGCCGCCTATCCGCCGATCCTGCTCGCCACCACGAAGCGGGACGACCGCGTCCCACCCGGGTCACGCGCGTAAGACGGCCGCAAAGCTGCAGGCCTTTGGTTATCCCGCTTACTTCTAGTGAGTACAGGTCGATGATTGCGAGCACGGCGCAAATAATGGGTGCGCGGTCCCACGCAAACTGCGCATGAGCGCTCCGCCAATCACGCAATTCGAACAAGACTTTTCGTAGTTCAGTGCATCATTTCTAAACAGCAAGGAGAGAATATCATGGCGAGAAACCAAATGCGCGCGGCACGGGGAGTAACAGCGGCCGTTTTCCTCATCGTGATGGGACAGCAGGCCGTCGCGGCGGACCTTGCGCAAGCCGCGAGCGTCCCGCAGGCGGGAGCCTCGGTCACGGAAGCGCCAAGCCCTTGGCAGATCCGCCTGCGTGCGTTGGGGGTCGTCACTGAGGATTCGGGCTACGTCAAAGCAGTGCCCGGCTCCGATCTTTCCTATTCGAACACGGTGACGCCGGAACTCGATATCTCCTATTTCTTCACGGACAACATCGCCGCCGAGCTCATACTCGGCACCACCTATGCAAACATCGGGGGCCAAGGAGCGATCGGCCGGCTGGGCAAGATCGGCAAGGTTTGGCTGCTGCCGCCTACGCTCACATTGCAGTATCATGTTACCAATTTCGGCGCTTTCAAGCCCTATGTTGGTGCCGGCGTGAACTACACGATATTCTATAACCAGGATGTCGGCAGCGCCGACGCTCTCAAGGTTAGGAACACGTTCGGCGCCGCGCTGCAGGTCGGGTTCGACTACATGGTGGATCAGCACTGGGGCGTCAACTTCGACGTGAAGAAGCTTTTCCTCAAGCCAGACTTCGACGTCACGGTCGACGGCGCGAAGCTGACGGGGAAGGCTGCGCTCGATCCGTGGTTGATAGGCGCAGGTGTCACCTACCGCTTCTGATACGCAACGCGAAGGCGGCCCTGCTGACAGCCGATCTGAAATGAAGGGCGCCTCGGGCGCCCTTTCCACGACGGCGGTGCACGGCGAGTCGACCCGGATCGATTAGAGGGGTGGGGCCTTGTAACCCTTGGGCGGGGAGGTGTCCGAATCGGAGGAATGTTCTGATCAATTCATGCGATGACCATCCAACGCATAGCAGCCGATTGTCGGGGATACTTGAAGAAGCCGTTGTTAAGAGTGGGCGTCCCCGCCTGCACCCGACCAGGTACTTGCCAGTAGCAGCCGACAGGCTGCCCCGCGCCAGGGGCGGGAAGCCGAACGGGGCAAGATCGCTGAAGCCTGCCGAAGAAGACCGGGCGCGGTTCACGAGCAGCCGGGGCGGGCCCCCACCCCCGCCCGCGCCCGCGGGGGGGGTGCCCGGGGCGTGGGTCCTGCTCGCCTCTCCCACAGCCGGGCGCCCGGCGCGGCTCCCGCCCCGCGCGCCGCGCGCCGACCCCCCCCCCGGGCCAGTAGCAATTACTTGGAAGTGGGTGCGTCAGGCCTGTTTGTCGGGCCGAACCAGATCCGTGTGGCTGACGCCGAGGGCCAATGCCAGTTCATAGATCGTGATGATCGTCGGATTTCTTCGGCCCTTCTCCAAGCCGCTGATGTACTGCTGGCTGAACCCGGAAATCTCGGCAAGCTGCTCCTGCGTCAGACGCTTCCTTAGCCTGATCCTCTGCACATTACGTCCGATCAACCTGCGCATATCCATGCACGACAGCCAGCGGATTAGGCAGCTTGAGTTTATCAACTATAATATGTAATCCACATCGAGCATCTAAATCGCTGGCGGAGGGGCTTCGCGGAGGCCGTTTTCCGGAGATATAACCAGCGATGTTACAGCCTAAATCGAGCACGCCAATTGCCGACGAAGTGCACTGGTCGGACAGCCTCACGGCATACGATAAAGCGCATTTCACGACTTATATGCGGCTCCTAGACGCCTCCGCCGATGATGCGAGCGAAGAAGAGATGGCCCACCTCATCCTCGGCATCGATCCAGCACGCGAACCGGAGCGCGCCAGGAAGGCTCTTCGTAGTCATCTCGACCGTGCGAACTGGATAGTCACAACTGGCTACAAGGAATTGTTCGCCGGCTGAACAATCCCGCTGTGCGCTCCGTTTCGCCTTTCAAGCAAGGAAACGCTCCTTGAAAACGCGGTCTCGCAGAGGGTGCATTGCATGTAGTTCGTTGGCAAAGTCACCGTACCAATCGGGTGCAATAAGTTGCATCATGATGGCGTCTGGGAAGGAATGGCCCTGCATTGGAGGCGAATGGCCACCCGAAACAGCCTGTGCTCATGCTCAGGACGACCAAAGACGAATTCAGTTTCTCAGAGAATTGAAGATCGCGAGGAGGCCAGCAGGGCTACGGCCTGATCCTTGGTGTGCACGCCGAGCTTCTTCTTCGCATTGTCGAGGTGGAAAGCGACGGTACGCGGTTTGATGCCCAAGATGCAGCCGATAGCCCAGGCGGACTTGCCGCGTGCCGCCCATTGCAGGCATTCATATTCACGAGGTGTCAACGAAACGCCGTCCACTGTTCGATTGCCGGACAGCTTTCGACGAGCATAAATGTGAAAAAATGTCGCCATGAGTTGGAGCGCCTGTTCATATCGCTCAGCAACGCGCAGGAATGCGGAATTGGGCTTATCAGCGGCAAAAGTCATCGCTGCAACACAGCCTCTACGATCGATAATCGGGATCGTCAAACCGCAGCGGATGCTGAACTGGGCCGCCTCATCAAAAAGCTTCTGTTGAGCCGGCGACATCTCAACGCCACGCAAATCCGATCCCCATGGAAACGGGCAGCCGCCACACCGCGCACGCATGATGACGGGATCGACTTTCTGATACTGGTTTTGCAGATAGTGCGCGGTCCAGGGAGGCGGATAATTCGAGATCAGCTTGGGCTCGCCACAAGATTGCAATGGCAACGCCAAATAGGCAAAGGTGAGTAGATCAAGTGCTGTGGCCGCCCCGGCCATGGCATCCCGGAAATCTGTTTCATCGACACTCTCCGACAGCTTTTCCACAAATGTCTCGAAGAGAAGCGGCATCTTCTTCGTCATTGTCCTGACTCGATCCCTCCATCCGTCTACTGCGCGCGACCCAGATCTGGAGACCCCGCCAACCCGGCCGCACAACTGCGGCCGGGTTTTGCAGGCATGGCCGGGCTGACCGTCGTTACAGAATGCGACGGAGCTTGCATGATCTTCGCACCGGTCGTCGCCAACCGCAGCTGCGCTGGACTGTTTGAACGGCCATCACCGAGAAGCTACAGCATCTTCCCAACGCAATAGTGCAATCAGAGAGGTTCTTGGGGCGAAATGAAATCCTCGCCGCCCCCGCATCATGCAATGGTGAGAAGTCATCCTGCGCCACCATGATCGGGGCCGTATCAAAGCCGTCATCAATCCAATGGTTGCCGCGTGAACGTCGGTCGACACGGAAGAGCACAACGGATAGGCTCATCTCGCCGCTTTGAGCGCTATGATCCGGACGTATTGTTGCGCCGCTTTCTGATTGTTGGTGGGCAGATCGACTCCAAATATTTAGCATGGCTAGAGGTGCCGCTGTTCTCCGCTAAATTCAATACCAATCTATCATCTTAAGCCGGGCCCAACCCAAGCCGGTACTATCGCTCGACACTGCTGCGGCGACATTCGATTGAAGGCTCTGAAGCACTTTGCGAAGTGCGAAGCAGACGTAAACCCGCAGGCCATGGCAATGTCGATGATGGGCATCCGTGTGCCTTCGATCAGGCGCTTCGCATGGTCTGTGCGAATCCGGAGATAGTGACGCACTGGCGGAAGTCCGATATGGGAAGCGAACAAGCGTTCCAGCTGGCGCCGCGATACTCCGGCCCGTTGCGCGACATCCTCCATTGTCAGCGGGAACTCCACATTTTCCTCCATGATCCGCATTGCCATCAGGAGCTTGTCGCTCACACCCGCAAAGGCTAGACCCGACGGCCCGGTCTGGCGATTTGATCCTGAGCGCTGACCTTGGACAGTCGCGTGGCGGCAGACCTCCTGTGCAATATACCCGCCGGCATGGCTGCCGATCAGATCGACCGCCAGGTCAAAAGCTGCCAGTTCTCCTGCGCAGGTTGAATACTGGCCGTCCTTGACAAACAGGGAATCGCTTATGCGGGGTTGGTTGAACACTTCGGCGAAAGCAGCGAGCCGCGACCAGTGTATTGTGCAGCGTGTACCTGCCAGAAGGCCCGTCCGAGCGAGCAGCCATGTCGCTGTCCCAACCGCAGATATCGGCACCGCGCGACGCGCCATCGTTCGCAGAAATCCGTTGAGCTCAGGCGTCAGTTGCTGTTCTACCGGCTCGCCCGTCACGATAGCGAGCTGGTTCGGTCTGCGATCGTCCGAGCCGAAAACCAGCTCGTCTATCGCGACATCAACGGCAACCGAAAGGCCGTTGGCGCCCTCGATTGGCCGAGAGTCAAGCCCCGCGATTCGCCACCGGAACAGCGGCAGCCTCGATACCGTGTTGGCGATGCGAAAGGGTTCGATATAGGCGTGAAGCGCCAGGTGCGAGAACCCGGGTAACACCAGTACCACAAGGTCAAACGGTCGATCGGCCGCCGCCGAAATTTTCGGCGTGGCCAACGACGTAATTGCGCTGATGTTGGCGGGTGCGTTCACTAGGATCCGTACATTGCTACTGCCTGACCGAACAGGCCGGGTTCCGGTTTGATGCCGAGGCCTGGCAGTTGCGGTACGGCGATGTGACCATTTTCAATGATGATCGGATTCTTCGCGTCGAAATGTCCTTCGATATATTCCTGCGCGATCCAGGCGCCCTCAAAACGCCGCGGCTCCACAGTGGAAGCCAAGTGCACGCAAGCCGCCGCGATTATGTCGCCACCCCATGCGTCATCACAGCTGTGCGGCAACGAGCGGATGGCGCAAAGGTCACGCATCGTCGCCATTTTGGTGAGGCCGCCGAGACGGGTGACCTTGAAGCCGAAGCCATCCGCGATGCCGAGGGAGATCGCCCTGAGTACTGCGTTCCGATCTTCGGTGTTCTCATCCAGATAGATCGGATGCGTGACCCTGCCCTTCAGAGTGGCGACCTCCTCCATAGTGTTGCAGGCTTGTTCGAAAACGAATGGGATCGCTTGGCAAAGCCGGTCCAGATGAATCGCTGCAGCGACAGTAAGGCCCCTGTTGCCATCCACTGCGATACGCGCTTTGTAGCCGACCGCCTCCCAGACCTTGTGAACGACGGCCACATCCTCTTCGAGATTTCGCCCCGAGATTTTGATCTGCAGCCGTGGATAACCTGCCTTCACCTTGTCGGTGGCAATCCTGGCCGTTTCGTCCGGTGAGCCAACAATCAGCGAATAGTAGGACGGGACGCGATCCGCCAGGGCGCCGCCCAAAAGCGTTGAAACCGGCACTCCCAGCCGTTGCCCAAGGAGGTCGAGAAACGCTATGTCGAACGCTGCCTTGGCATAGCCATGACCGTTCAAGCGCTCGTCCATGCGATTGGCGAGAAGCCTGATCGAGGCAATCTCCGCGCCCATAAGACCTGGCGCGATTTCGGCAATCGCCGCGCGTGCGCCGAGTGCATGATGCGGCTGATAAACCGGCCCTACCGGGCAGGTTTCGCCCCACCCAGTCAGCCCCTCATCGGTCACAACCTCGACAAGGGTGCTGTCAAGCGCGTCGACATCGTCGCTTGCCATTCGATAGGTGCCACCTTTAACAGGCAGCTGGACCTTATAGACGTTGATCCGGTCAATGCGCATGAGGGTGCTCAATATTCCTCATTGAGTGCGTCGACGGCGGGGATTTCCCGCGAGCGACGGTCAATATACGCGCGCAGTTCGTCGTCCTTCGCGACGTCGAGCTTAGGTTCTTCATATTCGGCCAGAAGGCGGCGCGCATGCTCGAGGGCACGTTGCTTGATGTCCTTCGAGCCATCAGCGTACCACTGCTCGACCGAGTTATTGTCGAAGAGTTTCGGAATAAAGAAGGCCTTCTCGAAGTTGGCCTGTGTATGGGGATGTCCAAAGTAATGGCCGCCCGGCCCGACATCGCGGACCGCAGCCAGGGCTTCATCGAAATCGTCCCACTGGATGCCTTGCGTCATGCGATAGCCCATGGCGCAGACTTCGGCGTCGACGACGAATTTTGCGATCGAGCAGTGCATGCCGGCTTCATTCCAGCCAGCAGAATGCCAAATATAGTTTGCGCCTGACAGCAGCACGGCCATCATCGTCATCGCACTTTCATAGCCAGCTTGCGCGTCGAAGATCTTGGCGCCGCCGAGTAGGTTCGAGGTACGCCAAGGCACGTTATAGCGGCGAGCCATTTGGCCGATCATGAAGTTCATGAGCGAAATCTCAGGCGTTCCCGCCATTGGCGCTCCCGATTGCATCGACACGGTCGACAGGTAATGCCCGTAAATCGCAGGGCAGCCCTTGCGCACCACCTGCGTGTAGGCAAGCGCCGAAAGCGCCTCCGCATTGAGCTGCGCCACTGCCGCGGCGGTGGAGGCTGGCGTGTTCGCGCCGCCGAGAACGAAGGGCGAGCACAAGACGGGCTGGTTGCGCCGGCAGAAAGCACGCATGCCGCCCAGCATGACCTGATCCCATACAAGCGGCGAATTGCCATTGCAGTTTCCAGTGGTCACTGCATGTTTCTCGAGGAAGCCTTCGCCGAAAAGGATCTCGCACATATCGAGCACGTCCTCGGCATTCTTGGGCGAGGTGGTCATGCCCATGAAAATCTTGTCGGAATGCTTTATCGACGAATAGGTGACGTGCAGGTGCCGATGCGCGACGACAATGTCCATCGGCTCGACGATGTGGTGAGCCGACGAATGTAGCGCCGGCATCATGTGGGCGAGTTTATGAAACGTCCCCAGGTCCGCAATTGTCGGGCCACGCCTCACATCATCGAGATCGCGCATGTACGGTGCGCCTGTCATCGGCACGAAAATGGATTTTTCGCCTCCGAGCTCGACATTCTTCGCCGGATCGCGCGCGAAATATTCGACGTTGGGGGGAATGGTCTTGATGAGCTCCATGACCAGCCCGCGGTCGAGATGAACGCGGTCATCCGCGCGCACGTCCGCTCCGGCTCTCTTCCAGTCGTCAATCGCGATCGGATCGCGAAACACCACGCCTACTTCTTCCAGGATCGCGAGAGAACCCTCGTGAATGCGTTCAACCTGTTCGGCATCCATCGGCTCTACCACCGGCAGGCCGCGCTTGAGCGTCGGCAACATGTCAACCTTTGGCGCGGTGCGGATCGTCCGCCGCGCTTCCCGCCCTCCTCTGCGAGAGAGCTGTAGTTGAGCAGTCATGCCGGCCTCCAGATAAATAAGTCGCGACACCGAAACCGGACCGCGCTCAACTATTGCCGGAGCTTTGAGCTTTGACCTACTGCAAAAGTCTCACGCGCGTGTTGACTAAAGGGCTGCACCGCCGGCTCGCTCACCCGGACACCCGAGAGATGGTTCGGGTCGAGCAGCGGCGGAGCCGTTCCACGTCGCAGCCCCAGCGTTTACGGATATCATGCAAACTTGAACGGAATCGCCCAAGACCGTAGGCACCGCGACAGGCAGAGACGATGATGCATTGCGGCAAGCGAGCGAAATAAAGTCAATCGGGAGGCGACTTTTTTGCGTCGACTGGCTTCCGTGGTTCCCTGGTAGTCCGGGATGAACAGAACAGCCCATTCCCAGATCATGCGAGGTGAACAGAAACGACAGCCTCCCACTCATCTAGCAGGCCTCTCTGATTGGGGTCGTTGAGGTCAAGCTCCTCCTGGATTTTTCCGGACCATGTCGCCCCGCGGGTCACTCGCTTCTCTTCGCGGTCGACGTTAAGCGGCCGCATGATGGGGTCAGTAGAGCGAGGCCTCTCAATCTGTTGAACGACCTTGGGAGAGTTCGTCCCAGGATCGTGCCTGCTAACGAGATCGCCTTGCCCATCGTCCCACGGGAACGATCACGCCCCTTCGGGCGGAATCAACTCCTCCTTCGTTGGTCCGTTATCCCGTTTCGCCGATACGGGCTGGGTGCCTTGCCGAAGCGGAATTCTGTCGCATTGCTCCACATGCGATGCAGGATGACAGCGAGCTTGCGGGCAACAGCAACTCGGGCTCGGGCCATACCGCGCCGCTTGGCCACGTTCATACCCCACGCTCTGAAGCTCGACCATTTCTTGCTGAGCACAAGCAGCGAATGAGCCGCCTCATAGAGGGCCGTGCGGCGAGCTCGTCACCGCATCGGCTTATCTTACCCTGAATGTCCGTTTCGCCAGATTGGTAACGTGCCGGGGTCAGACCCAGATGCGCTCCGACATCCCTCGATCGGCGAAAGCGGTCCGGTTGATCGATCGTGGCACGATAGGCGAGCGCGGTAATGGGTCCCACCCCTGGAACGCTCATGAGTCACCGGCAGACTTGCTCCCTGCGGGCGATATTGAGGACCTGTTTTGTCAGTCGCCCGAACTCGCGCAACATCGCGGCCACGATCGCCAGAAGCGGCTCGACAAGCGCCATGGCGACCGTATCTGCGCCAATCAGTTCGCGCGCTCGATCGGCGAAGGCTGCACGGCTTGGAGTGCCGAGCTTCATGCCGGCCTCCCGCAGAATCGCCCTGACGACACTTTCGATCGTCCGCATTTCATTGAGACCGTGCGTCGCGCAACGAGGAGGGATCGCCAGAGCCGACACTGCTGGCTCTTCACATGCACCTGCCGATACCAGCCGGTGCGCATGATCTGCGCCAGGCGCGGGCGTCGTTGCGATCGGTTTTGTTCGGCATCGTTTTCATCGCCGCGGTGGCCTGCCGGGTTTCGATGCAGATCGCCGGCAATCCTTCGGCGCGAAACCGTCATAAAGCCAAGCTGTCAACGAGCAGGCTTCGAGCCCGATACAATCCAGCGGCAGATTAATTTTCCGCAGGGCCTCGTAAAGCGCCCTCGGCTCACTCGCCGCCCGCCCCTCCTTCACGATCCGGCCGCTCTCGTCGACGACACAGATCGCGGTCTTTTCCAAAGACACGTCAAGTCCGGCAAAATACTTCATGGCTGCTCCTGCTGTTTGTGGCGATCTACATCGACCACGTTCTCACACCTCGACAGGAACAGCCGCCCTCAATCTGGCTCGGGCGAGACACCAATCACCCCATCTGTTGAAGAAGTCAGGCTCTTTCGCAAACGAAGCCGGAATCGTCGGCGTTGTGGATGTAGAAGTGGCCGACGAGGCGACCTGCAGTGCCAAAGACAACCCAGCCACGGCCACAGGCTGGGTCGTTCTCATCATGCCCCTCCCACGAGAATTCCGCGCAGGCTGAACCATCGCGGGTGCCAAAGCGGATATCGAGGAAGCCCTTGAGTGCGCCGGAGGCGATCTCGCCATCCGCCGAGCCTTTGAAAGTCAGATGGGGTTCCTCGACAAGATCGAGGAAGTCGTTATCCCAAACATCCCTTCGATGATGCGCCAGCGGCCGGCGATGGCCTTGGCGAAGCCGGGAATTTGGCCATCAGCCGGTCTCCGCCATGAGCTTTGGCAGTCGCACCAAATTGTAGGCAGCGGCTGCGAAGGTGAAGGCCCATCCGACATGCAAATGCCTCGACGCGCTCATTACCGGAGATGGGCGTCCCCACTGCCGTCAGTGCTCATGGCGCAGATCAGCCGCGAGCTTGATCGCATCGAGTTGCTGATCCAGCAGATCAAGGATGTTGAAGAGGCACGCGACGCCTTGCTCGTCGCGGCAGATGAGCCAACACCGGCCCTGCTGCTCAGCCTCAAGGGAATTGGTCCGGAGTTCGCGGACGTCCTGTGGTCTGAGGGATTGTCGCGCAAGTTTGACAATCGACGACAGATTGCCGCCTGCGCTGGTTTGGTGCCAACGCCCTGGCAAAGTGGGCAGATTGATTGCGAGCAGGGAGTCTCGAAGTCCGGCAATCCCAGCCTCCGTTCGACGCTTGTCCAAGTTGCGTGGCTCCGGGTGTGCCACCCACCCCCTGTTCGCTCTGGAGAGCGGCCTTGTCATGCTGGCGTAGGTGAACACGTGCAACAGGCGCTTCTTGAAGAAACCAAAGCTTTCGAGATGGCCGTTGACTGTCAGTATTAACCGCGGCGCGGTGATCTCGCCCTCACCCTCACGGGCACACCCCGCCGTCTGAAGGCGGCGAAGTTCTGGACGCCAACGAGTTCAAGGGAACGCTCGCGCTCGGTATATCAATCCCACGCGCGAGCCGGGACGAAGGAGAGCTACCGCTGGCTCGAGAATCTGCGCCAGTCCATTGCGCTCGTTGGCGCGCCCGAGCGCTGGGTGCATGCGGGTGACCGGGAGAGCGACATCCGCGAGCTCTATTGCACCGGGCAGGACCTTGCTATCAGCTTTCTCGTGCGGGAGCAGACGAACAGGCTGGCCGAGCGGCCTGCCGATGCTGCCCCACACGCCCGATCATCGCTCTGCCCAACTTGCGGCCAGGCTCGAATGCATCAGCACCCCGCACAAGGTCAGCACGTTGGGCTGCCCGGCCTTGTAGCGCCCGGCGTTGATGATTTTAGCTAGTGAAGCCGATTGGCTGCGCGCGGCTGTAGATAAATTCGGTTGTGTCCTGCAGGATAAGGATCGGTCCTTGGCTCGCTGCAACGCGCGCCGCGGTCGCTCCGAAATGGCCAACGAGAACGCTGTGTTCGGTCACGCGGGTTGTCAAAGAAGCGGTAGGCCGCCTTCGCCGCCGCCCAGTCAGCGAAGGCGGCCGGGATTGGCTTGCCCGGCGCAGCTGACATCTGTTCCAGCAACCGTTGCAGCCGGCGGGCCAGACGCTTGTCGGGAAGGACCGCCGCAGAAAGCTTTGCCTCCTGCCAAGCGGCTTCGCTGCTGCTGGTCTTATCTCGCATTCCGTGACGCTCCGTGATTGGCCGTCACGGACAGAACCACGGCAGATTCATACGGGGCAGTAGGCCCGCCGACGAATGTGGGTAATCGGAAGCTTCACCGGACGGGTACGCAGGATACGCCTCCGTCAAATCTCCTTCTTCGAGAACCGAACCGGCTACTGCAACTCTCGCGCGCGTCCGGCGCCATTTCCGGTTTCCCAGATTGACTCGAAGTTGCGCAGCATCATTTCTGCGACACTGAAGGTATGCCGACCTTTCCGCGAAGTCAGGCGAGCATCGATGTCAGGATAGATAAAGAAGGGCAACGAAATCCGGTCAGTCGGACCGGTGTGCACGACCTGATGGGGCGTGCTCTTGAATCGGTTGTCGCTCAAGGCTTGAAGCATGTCGCCCAGATTAACCACGAGACTGTCGGGAAGGCTCGGCGCCGGAATCCAGCGCCCCCCGAACCACACCTGCAAGGAACGCGTGGGGAGTTCCTCCTGCAGGAGCAGCGTGAAGAATCCATTGTCGGTATGCTTTCCGGCCGTGCCGCCAGTAGACGGATACCGGATCACGCGTTGGAGGACCGTCGGCGGGCTGAAATGGCATTGGAACCAGCCTTCTTCCATATCGAGCAGGTCGGCCAGCGCCATCCCGAGCTGCGGCACAACCTCGTTGACCACGGTAGCCTGCAAAGCAAGCAGGCTTCGAGCGAAGCCAGGAGCCAACGCGTCATCCGGAAGGCGTGTGCAACCAGAAAACGGGCGCCGGTCGCCTTCGTTCTCGATTCCGAGGTCGAACATTTCCTTCGGATCGGGGCCGGCCTCGGGATGTAGCACCTCGCCGTACAGCGGACTGTATCCACGGGCTGTAGTGGGGTACACGTCTTGAGAGGCGTGGCCGTAACGTTCCTTTGTCGCCTGTGGCAACGCGAAGAACTGCCGGGAAGCCTGGATCGCTTGTGCGATCCGGTCTTTCGGGATGCCGTGCTCAAGGTAGAAGAACCCGTACTCTTCGCAGGCCAGGCGTAGGCGCTCGCGCTCTTCGTGTCGCGTTGCATCGGCTGCCAATTTCGCCAGTGAGATTTTCGGTAGCGTGGTCATGGTTGTTTCTCCGTTTGGGCGGTGGGCTTATGGGTCACCTGAAAAATCCAGTAGTGTGCGTCCTCCTCAGCGATGTATCTGCCGTCGTTTAGACGTTGTGCCGGTATAAGGACGCCCCCATCCTGCAGACGCCGCACCTCGTCTTCGAAGCAAGTGGTCTCGGCATAGCTCTTGCGGGTGCTTGCGATGACGAATCCGTTCGGGCGCGTGACGCGAGCCAGTTGGCGCAGTGCA
>NZ_JAMYLR010000028.1:0-71371 GCF_040318155.1 Mesorhizobium sp. M1307 | reverse complement strand
CTCCCTGCTCGCAATTAATCTGCCCACTTTGCCAGGGCGTTGGCACCAAACCAGCGTAGGCGGCAACCTGTCGTCGATTGTCAAACTTGCGCGACAATCCCTCAGACCACAGGACGCCCGCGAACTCAGGACCAATTCCTTTGAGGCTGAGCAGCAGGGCCGGTGTGGGCACATCTGCCGCGACGAGCATGGCGTCGCGGGCCTCTTCAACATCCTTGATCTGCTGGATCAGCAACTCGATGCGATCAAGTTCGCGGCTGATCTGCGCCTTGAGCGCTGGCGGCAGTGGACGCCCATCTGCGGTAATGAGCGCGTCGAGGCATTTGCGTCATCGCCTTTTAGTGGTTCGTATCCGGACACACCTTGGCTGAACAAAAGGCCCTTTATCCTGTTGACGTGCCTGATCCGCTCGTTTGTCAGCGCCTTCCGCTCCCGCACCAACCGGCGACGGTCTTCCTCCTCCGGGGTTGGCACTCGCAACATCGCGCAAACCCTAGGCTCGCCGCGGTTGTGGGCCAACAACGCTCGAACCAGTGCTTCCCCGTCAATCCTGTCGGTCTTGGCCCGCCGACGGCGACGCGATGTGGCAATGGATGCCGGGTCAACGACATAACTCTCGATGCCTTCGCGTTCGAGGACCCGATGTATCCAGAATCCATCCAGACCAGCTTCCTGGATTGATATGATCCGGAAGCTCTGCCCTGTCCGCACTTCCGCCTTTCGTTGCAGCTCTGCGAAGTGATCGAGCAAACCCGGAATGTCGCGCCCCGACACGAGGTGTCTCGACATTCTCTCGCCCCCACCTGGCGAAAGCGAAGTCACGAGCCATTTTGAACGAGACAGTTCTAACGAGACAAATATTGCGGCAAGATCGCCGCGGATAGCGGCCGGGGCTTTGGTGGTGTTGGCTTGCATGCTGACCTCCAGGTGATGTTTGGCGACTTCACTCTGGCAGAGCGCTGGTCGCCTTCCATCCCCATAGGATCTTCACGATAGCGGACCGGCAGATTTCAGGCAGAAATAGTCGGAAGCGGACATTTAGGCACGCCGCTTGCATAGTAGTTAACTGACCGAAGCGGTACGGGAGCAGGTCGACTGCCCCACCAAGCCTCAGGCTCCTCTCACTGGCATCGCAACCAGGACGGAGCCCTCTTTGACCCTCGCAGGATAGGTCCTGAGATTGACACATGGCGGCAGCCGCTTTGCCGCGCCGGTGCGATAGTCAAAGGCGCCCGCGTGCTTGGGGCATTCGACCTCGTAATCCATGACCAGTCCGTCGGCGATGTGTACCGCTTCGTGCGTGCATAGGCCGTCGGTGCAGAACACTTCATCATCGGGCGAGCGGAAGATGGCGTAGGTACGGCCATCATGGTCAAAACGGCGGGCACCTTCCTGTTCGATATCGTGGAGGCCGCAGACCGTGATCCAGCTGGACATTTTTTCCTCTATGAGTTGCGGTCGGGCCTCCGGAACGGCAATGCCGCCCGGAGGCCCCGGTCCTGGGCTCAGTTCTTGTTGAGGTAGTCGGCGGCGTTGGCCGGGGTCACCAGTTCGAACGGCACGTAGACGACGCGTTCGACCTTCTCGCCCTTGGCCAGCGCGAGTGCGGCGTCGACGCCGCCGCCACCCTGGCCCTTGGCGTTCTGGAACACGGTGACCGCGAGATCGCCGGCCTTCATCGCCTGCAAGCCGTCCTGCGTGGCGTCGATGCCGCCGACGACGACGTTCTTCATGTCGACGCCGTTGGCCTTGAGCGCCAGGATGGCACCGATAGCGGATTCGTCATTGTTGGCGATGACGGCGTCCGGCGCGCCGCCGGCGGTCAGCCAGTTGGTCATCAGGGTCTGGGCATTGTCGCGCGACCATTCGGACGACTGCTTGTCGACGATCTTGATGAAGTTGCACATGTCGGTGCCGAAGATCTGCTCGACATCCTTGGTCCGCTGCAGGGCCGCCTGGTGGACGAGGCTGCCCATGACGATGTAGGCTTTGGCACCTGCCGACTTGCCCTTGGCGCGCAGCATCTTGCACACCTCGAACGCTTCCAGCGTGCCGGACTCCACCTCGTTGGAGCCGACATAGACCTGTTTCTCCGGCAGGTTCGCCATGTCTGACGGTTCGAGGTTGACGAAGACCAGTGGGATGCCGGCCTTGGCAGCTTCCTCGCTGAGCGTCCTTGACGCATTGGTGTCGACCAGCGTGACGATGATGGCGTCTACGCCGGTGGCGATGAAGTTCTTCACCTGGTCGAGTTGCTTGGCGACGTCGTTCTGCGCGTCCTCGACCTGGATGCCGGCGGCCTTGTCCTTGGCGCGGGCCTGCATGCCGTCCCTCAGCAACGTCTGAAAGTTGTTGTCGAAGTTGACGATGCTGACGCCAATTTTTGCAGCCATCGCATTGGTCGACATCAAGGCCGCCAACGCGGTCGAAATGAAAAGCTTCTTCACGGTTTTCCTCCCTTGTGGATGGAGTGCCGGTTCACCCCTCCTTTGACTTCCGGCCCTTGCGGGATGGCTTGCGCGGACGCCTCGCGTGGCTGTCTGATCGGGCTGTCATTGGGCGGCGTTGGCGCGCGCCTTCTTCTTCTCGTAGCGGGCCTGCATGCGGGCCTCGCCTTCCTTGCTGCCGTCGTGGAAAGTGCCCAACCATCGGTCGAACGGGATGAGGCCGTCGCCGTAGTTCACCTCGAAATATTTGTGATGGAGGTAATGGATGTAGGCGTGGCTATCGATGCCGGTGTCCTCGCCGAGTTCGACCTTGTCGAAGCCGACATGACCGGGAATGGCGCCGAAGCCGGCATAGTGGAGCTGGTAAAGCGCAAGCAGCGGGTTCGACGGGATGACCAGGTGCCAGAGTGCAACGCCGAGATAGCCGAACTGCTCGACGGGGTGCATCGACAGCGACGACCAGGGCGACGGGTTGACGGAGTTGTGGTGCACCGAATGCACCCATTTGTAGAGCGGCGGCCAGTGGATTGCCCGGTGCAGCAAGAAGAAATGCGTCTCGTGGATGATTGGCACCACCAGCGCCAGGCAAAACAAGTACACGGGATGATCGGCGACTGTCAGCCACGGCACGTAGCCATTGGCATAGGCGTAGAGGATCGCGACCTCGATCGCCGTCCAGATCGGCATGCCGGTGCCGAAGGTACGCAGCATGTTGTCGAGGTTCTGGTTCTCGAAGAAGAAAGCCTTGCTCTTCTGCTCGGAGGGCCATTTGCCGTTGTATTTGAAGCGATTGCCCTGGGCTCTCACAATGTAGAGCCGGAGCTCGAAGACGCCGAAGAAAACAAGCAGCGCCGCGCAGTTGACGAGGAAGAGCCTGAGGATCCATCCGACGCTCAGCGTCTTCATGACCTCCACGTCGGGCAGCACGTACTGCCACCACGCGACCGCCGAGAGCGCGAACAGCAGATTGTAGGGCAGGAAATAGTGCGGCAGCCATTTCAGCAGCGCCAGCGGACGCGGCGGAAAGGCGAACAGCGGCGCGGTGCCTGCCGGCTCGCTCGGAGCCCAGTCGCCTCTTTTGTTGCGCGTGCCGTATTTCAGGTCGTCCATGTCGATCTCACAGGGATTTGGAAAGGGTGAGGAAGCGGTCATAGGCGGCATCGTCCATATCGACCTGGTGCTTCGCTTCGGGATAGGCGCCGGCTGTCACATCGCGGCCGAAGGCGCGGAAGGCGGCGATGCGCTTTTCCTGCAGTTCGGCCTCCAGTGTGACGAAATCGGCATAGCGTTTGGCATGGCGCGGAGAGTGACCGGTGTCGGTGCCGAGCACGTCACTGGAAAACAGGTACTGCGTGTCGCAGGCGCTGCCGCAGCCCATGCCCATGGTGATCAGTGGGGTCGAGCGCGTGATGTGATCGGCAAGCCGCACCGGCACGACCTCGACCTCGATGCAGGCGGCACCGGCATTCTCAAGGTCCTTGGCCGCGCGCAGCACCTTGAAGGCTTCTTCGGCGGTCTTTCCAATGGCGCGAAAGTTCGTCCAGGTGGCGCGGTTCGGCACCAGGCCGACATGGCCAGTAACCGGAATGCCCTCCGCCGCCATCGCCTCGATGAAGCGCGGTGAATGCGAGCAATAGACGGCGTCGGCGCCGCGCTTGATTATGTCAAAGCCGAGCCGTACCGCCTCGTCGGGCGAGGCGACCGCGCCATGCGGCATGCCGACCGACAAGAAGGCGAAAGGCGCCGCCTCACGGATCAATTCCAGATTGTGGTCGGGCTCGCTGGAGAGGATTACGATATCGCAGGCGACAGCCGCGGCGGCCTCAGCCGGCGTGTCGACGTGAAGCTGCAGCCATTTGCGGCTGCCCTTGGCGCTCCTCAGATCGTAGGTCGTCAGCCGTCTCGTCACTAGTCGTCCTCCCCTTCGCGGAGCGCCATTGCATGTGGAAGAATGCCCCCTCACCCGGATTGCCCTCCGATTTGTGGCAATCCGACCTTTCCTCGAGGGGAAAGAGATCGTCTGCGCTTGGTGCCAGCCTCTTCTCCCAACGGGGAAGGCGGATGCAAAGCGGCTGGATGAGTGGGCGAACTCCATATGCGATCGCCGTCCGTTCGGAGGGAGTTAGCACGGTGACGGAGGCGAAGCTCGCTCTACCTTGATCAAATCAGATCAAAGGTTCTCGGCAGTGAAGGTGACGAAGCGGATCGGCGGGTTTTCGACTTGCAGGTCGTGCAGGTTCAATGTCGCCAGCACGAGGTCCATGGCTCGCCTCGCTTGCGCCTCGGGTGCCTGGTCTAGCACGACATCCATCGTACCCTCGCGAAGTGCAACGGCGCTGCGCTCGGTGAGCTCGTGGCCGACGAAGAAGACCTGGCGTCCGAGCGGATTTCGGCGCAAGACATCGTTGAGCGCCGAATTGGCGCCGCCTGCATTGTAGAGACCGGCAAGGTCCGGCCAGCGCTTCAAGGCTTCAAGAAGCTGCTCAGCGTTGCGGTCTCCATCGTCATGGCCGAACAGCGCCCCGATCGGTTCGAAATGTTCGGTCGCCGTCTCCATCAGGTAGTCGAAGAAGCCGCGCACGCGGTCGCGGTGCACGCGGTAGATCTGGCTGTGGCAGACCGCCACCACCTTGCCTGGCCGCCTTTGCATGCGCGACAACAACAGCCCTGCCATGCGCCCGGCGGCATAATTGTCGATACCGACATAGGCCCCGCTGGTGCCGGAAATCTCAGTGACAATCTGCACGGTCGGGATGTTTTCGGCCTCGAGTTTCCTCAAGGCGGCGCCAACCAGCGGGTGGTCGGGAACTGCGAGGATCAGGCCGGCGCGGCGCATGTCCGGATCAAGGATGCGCCTGGCGATCGCCGCCGGGTCCGCCTCGTCGAGAAAGGTGCGGTGGACGGCGATGGAACGATCGAGCGTCGCGGCGATGCGCTCGAAAGCGCGAGACAGTCGGGCAAAGAAGGTGGCGTCCGGACGCACCAGGATGACCTCGATCCTGATCACCCCGTGATGAGCTCCCGGCAAGCGGCGAGGATAGTCGAGCGAGCGAGCGGCGGCGACGACCTTCTCGACAGTGGCAGGCGTGACGCCACCCCTGCCGTTCAGCACGCGCTCAACCGTCGCCGTGCCAACCCCGGCGCGGCAGGCGATGTCAAGAAAGGTGGGCTTTGGAATCTGGTCACCTCCCAGTCAGGAAGCCGAAGCCTAGCCAGCCGAGTCCGCTTTTCCAAGACCGATGATTTGCCGACTCCTCAAAGGGCACATCCCAAGGATGTACGTCATCGAATGCACCGGTACGGACTGTCGGTTGCTCCTGAGCTTTGAGAATGTCGGCTTCTGGGTTACCCGTGCATTCCGGGAACGAGAAAATTGAAGCCCGGCCACTCTGCGGGGCGCGACAATCATCGAAGGAGAACATTGAGGTGAACGAGGACACCGTCAGTCCAAGGCCGCTCGCGGAGATAGCCAGCTATCATGCCCATATCTATCACGACGGGCAAACTGAGCGGCAACATGCCGAATGGCCGCGTCTTCAGATCGGAGAACGTTTCCGAGTACGCCTTGGCTGGCACGAGCAGAAAGTCGGCCCGCATGACCAGGCAATTTACCAGGTCTCATTTGCGAACGACTTTTTCGCTTCACTCGTTCCGTGGCTGATATTGAACTATAAGGGTCTCAGCATACTCTTGCACCCGAATACGACTAACCCCCGGCGCGACCATCTGGTCGATCCGATCTGGATAGGCCGGCCGCTAGCAGTAAACGGCGATATCCTTACAGACGATCATGAGGCGGAAGAGGCGCTGCCGCCCAACACCAATCCATCGCAACCGGCATAGCAATTCTTGGCGCAACTGACCTCCAGTGTGGTCACCCGGGAAGCGGCAAAGCTGATCTCTACGGCCGAGATACGGCGCAGTCCCGACGTCCAGATGGCGAACTGCCGGACCGGCCCGAGAAACTCCTAAGGCGCGATTCGGATCACTCGCCCGCGGCTCTACTAGTCCGAAAACCTCACGCTAACGCCGCGCTGCCGAAAATAGGCCTGCATCAACTTGCGGCCCGAGCGGTTGTTCTGCGCCAACTTGGTCGGATCGAACACCGCCTGTTTTATCCCTTCTCGGGTCAGCGCCGCCTTAAGCGCCGCGATATGTGCGTCGATGTCGGCATTGTCCGCCCGGAGCGAGGCATAGATACTTTCGGTCGCCTCGGCCACGGTCGGTTCGCTCACAGGTGTCATCCTTTCGCTGGTTGAGCGGCGCCTTACCACGGATTCGCGGCGCCGCCGATACCGATGAGACCGTCAGTCGTCTCTACCGGGATAGCAGGTTCCTACCGCGACCCAACCCCCAACTGGACGATGGAGATGTCTGCTTTCGAGCTACCGCAAAATTGGACTCTAGGTCCAAGTTGAAGCGCACTGCTGCCTTTCGCATCACGGATGATGAAGGTCTCCGTTGCGTCAAAGGCCTGAATTTGACGATATCACGGGCTCAATCAGCGCGGATAGATATTTCGAAGGGAAACGGGAAGCTGAAATAGCTGGCGGAATTGCCGGTGCAATGAAGAATCAGCCCAGCGAACTTTCAGCCATGTCCCGCAGTGGCACGGCCGTCTGTCACCTTCGCGGCAGACGGGGCGCTGGACCCATCTTCATGCAACTCGGCTTGCGGCCTCATCCGTCGCCCTGGGTCGGCTTGGCGACCAGCGTAGGCATCATCGGCGGTATGAACTCCAGACCCCCTGCGCCGGCAGTCGACCGCTTGCTCACGACACAGGTCTAAGTTTTGGTACGCCAGAACGCATCCCTCAAACGGGGGATGCGCGATCCCTCCTCCAAAGGTCCTCACCAGTCGTCGGTAGCAACAATCCGGTAACGGAAGTGATTTCGGTGGTCGTTGAAGTAGCGACCCTTAGCGAAGGCGGCTCGGAATTCGGCGTAAATGTCGCGCCGAGGCCCGCGCCCTTGCGGGGGGCGCGGGCCGATCGGGATACCGATCTGCAGCAATACTTGGAGGGGAGGATTCGCTGCGTGCACCGAACTTTCGCGGCGGTCCCGTGTTCCGAACCGAGATACACAAAAAGTTAGCCGCAAAAGCGAGTCGAAGCCTCGTTCGAAACTCTGTCTTCGCCGCTCACCATTTTGGTCACAGCGGAGAAATCGAGCTTGCCTGAGCCGAGGACAGGCACTTTCGCAACGACGCGCACTTCGGCCGGCACCATCAGGTCCATGGCGCCGTTGGCCTTGGCGAAGGCCAGGAATTCGGCACGCGTGGCGTTGACGGCCTCGGTGATGAGGATCAGCTTTTCGCCCTTGCGCGCATCTGGCACGGCGGCGACCGCCGAGAGCGAGCCTTTCCACAATTCGCCCGCCAGCGCCTCGACGGCGGCCATCGAGATCATCTCGCCACCGATCTTGGCAAAGCGCTTGGCGCGGCCTCGAATGGTGATGAAGCCGACATCGTCGACGGCGACGACGTCGCCGGTATCATGCCAGCCGTCTTCGAGCGGCTCGAGCACGCCCGGCTTCTCGGCGCGCAGATAGCCTGCCATGACGTTAGGCCCGCGCACGAATAGCCGTCCGCCGTCCTCGACGCCGGGCACCGGATCCAGGCGATAGTCCATACCCGGCATGATTTTGCCAACACTGCCGGAGCGGTTGTACATCGGCGTGTTGATGGAGATCACCGGCGCGGTCTCGGTCACGCCGTAGCCTTCGAGGATGCGCAGGCCGAACTTTTCCATATAGGTCGCGCGCGTCGAAGCCTTGACTGGTTCCGCGCCGGCAAAGCAGTAGCGCACTGAGCGGAAGTCGTAAGGGTGTGCGGTGCGGGCATAGCCGGCAAGGAACGTATCGGTGCCGAAGATGATCGTTGCGTTTGAGGCGTAAACAAGCTCCGGTACGATCCGGTAGTGCAACGGCGAAGGATAGAAATAGATCGGCACGCCCGAGATGAGCGGCAGCACCGTGCCCGCCGTCATGCCGAAGGAATGGAAGATCGGCAGCACATTGAAGACCTTGTCGCCCGAATGGAAGTCGATCCGCGAAGCAGCCTGCGCGGCATTGGCCAGGATGTTGCGGTGGGTGAGCACCACGCCCTTGGGCGTGCCTTCGGACCCCGAGGTGAAGAGGATCACCGCTGGATGTTCGGGCTTGCGGGCGACCCGGGGTGTATCTTTGCGCAAAAGGCCGAGCAGCTTGTCCTTGAGGCCAATGGTGGCCCGCAGATCATCAAGCCACACAATATCGACCGAGCGGCCGAGTTCCTCGACCATGGCGCCAAGTTTCGCTTGTTCGACAAAGGCGCGCGAGGTCAGCACGGTGCGCACCTCGGCGGCTTTGCAAGCGGAGAGGACGTTAGCTGCACCGGCAGTGAAGTTCATCATCGCCGGAACCTTGCCGGCCGACATAACGCCGAGCAGCGTCGCACAGGCGCCATTAGCGTTGGGCAGCATGATGCCGAGCGTCTGCTGGCCGGCATAGAGTTTCTTGAATTTCTCGCCAAGCACGGCGGCGGCTGTCAGCAGCTTGCCGTAACTCAGCGAACCGGTGACCGGGTCCTGAACGGCCAGTTGCTTCATGCCGCGTTCGTTCGCCGTCTGGATGATCTTCTCCAGCACAGTCTTGTCGATGTCCTGAGTGCGGAAGACGAGGTCCGACATGACCTGGTAGAGGGCAGCGCCCGCCGCGGCGCGGCGCTTCCGGCCCTTCAGATCCTGCAGTACTTCAAGTTTGACGGGCTCCAGAATGGTCACCTTGACCTTCGGGAACAGCCGGCGGCGAATATGCAGCGAGGTCAGCCGCGAAAAATAGCTCTTCTCCAGCCCGTCGATGCGCACGGGCACGACCATCGAGCCGGTCTTGTCGGCCACCATGGCGGCGCCGTCATAGACCTTCATGAGGCCGCCGGTGACGGTGATCCGGCCTTCGGGGAAGATGACCAGCGGATCGCCGCCTTGCACGATCTTGATCAGCGTGCGGGTCGACATCGGCTTGGCTGGATTGAGCGGCAGCGCACGGGCGAGCTTGAGGAAAGGCTTCATCCACCAGGCCTGGGCGATAGTGTGGTCGATGGCAAAGACGGGCTCTTCCTGGGTCAGCGTCAGGGCCAGCGGACCGTCGAGGAAACTGACATGGTTGAGCGCCAGGATGGGTGCCGGGCCGGCCGCCTTGAGGTTTTCCAGCCCCTCCACCTCCAGACGATGGAAGGCTCGGAACAGAATGGAAACGAAATCGCGGAAGGCGTTTGTCGGAAGGTACCTCAGCATCAGCCAGGCGGCGACCACGTTGAGTGCGGCGAGGCCGAACAGGATACCTCCAGTGGAGACGCCCGCTGCTTGAATCGCGGCGACAAGTATGCCGCCCACCGTCATGAAGCCTGCATTGACGATGCTCACGGCGGCGACGACGCGAGCGCGGCTGGTTTCGGGCGCCCAGGCTTGCACGGCGGCGAAGGTCGGCACGACAAGAAAGGCGCTGGCAATAGCCATGCCGGCAAGGTCGATCGCAACATGGACCGTGTTTGGCCCGGCGAAGAATATTGCGAGCGTTTCGGCCCTGGGCGAGGGCTGCATAGTCCAGATGGTCCAGGCCAGGTCCAAGCCGAATAGTGCCATCAACGCCGTGCCAACCGGGGCTGGCAAGAGCACGATGCGGCCCTGCGACATCCATGCGGCTATGGCAGAGCCAATGGCGATCGAGACGGCGAACACCGCGAGATAGGCGGTGACAGCGATTTCTCCGCCACCGAGCGAATCCTTGACCAACGTAGGCAGGATCGAAAGGACAATGGCCCCGATAAGCCAGAACCACGACGTCATCAGTCCGGCGCGCCAGATCCGCTTGTCGGCACGCAAGCCGTTGACCTGTCGCCACGTCGAGCGAAAGATGTTCCGGTCTATAACGAGGTCGGGTGCAGCAGAACCGGTTGACGGAATGTATCGGCTGACAAACCAGCAACCGATGGCGAGGATCATCATCATCGGCCCGAAGACCGAGACGCCTATGCCATCGGCCGAGACGACGCCTCCGGCGATAGTGCCGCCGAGGATGGCGGCGAAGGTTGCCGATTCGATCCAGGCATTGGCGCGGGGCAATTCCTTGCGATCGAGATGATCCGGCAGGATGCCGTACTTGATCGGTCCGAACAGTGCCGAGATGATGCCGAACATGAGCAACGCCATCATCAGCACCGGGATCGACGACAGCGCGATCCCGACGAGAGCGACAGCCGCAGCGGCGATCTCGGTGAATTTCAGCCGACGGGCGATGAGCGCCTTGTCGAACCGGTCGGCGATCTCGCCACCAAGGGCGGACAGGAGCAGGAAAGGAGCCATGAAGACGGCACCCGCCAGGGTGACCAGTGATGCTGCCTTGTCCGCCGCCAGGGTGAACAGAATAAGGAAAACCAGCGTGTTCTTGAGGAAATTGTCGTTGAAGGCGGAGAGGAACTGCGTCCAGAAGAGAGGCGCAAAACGCCGTGAAGTCATCAGATGGCTAGTCGTATGGCCGTTCGCGGCGATTTCCATTGGGGCGGCTTCCATTGGGCAAGACCGTTGAACATCGTGGTCGTATCGATCAGCGGTCTTGCGCGGTTTGAGCTTCTTGTAGTGCGAACCCGGTTACACTTCGTTACTGCGGCTAAATCGATCAGCGGCTTTTGGGTTTGGGGTCTTCTAGCCGGTTCATGAAGCGGCTTGCCTCTTCCGCGTCTCGCAGGGTCTTGGTGATGGTGATCGAGGTATGCACGAGCCTGGTCGCAAGCGGCGATGGCGAAATTGGCATGGTGAATGTTTGCAGGCGCTTGAACCCTTGGGAGCATAGCTGTTGGAGGTCATCGATATTGTCTTTTGGTTTCAGGGTGAGGTTGCGCCGGCGTTTGTCTGTCTCCAGGCCGGATACAATCAAGCGGTCTTGCGACGGTCCGGACGAACGCAGCGTCAGCCCTGCTCCGCGGCAGCGCGCTGCAGACGGCGGTCGCCAGCCAGCTTGAGGCGCAGTTGCCGCAACCACTCGCCAATCCTCTCCGAGCGGAATGCAGGACGGCTACGCGAATCTGAGCACTGCCAAATCGGCCTAATTTTCCACTGCCGAATGGACGATGAAACGCGTAAGCGAGTTTCCAGACCGGAAGGTATGCGTTGGGTTGCCCAAACGATGCAGAGGCGCTGCTGTGTTGGCGCGACACGCTCGACCGCAAGTGCGGACGGCATAAGAATTTTGGAGAGGCCCGTGGTGACTGGGGATTGCGCCGGTATTGGCGGCGCGAATGGTCGATATCTGGGGCGACGGCAGCCCTTGCGACGCAACTTCATACCGGAGAATGGAGGCCGCGCTGGGAGGTTGTTGCTTCGGCTACCAATTCAAAGTGATTGTCCCGGAGAGTTCGGCGATGTCGCCATAGATCATCGAACCTGTGACGAGAAAACATTTATCGCCGAGGACTTCGAAGAGTGAGCTTGACGCGGTACAAACCGGCAGGTTCTTCGAATTGGCGTACTTGCCGAGGGTCGCGGTTTCGAAGTTACGGTGCTTGGCTTCGGCACAGCCGACACCGATCGCGAGGACTGCGATAGCAATGAGAGTCGTCTTGCTCATATTTTGCCCCTGGAGCCAGCTCTTGTCGGGTAAGTCGCGCGATGCATCAAAGTAGCACCGGCCCACGATCGGCTTCATCCATCGATTGGAGGAAGCGGGCTCATCCATTCCTGAGGAAGGCGCCGAGCGCACCAGACTCATGGAACGGCGCGCGGAATTTCCATTCGTGACGAGGTGGCGATCCCGGCCACCTCCGCAAACGGGTCACTCAGCACGGCCTAAACGTCTCGATTCCGAGCTATGCTTTCCACATTCGATCATCGATCATACCAAGGTGAAGAAGGGGCAGCAGATCGAGCTTACCGGAGAGATCACGCGCATAGACGAGGAAGGCGGCAGGGTGACCGTCGATCTGGGACCGCTGGTGACGATCGATATCGACAAGGTCAGGCTGGTCGAGAAGTACAGGACGCCAAACGCAAGAAGCCGCTGCGCGACATGGCGGATCAGCTCGCGGACCGCCGCTTATCCACGCGACATCGGTACCACTCAAACGAATGGCAATTTTCCGTCTGAATGCGTTTAGGGTCCATGCCCGGAGACCACGCATGGGTATCGCGCGGAGACAGGTGACTCCCCGTTTCAAGGCGTCGAGATGCTACGAGCACTGAAAAGTCAGTTCCTTAGACCTAAAGATCGGGCGATCTGCCAGCGGGTTGTCGACCAGGTAACCGCCGACGCCAAATGGTACAGCACCCCGATAGACGGTCAGATTCTGGCCTCGACCACGCTGAATCTCTTTCAATCAGGGGTCGTAAACGAAACGAATTTGCTGGCACATGTTCGCGCGCGGCGCCACGACTTCACTAAACTGACAGGCTAGTTCTTCACCCTCGCGACATGGGCGCGAAATGCGGCTCCTCGTAGTCCGCCGGCCTGCCGTTCAGCAGATTGATCGCCCGCTTTATATCCCCGTGCAGCCGGTCGATCACGTCCCAATGCTCATGAAATGGCTTGAGCGACAACTGCGCGTCGCGGAGTTCTACCGTCAGAAGCCACGCCTGTCGTTCAATTTTGGCAATATGATACTCGGAAATCTGTTCATGGCGGCGACGGTGCGGCATCGCGCAGAATAGGAATATATTCCGCATGCCGTCAAGGCACATAGACTTCGTCCTGCCCTCAGCGCCTGCTCGCCGCGGGCATTTTGGGGGGAAGCATGAATCAAGTTATGTGCGTTTGTAGCCATCAGCGTTTTGTCGGGCTGCGCTACTCGCCCAGCCGACATCAAGCCCATGCTGGTTTCGTCCAGCGTAGACGCGGGCAAGTCGTGCAGCCAGTTGGAAGCCGAACTTTACCGAACGAGTTCCGACCTCGCGCCGATAATGGCCGTACAAGACAGAACCGCCCGCCATGACATGGACGGCGTGTTTTGGCTTGGCTTGCCGGTTGGCAGCATGATGGACAACACAGACATCAAGGCACGTGAAGCCAAGACCGGCGAGCTGAAGGGCAACATGGACGCGATCAACGCAGCCCGACGAAAGGGCGGCTGTGTTGCACTCTGTAAGCCGTTCCAACGTTAAAAATTGTCGGGTTGCTCCCCGCCCTCGCGACTGCGGAGTGGTCGTTTCATCGATTGACTCGCGTAATGCACCGGCAGTTAATCTCCCCGCCAGGGCAAAAGAGGGGCTATGAAACTGGGAGCAAACGATGACTGTCCAAAAAGAAGACTATCGAACCAACAGAGCCGACTACGCCATAGCTGCGATGCATAGCCGAGCGACCGCTGAGGGCGATCGTGACGATTTGTTGACGAGGAAAAAGTCCCTGTGGGTAACAGATCGGCGATCTGCAAAATTGGCTGCAAACCCGTCCGAAAGCTCGCCAGAACCCAAGGCAAAAGCGCGCGGTAAGTGAATCGGACGCCAGCCACTTTCTTACCGCCGCGTACTTCGTTCGCATGGTTCGATTATATTAGGTTTATCTAAAATACTAACCAGCCAGTCGAGCATTCCCGAACGCTCGCTGGTCAGGCCCAGCGGCCCCCCTAACCCAAGCTGCTGGGCCGCCACTCAGAGCAAAGCGCGATGATATGAGCATACTAGCATAACGGTGATCGTCTCCACCTTGCCGGCCTTGCTTAGCACCACCTGAAAATCAGTGTGCGGGGTCCCAGTGGCTCTCACTAGACATTTCGAGATTTGCCGGCTCGCTTCATCGGCCGGTGACGGAGTACATCATCTTGGCAAATCAACACAGTCGGCACCCTCGTCCCCTCGTTCGGTCGAAAGCTGGGTGGAACAATCAGGGTGCGCAACTTGTCATCACTGATATTGCCGCTTCACCCCAGCTTTGAGCGTGCGCCCTTCGGCCTATGCGTGGTTCACCTTTTTCACTTTATTAGCGCACGTTCATAAACGGACATGTTGGTGTAGCTTGTACGTGCCCAAGCCCCGGCGCAACGACCCAGCGCCGGGGCTTTTTTGTCCGCCTGGTAATCCGCGTGTTCAATCGGGGTCGCTCTCAATTCGAACGCGAGCGAATTACGCCGCAAAGTCCCTTAGGCAAGACGCTGTGGGTGGCACCGCGGTGCGAAGCGCGAGTGCGGAGGAACTTTCTGGCACTCCGCCAATTATTCTGCATAGTCCCAAACAGCACACGTCGAACCGCCCCGGCAGGGACGTTTCGGCCTGGCTCCAGGCGGGGAAGGTCAAATATCGGGAGGACATTGTCGAGGGACTCGCGAACGCGCCGATGGCCTTCATCGGTCTTCTCAAGGGCCGCAATTTCGGCAAGCTGTTGGTCAGGGTTTCACAGTAAGTAGAAAAGCGTCTCCCAAACCTAGATTGCCGAAACCACATGGAATCGTTCGAGGGCGAATATGCGGGGCGCTTTGCTGTCATCGGTGAAGGGGCAAAGACTCATTCACGCCGTGCATCGGTTCGTATCTTGCAACGCCCGTAGTATCTGCCAAGGATACGCGATCCTGATCCGATGGAGCACGGGATGCCGAGCCAAATGAGAAAGCTGACCTTGACCGCGGACCACGTCGCGCGGGTCCACAAGGTCGTTCAGGACCAGGGTTTGACGCCAGGTGCCGAGCTACACACCGATGCCGACTACGACAGCTGGGTCGAGCAAATGATCCGAACTCATCCGGCCCCGAAAGCACCGACCCGCCTGTTCGCCTACGGCTCCTTGATCTGGAAGCCGGAGATCGAGCATGTCGGTGAGCAGGTAGGCCTCGCTCGTGGGTGGCATCGCGCTTTCTGCTTTCGCATGACCCGTTTTCGGGGCACGCCGGAGCAGCCAGGCCTTATGATGGCCCTCGATCGTGGGGGGCAATGCAGCGGCGTCCTGTACGACCTGCCAAAGGACAACCTCGAACGCCAATTCGGCAAACTCTTTCGACGCGAATTCACCTACAAGCCGGCCAACAGCATGCCCCGGTGGATCACGGTGGCGACCGCCTCGGGAGCCACGCCGGCGATGACCTTTGTTATGAACCGCGCCTCGCCTCTTTATGCCGGTCGTCAGTCGCTTGAAGCCGTTGCCGATGTCCTGGCCCTGGCCTGCGGTCATTGGGGAAGCGGGGCCGAATACCTGTTCAACACGGTTTCTCACCTCGAAGCCAAAGGCATACATGACAGCAGCCTCTGGCGGCTTCAACGCCTTGTGGCGGAGTTGATAGAACGAAACCCGGCGGAGCGGAACGTTCTTTGAGCCGACGGAGCGGTCGCTTCAGACATCCGCAGTTGGCGCGAACATGACCTCCAGCATTGTCACCCGCGATGTCCGCTTCCGGGCGGAGGCTGAAGAGACTGCCACCGCACTTTTCAACAAGGAACACCTCGAACAGATCAATGCGAGGCCATCGACTTAAGCCTAGCTGTGCGTGTTTCGACATTTCGACGTCGCGGTGTCGGATTATTTGCATGCAAACCAGTTTTACGACGCTGTCCTCCCATCCTCAACGGAAGGTTCTGGGAGGAATGCATGGCTGCGCTTGAGCAACATGCCGTTGAAATCATTAGGGACAAAGAGTGGTCGGTTCGCGTGACGGTCAACGGCACCACCACCACGGTCCCTTTTACATCTGAGAGCTACGCGCGTTCGTTCGCAGACGGTCAGGCGTTCCGACTGGGCGTTCAGGTCGCGGAGATCAAGAAGGCGGCCTAGCTGCGCGCTTGCCCCAAGAGCCCCACAGCGATTGAACCTCGAGTGACCAAAGCCGGTTGAAATTAGCCGTTGCGCGGCATAAGAGCTTGTGCCTATAGTTAGTACGTGGCTCGCACGAACAAACAGACTGACTGTGACGACCTGTAGATGGCGCCCAAGCTGGGCTGCTGCGCGGTCTGGAGGTGAGCCGGAACACTCGGTCAACAGGGGATACGCACAGTGAACCGCTTTCAGAAACTCTCGACCGCAGCGCTCGTCGCAGCATCCTTCACGTCGGCCGCCCTCGCCGCGAATGACAAGCTGACGATCGGCATCGTCACCTTCTCGACATCCGACGTCGACACAAACCAGATGGTCGACACGATGAGCCAGGAAGCCAAGTCTAAGGGTTGGTCGGTGGAAACGCTCAATGCCAATGGCGATCCTTCGCAAGCGATCACCAGCATCAAGCAGCTGGCAACCAAGAAGGTGGACGCCATCATCGTCACGGTCTTCGATTCGACGGGCCTGGCGGCCGGGCTCCAGGCGGCGGCGGACGCAAAGATCCCCGTGCTTTCGGCCGGCGGCGGCATGGCAGACGGGATCGCGCTATCTGCAAGTACCGGTGCTGCGCAACCGCTGATCGACTTGATGCTGAAGGACATCGGCAAGTCCGGAACTGTACTCGACCTCACCTACCATCCCGGCATTCCGTGCCGCGAACGAGCCGACGCCTTCGATGCGGCGGTCAAGGCAAATCCGGGGCTCAAGGCGACCTCGCACGAGATCAGCATCCCGGGTGCTGCCGAATCCTCGCAGGCCGCGACCAGCGCCTGGCTTGCAGCCAATGCCAACGCCAAGGGGCCGTTCGCCATCTTCAACTGCTATGACGACAACGCTATGGGCGCGATCGCGGCGCTGAAGCAGAACGGCCGCAGCGACGTGAAGGTCTATTCGTTCAACGCCACGGCGCCCGCTGTCCAGGCTGTCAAGGACGGGACGATGACCGCCACGCTCGGTGTCGATCTGACTTCGGCAGGCAAAATGCTAGTCGATCAGATTCCCGACATCCTGGCAGCCGGCGACCAGTGGAAGCCCAAATCCTTCGTGCCAGGCTATACGCTCGTCACCAAAGAGAACGTCGACAAGTTCATCAAGGACAATCCGCAGTAAGGTCTCCTGATTGTGGGTCTGGGCCGGACGTGCCTGGCCGGGCCGGAGTGCTGTCATGAGAGCCGCCATGTCCGCTGATCATTCCCTGCCCGAAACCCACGCTCCGGCAGAGGCGCCCCGCGTCCTGCCGTCAACGCAGACCGGCTATGCCTCGCCCAATGCCCGACAGCGGCGCGCGTTGCTCATGCGCCTGCTTGGAACCTACGGCACCATCATCGTGCTGGCGTCGATGCTGGGAATCTTCTCGGTGCTGGAGCCGGGGACCTTCGCAACCATCGGCAATTTTCGCAATATCGTAAACGACATGGCGATCGGCACCATTGTCGCGGCCGGCCTCACCGTGCCACTCGTCGCCGGTGATTTCGACCTCAGTATCGGCTATGTCGCGAGTTTCTGCGGGCTGCTCGTGGTCGGGCTGTTGAGCAGCAGTGGCTTGCCGATCCTACCCGCCATCTTCCTTGTCGTCGGCCTCGGAACGGTCATCGGCATTGTCAACGGCATTGTCGTTTCGAAGATCGGGGTGAACGCCTTCATTGCCACGCTTGGCACGGGCACCATCGTCGTCGGGCTGAACTACGCCTATTCGGGCGGAATTCCGCTGCAGCTCACCCAGTCGCGCGAATTCACCAATATCGCGATCGGCCGGATTGCCGGAGTGCCGCACCTCGTCATCATCATGGCCGTCGTGCTTGCGCTGCTGTGGGTGATCCTCAACCGAACAGTGCAGGGCCAACACATCAAGGCCATCGGCGTCAGCCCGGAATCAGCGCGCCGCGCCGGCGTCGCCGTCGATCGCAGCCGCATCGTTGCCTTCGCCATCGCCAGCACCTGTGCTGCTATCGGTGGCGTGCTGATGGCCTCCAATCTCGGCTCCGGCCAGGTGACGGCGGGTGACAGCTTCATGCTGACGTCGTTCTCGGCCGCCTTCCTCGGCTCGGCGGCGCTGCGAGAGGGTCAGTTCCATATCCTCGGCACCTTGATCGGCGTGCTGACGGTCGCCGTCGGCAACAATGGGCTGGCCATGATCGGCGCGCCGATCTTCACGCAGTTCCTGTTCACCGGCTGCCTTCTCGTCGTCGCCGTAGCGCTCGGCGGTATTGGCCGCCGCTATGCGAGGGGATAGGCCGCCATGGCGCAGAAGATGCTGCTCAGCCTGAGCCGGATCTGCCGCAGCTTCGGCGGCATCCAGGCACTCGATGACGTTTCGCTGGACATCGCCAGGGGCGACATACTCGGCCTCGTTGGCGACAATGGTGCCGGCAAGTCGACGCTGATCAAAATCCTGGCCGGCGCGCATGACCCGACTTCCGGCGACGTGATCCTCGAAGGGCGGCCGCAAAAGTTGTCGCCGCCGTCCGAAGCGCAACGCCTCGGCATCGAGACGGTCTATCAGGACCTGTCGCTGATCGGCACGTTCACTGCCGCCGAAAACTTCTTTCTCGGCCGCGAGATTGCGCTTGGCCGCGGCCCGGCGCTGCTGCGCTGGATCCGCCGCAAATCGATGGGCGACATCGCGATGCGCGGCCTCGAGGAACTGCACATCGATATCCCCGCGGTGCGCAGCAAACCGGTGGATCGCATGTCCGGCGGCCAGCGCCAATTGGTGGCGATCGCGCGCGGTGCCTTTTGGGGCCACAAGCTGCTGCTGCTCGACGAGCCCACCGCGGCGCTCGGCGTACGCGAATCCCGTGAGGTGCTCGACCTCATCAAACGACTCGGCGCCCAGGGGCTGACGATCGTCATGGTCACCCACAATCTCGATCATCTCTGGCAGGTGTGCAACCGCGTGGTGGTGATGCGCAGGGGCCGCAAGGTCGCCGATCTCGCAAGTTCCGGCACCAACATGGAGGACGTCGTCGCTTATATCACCGGCGCCAGGCAGCCGGCGACCGCGCAGGCGGAAGCATGAGCGCGACTGAAACGATGACGCTGCGCCGGCTGCTGGGCAATGCGCCGAGCCGCTGGGGGCATTGGGGTGCCGACGACGAGATCGGAGCGCTCAACTATCTGACCGCCGACGAGGTCAAGCGCGGCCTGGCGTCGGTGCGGGACGGCCGCACCTTCACCCTCGGCGTGCCGGTCGGGACCTCTGAGGGCGATGCCGTCTTTCCCGGCCGCTGGCCGGCGAAGCATTTCATGGTCGCCGACAAGGCCGGCTTCGAGAACGGCCACTGGCAACCGCTTGCCGGCGGCCTCGAATTCGCAGACGACTATGTCACCGGCTTCGCACAGGCCGGCACGCATTGCGACGCGCTCGGCCACATGTGGTTCGACGACACGCTTTGGAACGGCTTCGCGGCAAGCAGTACCAATGGCGGAATGACCAAGGCCAGCATCATGCCGATCGCGGAGCGCGGGATCGTCGGACGCGGCGTGCTGCTCGACATCGCCCGGTTCCGCGGCAAACCGGCCCTGGAGCGCGCTGAAACATTCACGCATCGCGACCTCATGGAATGCGCCCGGGCCCAGGCGGTCGATATCCTGCCGCGCAGCATCCTTCTCGTTCGCACGGGCTGGGTCGGCGCACTGGCGGCGGGAAGCCAGTGCGTCGGCGATGGATATTGGGAACCCGGACTGACCTTCAGCCTCGACCTCGTGCGCTGGTTCGACGAGATGCAGATCCCCTGTCTAGTTACCGACACACTGGCCAACGAGACAACCTACGAGCCCGAGACCGGGTTGATGCTGGTTCTGCACGCCGCGCTGATGCGCAATCTGGGCGTGGCGTTCACCGAAATGGCATCGCTCGACCTGCTGGCCGCCGACTGTGCCTCGGACCGCCGCTACGAAGGCTTCTACTGCGCCAGTCCGGTCAAAGTGAGCAAGGGCACCGGCGGCGCGGCAAATCCAGTGTTCATCAAATAGCACCCAACAAGGTGGAACGGCTTATGACTTCTGCAGACGACCAGATCTGTTTCCTGCCGGCCACGGAACTGGCCCAGCGCATCCGGCGCCGCGACCTGTCGCCGGTCGAAGTGACCGAGGCCTATCTGCGCCGCATCGAGGCGCGCAACCCGGTGGTCAACGCCTATACGCTGGTTCTTGGCGACCAGGCGATGGAAGCTGCGCGGGCCGCCGAAAAGGCCGTGATGGCAGGCGGTCCGCTTGGACCACTGCATGGCGTCCCCGTCGGCATCAAGGACCTCGACGATATGGCCGGCGTGCCGACCTCGATGGGATCGTGGGCGGTGCACGACCGGGTGCCCAAAACAAGTGCCGTGGCGGTCGAGCGCCTGCTCGACGCAGGCGCCATCGTGCTCGGCAAGACCAACACGCCGGAGTTCGGCCATAAGGGCATCACCGACAATCTGCGCTTCGGGCCGACCAGCACGCCCTTCGCGATCGGCTACAATTCCGGCGGCTCGTCCGGCGGCAGTGCGGCAGCGGTCGCCGACGGCATGGCGGCCCTGGCGCAAGGCACGGACGGCGGTGGTTCGGTCCGCATCCCCGCCTCGTTCAGCGGCACCGTCGGCTTCAAGCCCTCTTTCGGCCGCATTCCTTCGGTGACTCGCCCCGACGCCTTCCTGTGGGGACATCCTCTGGTCCATATCGGACCGCTGACCCGCACCGTTGCGGACGCCGCGCTGATGACCAAGATCATGGCCGGGCCACACAACCGCGACCCGTTCTGCCTGGCGGATGACGGCGTCGACTATGTCGGCGCCGTTGCCGGGTGGACGCCGAAACTGCGCGTCGCCTACAGCCCGCGACTAGGCAATTTCCCGGTCGACGCTGAGGTCGCCACCGTCGTTGCCCGTGCCGTCGATGTCATGCGAGGACATGGCATTGAGGTTGATGAGGTCGAGCTCGATTTCAGGGCCGATCACAAGGAACTGGCGGCGCTTTGGGTGCGCACGATCTCGATCCACTATGCTGCCATCGCCGTGTACTTGAAACAGGAGGACATCGACCTGATGGGCAAGCACGCCAAGGTGCTCACCCCGCAGTTCCTCGCCATGCTGGAGGGCGCCTACAAGGTGTCCGCCATCGACCATGCGCTCGACGATCTTTTGCGCACCGGCGTCCATGAGGGCCTCGAGGATGTATTCGAAACCCATGACCTGATAGTCTCGCCGACGCTGGCCGTTCCGCCCGTCAAGAATGCCACGGACGGCAACACGATCGGGCCGACATCGATCAATGGCGAGGCGGTCGATCCGCTGATCGGCTGGTGCATGACTTATCCGATCAACTATACCGGCCACCCGGCGATTTCGGTTCCGGCCGGCCTTACGGCGCGGGGCCTGCCGGTCGGCCTGCAGATCATCGGGCGGCGGCACGCCGACGAAACCGTTCTGGCGATGGCGGCTCAGTTCGAAGGCATGCAGCCCTGGTTCCTAAGCTATCCGGGGCTCGCTGGATAGTTGGGTGTCGGAATACCCTAGGTCGTGAACCCATAAATCTGAGAGAAGGATGGGTTCACGCTGTTGGCGTAAAAATAGGCCTCAAGGGGGAACCGATCTCCCTCGCACATCAGCTTTCCGCCGCTCTCTTCGGCCGTCGGCTGGGATTTCGAGTTCCACGGCCGCTGATACGCTGATATCGGCCCGCAAGTGCGGGCTGATACATACTTGCCTGAACTAAGTAATCGCAGAGGCAGACCCCCCTTTACCGGACTGGTCGGCGTGCTAAGCAAAGCCCCCCATATGTTACGTTGAGTCAGCAGCCCACATCAGCTCCTCTGATAACAGTATTCACCTCGTCGACTGAGCTCGCATCGGCGGGCGTACGTCGGAAACCCACCGCGAACCCGAGAAGCGAACAGGCGGATAACGGGATGAGAACTGGCCCGACTAGCGAATAGCTGGCGAAGCAGCTTGGTAGGCCGTTGCCAACCTGACTGCGAGGTCATCCAGCGCGACCACATCGACTTCTGTGGGAGGCGTGTCGGTCGACGACCTCGGCGTTGGAGCCACCACCTCCAACTCGGGTGACCGAGTTGAAACCGGACAGAGCGGCAATCTCAGGTTGGGCGCCGAGCATCTCCGGGAATTTTGGGCAAGACCGGGCACGACGCAAGTTGATCGTAATGCGGTCATTCCCGAGTGCGGGCTGGCTCCTCGAAGCAGGCGTCGAGCGAAAATCCCGACATTCGCCGGACGTGTTCGGGCGCGGTCTTCTTTGCCTGGCTGGACGTCGACCGAAAACATTATTCCGACAAGTGTTGTCGAGGGGGCCGATCGGCACTCCCGCCGCAACAAGCCTCATGTGGTTTTTTCGCGGCCGTGCCGATTCAGGGTGCTCGCGTATGTGTGAGTCTTCGCGATATGGGCAAGCACCTCGGCTTTGCTTGGCCCGCGAACTATCACTGCCCAGTCGGTCGAGGACGGGCGGGTATCCATTCCAAACGAACGAGACATGGTCTGATCTCCTGTGGTTTCGGTTGTGACGCCTTCTCGGCGCTTACGGGAGGATCGCAGCGTGGCGGCGAAGCAAGCGTTTGAAGGCCCGTCGTTTTGCTGACTGCAGACCAGCGCGGCTCACCGTTGGCTGACGCAAAAAACCTCTCGTTTTCCCACTGTCGTTCCCACTGCACGTCAAACGCTGCCGCCCGAGGGTTAGCCGTCCGGGACGATCCCGGTCGCGCAACATCCGAACCCAGGAGTGAATGACATGCACGACGATACAATGGTCATGGAAAAGTCTGCCGTTAAGAAGGCGCCGCGGGAGCCAAGGAACGGCGTCGACACGCCCACCCTTCTGGCCACCATCAACGCCGTCGCGGGGCAGCCCGAGCTTGCCAAGTTCCAGTTCCGTGCCAAAAGCCGCTGGATTGCCGGCACGCACAGCAGCAGCACGATGGCCAACTTCTTCGGCGCCGGCACCGAGCAGTCTCACAAGACGGCATACCAGGCCGACAGCGATCATCCGGCGGTCCTGTGCGGCGAAGACAACGGCCCGACGCCGATCGAATACCTCCTCCACGCGCTTGCTTCATGCCTCACGGCCGGCATCGCGAACATCGCGGCCGTGCGCGGGGTGACGCTGCATGAGGTGGAATCGACCGTCGAAGGCGACATCGACCTTCGCGGCATCCTCGGCATCTCGAATGAGGTCCGCAACGGCTACCAAGGAATCCGTATCTCCTTCAAGATCAAGGGCGATGCTCCCGCTGAGAAGCTCGAGGAAATCGTGATGCAGTCGCGCACCCGTTCCGCCGTGTTCGACATGCTGACCAACGGCGTGCCGGTCTCGGTTGCCGTCAAAGGCTGACTTCGGTCCGCAAGAGCAATATCGCCGGCCTCGTCCTGGAAAGGATGGCGCCGGCGATCTGTTGCCCCTGCTTACAAGGCGCGAATCCATGCAGCGTACAGACGTAGCCATTATCGGCGCCGGACAGGCGGGTCTCGCCATGAGCCGGTGCCTGTCCGAGCGCGGAATCTACCACGTCATTCTGGAGCGCGGCCGGATCGCGGAGCGCTGGCGCAGCGAACGGTGGGATTCCCTCCGCCTGCTGACGCCCAACTGGATGACGCGCCTGCCCGGCGGCGGCTATCGCGGGGCCGATCCCGATGGCTTCATGACAATGGCCGAGACCGTCGGGTTCCTGGAGGACTACGCGTGCTCGATCACCGCGCCGGTAGAGGACAGTCTGGAGGTGCTTTCGGTCGAAAAGATCGAGGGAGGCTTCCGGCTGCTGACCGATCGTGGCCAATGGAGCGTGCGTGCGGTCGTGGTCGCGACCGGAAACAGCGACCGGCCCCGAATTCCATCAATCGCAAAGCACATCTCCTCCCGTATCAGGCAGATCGTGCCGCGAGACTATCGCAATCCTCGGCAGCTGGTTCAGGGCGGCGTTCTCGTGGCCGGAGCCTCGGCGACGGGAATACAACTTGCGGAGGAGATCCATCGCTCCGGGCGCCCGGTAACCCTGTCGGTCGGCAGCCATACACGCCTGCCTAGGCTATATCGCGGGCATGACATCCTGTGGTGGCTCGACCGGCTGGGAGCGCTTGTCAAGCCCGTCGCCGAAGTCTCGGATCTCGCCGCGGCACGGCGGCAGCCCTCGCTGCAGCTCATAGGGACACCCGAGCGCAGGTCGCTCGATCTCGCCGGCCTTCAGGAGCAAGGCGTTCGTCTTGTCGGTCGAGCCATTGCCGCCTGCGATACACGCATTCGGTTCAATGGCGATCTCGCCGACACGACCGCGGCGGCGGAACGCACACTGAGGCGCGTACTGGCCAACATAGACCGCGCGGCCGTCGCCGAGGGTCGTGACTCGATCGATCCCGGTTCCATTCCGAGCCTGATCCTGAGCGCCGAACCGACCGAAATCGACCTCATCGACGAGGGTATCGAGACCATCATATGGGCCACCGGCTATCGCCGCGAATACCCATGGCTGAAGTTGGATGTGTTCGACACCCGGGGCGAAATCCTGAACGATGGCGGCATCTGCTCGTATCCGGGACTTTACGTGCTCGGCCTCAATTTCATGCGCCATCGAAGCTCCAGCTTCCTCGACGGCGTCGGCCGCGATGCCGAGGCTTTGGCGGCTCACATGGCAATGTTTCTCGACGCCTCCCGCCGAGCCGCGGCCTGACCGTCGAATACAACGTTGGCGCGGCAAAAATCGACGTTGACTTCAACGCTGACGCTCACGCCCGACCACGACAAGGGCTCCACTGGCGCCGTAGTCAGCGCCCGCAACCATGGAGAAAATCAAAATGAGTGCAATGGTGAACCCATCCCTCTCGCTCACCACAACGCGAGGTTTGCGCTGGGCCGGCGGAACAATGCTGGCCGCAGTCTGGCGTTTCATTCGCATCCAGCGGGACCGTCGACAGCTTCATGAGCTGCCGGACTACCTCCTGCGCGACGTCGGCATCACCCGCTTCGAAATCAACTCGATCACTTGGTTTGCTGGGCGTGATACCAGCACGCGTTCAGGCGTGTTTGAGCGCGAAGGGGGAGGTCATCCGATGACGTATCGACGTTCTGCGTCTCGCTAAGGTGTGCCACGCGCTTGTCATCGTCCTGTACTGCTCCCGGCGGCAGCGGACGGCAATGGCGCAACCTGGCGGAGCGGCTCGATGACGGATACCGGTTCATCCCACCCGATCTGATCGGGGCGCCGGGCGGCGGCACCTGGACTATCGCCGGCGCTTTCCATCTGGCCGACGAAGCCGCCGGGGTCCTGGAGATGATCGACCACCATGACGGAGTGCATCTTGTTGGCCATCCTATGGCGGTGGATTGGCCCTGCATACAGCGGCGATGCGTCAAGACCGGCTGGCCGGCCTCTCCCTTTATGAACGCGTTGCCTTTCGCCGGCAGCGTAAGCTGGACTCTGAGGGCCACGAGGTGCTCGGCGAATGCCGGCGGTCGCAGCGCGATACACGCGCGATACACGACGGCTTGATCGGCGGTAGCCATCTCTCCGGACAGCTCGTTTCATCGACCACTGGAGCGGAGCCGGCACCTTCGACGCGATGAGCCAAACTTCAGACTGCACTCGTACAGTTTCTGCGGAGCAGGCTCGACTTCCACACGTCCATGCCGGCTCGGGAATATGCCCGATTTGGCTTTCGGGTCTTGGTGTTGTGCGGCGAAGTTGCACCGGCTCCGACTCGGCTCATCATCCGTGAGCTGGTTTCCGCATTCCGGCCGCGATTGGGCGATTGTTCCCGGCGCTGCTGACCCATGCGCGAGCTGCGTGACCGCAACTTGCCTGCCCTACAGGCAGCGTAAACCTTCGAGGCAACTGCGTGGATGCGGAGGAGTCACACCGTGGCGGCTATGCGATCGCGCACGATATTTCCGGCCGGATCCTCCGTTTCGAAGAAATCCTCCCGCATCTGCATTTCTGTGTAGAGCTTGGCCGCTTCCGCGAGAGTGGCATCCGCGCCAGCGATCTTGCCGCGCCGCTTCGCAAGCCCGAGAGCTAGCAAGGAGCGGGCAAGCTCCGGCCGTAGTTCAACCCGCCTGGCAAGGCTGCAGGCCTGTTCGAGCCAACTAATGGCCGATCTGGAAGTTTTCAGCTCGGCAAGGCCGCGCAGTGCGACGATCTCGCTCCACGGATCGCGGCGTCCCCGTGCAAGCTCGAGCGCATGGCCGAGATTGGCCGCGGCTTCCGGCTCACAGAGGCGCGCACGCACGCATGCGAGTACAGCGCGCGCGTGACATTCGAACTGGGCAAGATCGAGCCGCTCAGACTCGGTCACCGCCATCTCCAAGGTGGCGCCCGCGTCGTGGTTGCGGCCTAGCAGGAATTCCGCATACCCGAGCACCGTCAACAGCCATGGCCGGAGTAGGATAGATCCGCTGGTCGCGGCTTCGGAGGACCACAATTGCAGCGCCTCGACAAGCGTCGGCTCGGGCCCGCGCAGGACGCCCACCACACCGGTGAAATAGGCGGCCGCGCAGCTGTCGATCGGGCGCGCCACTTCGGCGGCGACCTTCTGCAACTCGCCAAGCGAGCGCTCCGCATCGTCGAACCGGCCAAGGCGCGCTTCCGCCTGCGCGCGGTGCCCCAGGTACCAAACCGCACGAGCACCGAGCTGTCCGAAACGCTCAAGACGCCAAGCTTTGGTGAATCTCTCCTCATGCGGAACAAGCCGCTCCAGCACCTGCCGCGCCTCGCTGCGGATCAGAAGCGCCTGTGAGGCGGCCAGATCCGACTCGCTTATGCAGCGCTGCACGCCGTTTGCCGTCGCGCCGCGCTTGAGTGTATCGGCCGGTTCCAGCGCCTCCTCGTAGCGGCCGTGGGAGCTGTTGAGATAGCTCAAGTGGAGCAACACGTCGGAAATGAGTTGCGGATCGCCCAGTTCCATGGCCAGTTCGCGCGCTTCCAACAGCTGCGGCAGCACCTTCCGATAGGCACCGAGGGCGCCGTAGGCGGGCCGCATCCGCACCCGCAGGTTGATCGCCTGGGCGAGGGTTTTCGGATTTCGGGGCAACGCGGCGACCGCTTTGCGGGCGCTTTCGAGGAACTGGACCGCGGCGGAATAGGCCGAGCGTTCCTCGGCCCGACCCGCCGCTTGCAGCAGATAATCCGCGGCAGGTTCCCATGCCTCGGCACGAAGCGCGTGTTCGGCCAGTTGCTCGATGTGGTGGTTCAGCGATCCGGCATAGAGTCTTTCCATCGCAACCAATGCAGCCCGATGCAGCCTTTTTCGGTCCTCTGCCAGGAGGGATTCGTAGGTCACCTTCAGCGTCAGCGCGTGCTTGAACGTATATTCCACGTGAGGATAGCTCTGGACCTCGAACAGGAATTCCAAAGTCTGCAGTTTGGCCAGGCATACCTCCAGCTCCGCCTCCGAGAGCGGCGAGAGCGCCCGCAGCAGCGGATACGGAACATTCTTGCCGATAACCGAAGCGAGTTGGAGTGCCTGCCTTTCCGAGTCACCCAGCTGCTGGATGCGTGCGGCGATGAGCGATTGAACCGTCGACGGGATGGTGATGGATTCCACCGGTCTCGTGAGCTCGTAGCGGCCCGACTGGCCGGCAAGGACGCCGTCCGCCACCAGTCCGCGCACCATTTCTTCCAGGAATAGCGGGGTGCCCTCGGCCCGCTCGGCAAGTGATTTCCGCAGTTCCCCCAAACTGGGATCGAATCCCAGCAATTCGGTGAGGAACTGCTCCATTTCGTCCCGCGCGAACCGCTCGAGCCTTATCTGCTGGAAATAGCCGCGGCGGTTCCATTCGTGCCGGTACTGCGGCCTGTAGGTGGCGAGCAGCATGATACGGTTGGCGCCCATGACTTCGACCAGCCTGTTCATTACGGCCTCGCTCTCGGCATCCATCCAGCGCAGATCCTCGATAAGCACGGCTACGGGCGCGGCCCGGCTCAAGGCAACGAGAAAGGCGCTCATCGCCTCGGATACCCGTGAGGTCCGCTCTCGCGCATCGAGATGCTGCCAGGAAGAATCGTTGATCGGCAGGTCCGCGAGGAAGGAGAGCGGCGCGGTGTGACGTGGATCCAGGTTCAGCTCCGCCTGTTTGAAGGCAAACAGGCGCTGGGCCTCCGCCAGGCCGTCTTCGCCGCGAATGCCACAAGCCGAGAGCAGCAGTTTCTTTACAGCGCCCAGAGTAACTGACGAATCAAACTCCAGACCGCCGCATTCAAGCACAGTAAAACCAGCCACCTCGTCGAGGGAGAGAAATTCATGGGCAAGCCTCGACTTGCCCATGCCGGGGTCGGCGACGATCCCGACGACCTGGCCGTGGCCCTCCCTGACCCTGCGCCAGGTTGAAAGAAGGATTTTGAGCTCGAGCTCGCGCGCCACCAGTCCGGTGAGGCCACGGTTGGCCCTCAGGTGCCAGCGCGACAGCGCGTAATTTTCGCCCAACAGCTCGTAAATGCGTTCGTCGCGGCCAAGGTGCGGATGCTCCGAATGCGCCAAGCGGTGCATCTGCACATAGCCCCCCGCGGCTGCGCGCGCTCGGCCTGTCGCGGCGATCGTCGCACGGTGCAAGGCACGCATCAGCCGGTTGGCTGCACGCGGCGCGGCTCCGGCCAGTTCAACCTTACTGGCTTCGGTCGTCCATTGCTGCCGTACGATCACCTCGCCGGTGTCTATTGCGGCCCTCAACTGGATCCCGCCCTGGGAAAGCTCCTCCACTGCCAGCTTGGCCGCAAGCGCGGCGCGGCACGCAAGATAAGCGTGATCCTCGGTGGCGCGAGCGAGGCCGAATGCTGCGGTGATTGTCCCGTCAGCAGCCGACGTGACGACGCCGCCGTGGCTTTCCACGACTTCTATCACCCGATCCTCGACGGGCTGGAATTCGCGAATTGCTACTTCCGGATCCGCCGTTTCGAGGAGATGCACGGGACTGATCACTTCCGCGGCCAGCACTGTTATGTACTGCCGAGAGCGGTTGATTCCCAAGGACGCCGGAGGGCCTGCCAGTTGCTGCGTCTGTTCGGGGTCGGCGAGGAAACGACGCGTTTCTTCCACGAAGGTCGCGAATGCCGGTTCATGGCCAAGCAGCACGTGGTTGACGCTGTCGAGCGCGACGAAACGCGCGCCGGGGATTTTCCCAGCCATCGCCTGGCCATGATCGAACGGAATGACTGCGTCCCTCGTGGCATGCATCACCAGGGTCGGAACGCGGACCCGCGGTAACAGCTCGTCCACGTCGATGACGGCGCCTTCCTCGAAGATGCGATGGGCAATCTCGGGCGAGACGGTATTGCGTTGCAGCTCGTTGTACCAATTCCTCTGTTCCGGCGTTGCTTGCGGAATGAAGAGAGAGGTGAACATCTGCCGGAACACCGGGTCGTCTTGGCCCCAGCCTTCCTGTATCAGCGCTCCCATCGCTTCGCGGCGGGCTATTTCGCGCTGATTGCCCCGTTTGCGCCAGCCTTTGGTAAATCCGCCATACAGCACCATCCCGGCCACGCGCTCAGGATGCCGGACGGCATAGGCTATCGAAACGGCGCATCCCTGGGAAATGCCAAGCAGGGAAACGCGGCGCAGACCGGCCGCATCGATGATGCTCTCCAGGTCGGCGACCATGGCCTCGAAGGATAGGTCGGCGGGATGCCGATCCGATAGGCCGTTCCCGCGCTGGTCGTAGCGTATCAGCTGGTAGTGCGCGGACAGGCCCTCGATCCAATGCTTCCATACCGGACTGTCCCATTCGAGCTCGAGATGGGACATCCAGTGGGCGGCCCTTACCAAAGGGGGGCCTTGACCACTCAAGGAATAGGCGAGGCGCGCGCCGTCGGGCGTCGTGCACCGCCGGATCTCCTGCGCAAGGACCCGCTCCGGCGCAGGGGGGAGCTGTATCTCCGCCCCCGGCCAAACCTGGGTCGGAGTGACGCTCTCACCGGCGGGAGCGACCTCCGTGTCCGTTCTCGAGGCGCGGCTCTGGACCATGGCGGATTGCCGTGCTGCCTCGCTCAGCCGACGGATGTCTGCTCGAAGAGCCTCGTCTCCGGGCTCCAGCCCGTGCAGGACATGGGCGTACGGAAGCGCCCGCGCCGGCTCATCCGCCAGCCGGTCGACGAGCACCCGAAGGATGCGCAGATGCGTCACGTGCAGTTCGTCGGCGGTCGCAATGCGCCAGGCTTCGAATTCCGGACAGCGCGGCAGTGAGAGGTCATCCAGGAAACGTCCGCGAAACGCTCCGGCGAGGGCTTCCAGCTTTTCCCGTTCGAGAGCCTCTATGTCGCGAGTGCCAAGGCCGCGGAGCGGCGCGATGTCCAGCACGATTTCGCTGGTGTTCAGGCGAACTGCGTTGCGGTCGGCTTGCAGGATCTCGCCGTCCCCGAGGTCGACGACCTGTCGGATCTTCGAGAGACTCCAGCGCAGGGCGCCGCGAGGATCGTCCGGTACCTCCCAGAACATTTCGCAAAGGCGCTCGCGCCGCTGCGGGCGCTCTACGACCGCAAGATAGGCCAGCAGCGCCCGCGTCTTTTTCGAAGGCGGCAAGGAAACGACCTCGCCAAGGCGAAGGACGGTCAGATCTCCGAGAACGCGAATTTCGAGCGACACTTTGTTGATCCTAGTGCGCCTGCTAAATTAGCGATGGATTGTATCAAGTCCGTGCCGCTGCCGAAAGCGTTCGTTTCCGGAGCGCGAGGTTTCCGCCTGCGCTGATTTGCTCTTCTCTTGGTGGGAAGGCCGACAAGGCCGACACGGACAAGTCCACATGAATGCCGAGCCGGAACGGGATCACGCCCGTTCCGCTCGCTTGATGGTGGCGACGGCACTCTGAAAAGACCCGGAGGCGGGATCTCACGCTGCCGCGCGCACCCATCGAGGCAGCAGGCTCTCGGGATTTGCGCATGCGCCGGGCGTGTAGTTTGCGCCGACAAACTCCAGCCGGGCGGCGAGCGTGCCGTCCCGCCAGGCCGCAAGCGTATCCATGCAGCCACCGATATGCTCGCCGCCGACAAAGACCTGCGGAATTGTAGGCGAACCGATCCGGGCCCTCAGAGCCTTGCGGATTTCCCCGTCCCGGCCGTTCTTCTGGAATTCCGGAGCATCGATTTCGATGGACCTGTAGGCGATTCCGGCACGGTCGAAAAGCTTTCTTACCGTCCAGCAGAATTCGCACCATGTCAGGGCGAATATGACCACCGGATGCTCCGCATCATAGATCGCCTCATCGACAAACGCATGCGCCGACTGATCGATTTGGATTTCGTTCACGGGCGCCGATGAAAGGGCGAAGGACGGCGGCCGGTCGAAGCGGTAGCCGGGTGTGGAGCGAGAGATCGCCTCTTCGGCGGGCGACATTTCCTCGCTGATGTGATCGAACAGAATCGTGCTGAGATACCGCTCGCCCGTGTCAGGCAACATACACAGCACGTTCCGATCCGGGCCGACGCGTCGAGCGATTTCCAGTGCCCCGCTCAAAGTTGCTCCGCCGGAGATGCCCGCCAGTATTCCTTCTTCCGTCGCAAGCCGGCGCGCAGCTTCCAAAGCGCTGGCGCCTGAAACGGGCAAGATTTCGTCCACAAGATCGTCAGCCATCGCGTTGCCGACGATCTGCGGAATGAAATCAGGGCTCCAGCCTTGCATCGGGTGTGGCCGGAAGCGAGTGTGCGCCCGAGTGGGCAGTCCGTGTTCGTCGAAAGTTTGGGGAATGCCACTCGACAGCAGCGCCGAATTGTCGGGCTCGCAGACGATGATCCGCGTTTGCGGGCGCTCGCGCTTGAGTACTCGCGCCACACCGGCCAGCGTTCCGCCGGTCCCGGTGCCGGTGACCCAGTAGTCGAGTGGACGGTCCTGGAACGCCGCGAGGATTTCGAGCGCTGTCGTGCGGGCATGGACATCGGCGTTGACGGGCGTCTCGAATTGCCGGCAGAGGAACCAGCCGTGCGCTCCGGCCAGCTCGACCGCCTTGGCGAGCATGCCGCTGCCGCGCTCGACGGCAGGGGTCAACACGACCTTGGCACCGAAGAAACGCATCAGCTTGCGGCGTTCGAGGCTGGCGTTCTCCGGCATTACGATGACGAGAGGATAGCCTTTCCGCGCGCAAACCATGGCAAGTCCGATGCCCGTGTTGCCGCTCGTCGCCTCGATCACCGTCTGGCCAGGCCGAAGTGCACCCGAACTCTCCGCTTCTTCGATGATCGCGGCGGCAAGACGGTCCTTGATCGAGCCACCAGGATTGAATGCCTCGATCTTGGCATAGAGCGAAGCGGCACCATTGTTGATGCGGGAAAGGCGGACGACCGGCGTGTCGCCGATCGTGTCGAGAATGCTGTCGTAGATACTGCTCATCTCAGCTGTCCTTGCCTGGTGATGACGGTGCTCCGCCCTCTTCGATCTCTGAGTTTGGCAGGAAGGCCGTGGTTTGCAGCGTTCGAACCAACGTGGAATTAAGCCGAATTTCAACGTTTGAATCAGCGCCTCATCGCAGGATCCGCAAGGCGGCCGCATAATGGGACCTGCGCTCTTGCGCCGGATGATGCCGCCAACAGGCCCAGAACCACGAGATTGGCCGCGCCTGCGACAGATGCCACCAGGAAAGCAGGCCCATAGCTGCCGAAGCTGTCATAGACGAAACCGCCGAAATAGCCGGCCACGCCCATGCCCACCCAGGCGATCAGCATGACGATGCCGAGTGACTGGCCAAAGCGTTCGGCTGGCGCAAACTGGCGCACGCAAAGGATCAGGCACGTCATGTTCCCGGCAAAGCCGAAGCCGAAAACCGCCGACAGCGACAGCAGGCTCAATTGCTGGTCAAGCGCGGGAAAAATCGCAACGCATGCCGTCTGAATAAACGACGCCAGGGCGTAGGCAGAAAGGTTGCCTGCCCGGTCGGCGAGGAGCCCGAATGCGATCCGCCCGATGGCGCCGAACAGCATGGCGATCAACACGCTAAGCGATCCGACATCCGAAGACCCGCACACGGCCGTGACGAAACTCGTGAGGTGCATCAGCGGGACGCCCATGCAGGCGCAGCAAAGGAAGGCTGCGGCAGATAGCAGCGTCACCGGGGAAAGATGGCCACCTTGGAAGCCTGGCGTCGCTGAAAAACGCACCGGTGCGGCAAGGATCCGATCGACGGGCGGCGCCTGAACCGCCGGCATGAAGATCGCCAGCGCAGCCGTCGTCGCCACAGCCATGATCGCGTATGCGAGGCGCCAGCCGACACCGTCGATCAATGCATTTGCGGCGTAGGGCAGTATGCCCTGACCAAGGGCTCCGCCTGCTGTGACGATCCCTATCGCCAGGCCGCGCCGGCGGTCGAACCAGAGTCCGGTCACTGCAAGTACCGGCGCGTACAGACAGGCAAAACCTAGCCCGCCCAAAGCGAAGTTGGCCGCATAGATCTGCCAGAGCGAAGTGGCGAAGGAAAGCGCGGCGAGCGCGATCACCATGCCGGCCGAGCCGATGAATAGCAGTGTTCTGATATTCAAACGGTCCGCAAGCCGGCCCCAGAACAGCCCGCCCAGGGCCATGCCGACGCTCGATAGCGTGTAGGCAAGGCTTATATCGGCTCGCGACCAGCCAAACTCCGCCTCAAGCGGTCTGATGAAGACGGATGTGAGCGCCAGGCTGCCAAATCCGAAAGCCATGGCGGTCGTGGCGCCGGCCGCAGCCAACAGGCCGCGTAGCCGTCTTGCGCTGTCGGGAACCTCCCTGCCTCCAGTTGGTAATGATTGACGATTCGACATGTTCCTGCCCTCGAACGACCTCTTCGAGGCTGTCATCGGCCAGCGGTATGGAAGCAGGCGTGTGCGTCAGCGTGGAAAGCTCCAACGCGGGCCGTGGAAACGGCGGTACTAGATCGGAAGCTGCAGCAGCTCGGAAATCACCAGACCGGCTGCGCCAACGAGGGCGGCCCGGTCGCCTGCATCGCCGGCAATGAATTCGATGGCGCCGCCCGGTCGTGTCGGAACCATGCTGCGCACATGCTCCGCGATTGCGCCGAGCAGGCAATCGCCGCCGAGCACGACATCGCCATGCATGATGAAGATGTTGGGCGCCACCGTCTGCTGGAGATTGGCGATGCCTACGGCGACGTTGCGGGCATAGCGGTCGAGCAGCTCAGCCGCTCCCGGCAGCCGCCGCGCCGCCATGTCGACGAGGCGGGCCGAGTCGATCAGGTCTGGCTCGGGCAGAGCCGCGCGGGCGGCCTCGCGCCGGAGCCAGCTCAAGGTGGCAATGGTGTCCCAGCAGCCGCGCCTGCCACAGCGGCAGGGCTCGCCGTCGAGCTGCACGAAAGTGTGTCCGAGTTCGCCGCCTGCGCCTGCCGTGCCACGATAGAGGTGCCCGTCGAAATAGAGTGCGCCGCCCAGCACCTCGCCCGTGTAGACGACCGCGAATTGCCTGACGCCGCGCCCGGCGCCGAACCAGCGGTCGCCGACCAGCAAGGCGCGCGGATGATGGTCGAGTTTGACCGGCAGGCCGAAGCGTCGCCCGAGATCGTCGGCGAGCGGGTAGCGGTCGAGCGCCGGCGCGAGATTGACAGCGACGATCGACCCGCGATCGGTGTCAACCATGCCGCCGACGCCAACACCGATCCCGAGAGGCATGCGCCGCGCCCTGGAGAGAGTGTCGCCGACGCATTCGGCGATCGCCTCGATGATTGGCCGGACCGGCCCCCTGCCGTCCGGCAGGGCCATCTTGCGTTCCGATTCGATCTTGCCGTCGAGCGTCGCCACGCATGCATGCACGGCATCCGGCATCAGCAGCACACCGCAGATCGGACGGGCATTGGGCGAGAACCACAGCGGCCGGGCCGGCTTGCCGCCGCCCGGACTGGGAGGAACCGGGTCGCTCTCGACCAGCACCTGATCGTCGATCAGCGGCTGCACGATTCCGGAAATGGTGGTGCGGTTGACCCCGGCCAGGCGGGCTAGTTCAGCCCTGCTCGTCGGCCCAAGATCGAACAGGGCCTGCAGCACACGGCCGCGATTGGTCGAGCCGACCATCGAGGAGGACAGCAGCGCCTTGCGCCGGCGCGAAACCCGCTCCGCGCCGGACGCATCGCCGGGCGGCGTGAACAAAGCGCTGCGTCCGCCATTCGGGCGCCCATCGTCGGTATCGTCCATCGTCGGATTTTTCATACGGGGCATCCTGCCAGCTCTTCTAACCCAGGACCTTACCGGTTTCGAGCCCTTTGTGCGAACAGGGAACAAACTCGTGCATTGCCAGGAAGGCAAGGACTTGCGCGAGTGCGGGGAAAAGCTGCCCCTTGATTCTGCTGCCAAAACCCCTTGGGCGCCCGCACCTCACCGCATCCCTTTTCCGGTCGTTGCGCTGTCCAATCATCCGTTTGCTAGGAGATCTGCGCTCCCAATTTCGTGGCCGCCGAATGGCAATTCACAGAATGCGACAGAGTTCTGAAAGACATTTCGTGTCTCTGGGGTGTTCAAGCCCAAGGAGACCCCATGGCTTTCGAGTTGCAGACAGCGCCCCCTATCCGTGCGGCGCAGTACATTCGTATGTCCACTGAACATCAACGCTATTCGCTGGAGAACCAGGCGATGGCCATTACAGAGTACGCGGAGCGGCGCGGATACACTATCGTCCAAACCTACGAAGATGCTGGGAAAAGCGGCCTGAGCATAAGAGGTCGCGACGGACTGAAGCAGTTACTGGCCGATGTCATGACTGGCCAAAAGACTTTCTCGGCAATCCTCGTTCTTGACGTCAGCCGCTGGGGCCGCTTTCCGGATACGGACCAGTCCGCTCATTACGAGTTTCTCTGTCGTGACGCAGGCGTCGCGGTGGAATATTGCGGCGAACAATTCGAGAACGACGGCAGCATGGTCTCTGCAATCCTCAAGAATATGAAACGGGTGATGGCAAGCGAGTACAGCCGCGAGCTATCCGCAAAGGTCTCCAGAGCGCACCTGCAGCAGGCTCGTCTCGGATTCAGCCAGGGCGGACCTGTGCCCTACGGCGTCAGGCGACTGTTGCTGGATAAAGATGGGGAGCCCCGTTACCTTCTCGGCTCTGGAGAACAGAAAGGGCTCGCTGGCGACCGCGTTCTCCTTGTGCCCGGCCCGCCAAACGAAATCGAGCTTGTTAGGCGCATCTTCAACATGTTTGTTGCTGAAGGGCAGAGCATGGCCGGCATATCGGTTCGTCTGAACAAGGAAGGAGTGCCCTCCACATACGGCGATGTGTGGACGACCGGGCGCGTCGCATCCCTCCTCAAAAGCGAGTTGATGATAGGCTACTATGTCTACAACCGAACGTCGCACAGTATGAGTAGCCAATCCAAGCCAAACACTCCCGATAAATGGGTCCGAATCCGGGTCATGGAGCCGATTGTAACGGTTCAAATATTCGAGAGGGCGCAACTCGCAAGGGGAAAGCGCGGGTACACCTATACAAAGCTCGAAATGCTCAAAAACCTGAAGCGGCTATTGAAAGAGAAGAAACGACTCAGCCTCACCGTGATCAATGCTTGTCCGTATACTGCGTCGGGACAGTGCTATGTCCGGCTTTTCGGCAGCTTGAAGGCGGTCTATGCGGCGGTCGGCTACGTACCGGATCGGCGGGGAGCTCTGCGAAAGTACTCGGACGAAGAGCTTCTAGACGGATTTCGGCGGCTGCGCGCCGCTCACGGGCACCTCACATTGTCGCTGATTAATGCGGACTCCGATCTGCCCATATCTCGTGTGTTCAAAAAGCGGTTTGGCTCGATGGCCGCGGCCTATACGCTGGCTGGCTTTCCAGGACTGGAGTCGGAGCTAAAGCTGAGCGCGGTAGCGCGTATACGGCCCAGCGGCCCGGAAAGGCTGCGACGCGACGTCTCAAATGCTCAGGGCGAAAAAGGCGCATGATACGAACAGACCGAAGCTGCGGCTCTTCAATGAGGAGCCCCGACTCTGTTCCTCACGCAGCCGTCCCGCCGCTCCCACCTGATCTCGACTAGGGCGGCGGAACGGACGGTGCCAGCTCCTGCCCTACAGGCCCGCACCTCTCCCATGCGCTCTGAACGGATCAAACCGAAGCGCCATAACATCTGAACATAGACGGATTGGGGAGATCCCAGGGAGCGGTATGCTGAGATCGTGGCGGGGTCGAGCGGGCCATAGCTGGGAACCTTACCTGGATTGCGATATTTGCCTGCTCCTAGCGTCGAAGAGCCGTCCGGTTCACCAAATGCCAGGAAGATGGTGAAGCGTTCCTGCGCGGTCGTCTGCCCTGTGGAGAGGCCTTGCATGGAGAACCCGAGAATCAATGCAAGGTGCGCCGCACACCTGATGGCGCATTGCGATATGTCTGCGAGAGCCAGGCGCGGCCGCGAGACAACATGGCGACCGCGTTGACGCTCGCCTTCTTGCGGAGCGTGGCGGCAGATTTCGCCTGAGGCGTCAATACCGATTTCTGAGGATAGAAATCTCAGGGCGGATAGGCAAGCTGGCGGTGAGGAGTTGCCTGCCATGAGCACACTGACCTACCGACTTGCGGGGGACCCCAGCGGAAACTGGATGGTTGTCTTTGAACCAGACGAATTGCATCTTTATATTGAATGTGTGGCACCGGGGACGAGCACCGACGCGACCAACTGGATCAGCGTTGATGATTTTTTCGCACGGCGGCCGACCGGCTCTGCTCACAGCCAAGCGATCGAACGCCTGGTCGAATTGCTGCGCCGCGCGCTCGACGGGGATTAGCTTCACTTCGCAATAATGCATTCCGCAACGTTGCCAGAACTCGATATTTTTTTCGGGAAAAACAGTAGGCGGAACTGCAATGTTTTTCGATGAAAGCGCCGAAATTCAAGACGGATCAGCGCAGCGGGATCGCCTTAAATTAAAACGCGGACTGCTCTATTCTGAATGCGGTCGAATTCTTATTGGGCCACGTAAGCTGCAAGGATTCTTGATTACTCTTTGACAGAACCGCACTCCCCGTGTAGGTGTCCGTGGTCCTCGGACAACGGACAGCGGATCGGAATCAAATGAAAAGCCAGGACATCGTCGTCCTGCTCAAGCTCATCAGCCTTCAGGAGCAGGAGAAAGAAAAAGGTGTCGAAACTCTGCGCTCAGAAGCGCAGGGCCAGGATCCATACTCGGTCCGCAATCTGGAGTCTTCTCTTGGCATAAGCAAGACGGAGGTCAATGCATCCATCAATCGAAGTCTTGCCTCCGGTATCGCCGCCAGGGATAGAGATACGGGCAGAGCGAAGCCGAGCCGCAGGAACCTGCAGAATTTCATCGTGCACGGGTTGAAGTTCGTTTTTCCAGCGAAGCCCGGAGCAATGCAGCGCGGAATCCCGACCGCTTTTGCGGCGCCCATCCTAAAGAACGTGCTAATAAGCGCTGGCAGCTACATCTATGTGTGGCCCTATGCCAGCGGCCGCGACATGGGACAATCGGTGACGCCGATGTTTAAAAGCGTTCCTGAAGCCGTTCAAAGGGATGATCGGCTGTACGAGTATCTTGCCCTTGCGGACGCAATAAGACTCGGAAACCAGCGCGAGGCTGGCCTCGCGGCGGAGCGTCTTGCGGAAAGGCTCGCGCAGAAATGACCAGCATCCAAGGCCAGCTACTAGCAATGCTAAGGGCTGTCGCGGAAGCTCTAGGCGATGACCTGCGCAAGCGTCTTGTGTTCGTCGGCGGATGTACGACCGCTCTTTTCATCACCGATGCCATCACGCTCGAGGATGTCAGGGCGACTGACGACGTCGACCTAATTGTCGATCTGGCCGGCTTTTCGGAATGGGCGCAACTCCTGGAACGGCTTCGAGAGCGGGGTTTCTCGGAGTCACCCAACGACAGTGTCATTTGCCGAATGCATCTTGGCCGGATCAAAGTCGACTTCATGCCGGACGATCCCAAAATCCTCGGATTCAGCAATCGTTGGTATGAAGCGGGTATTGAGACGGCGGTCGATTGTCCGTTGGACGATAAGCTCATCATCCGTCGCCTGACACCGGCACTCTTCGTCGCGACGAAGCTGGAGGCATACCTTGGCAGAGGTGGAAAGGATCTGCTTTCTAGCCGGGATGCCGAGGACATACTCTTGATCGTCGACGGTCGAGAAGAGTTGGTTGCTGAGCTGGGAGGCGCGGAAGACGAGGTCCGTACCTATGTCGGCGACCAGGTCAAAGACATGCTTGCAGCCCCAGATTTCGACGACTTTCTGGAAGGCAATATCAGAGGGCCGCAAGGCCGGGTCGAGATTGTGCGCCAGCGATTCATCGCGATAACCGAATATGCCAGCGGTGGCTGACCTGGTCTTCGAAGTCGACTGGACACCAAGCAAGACACAAGAACTCCGGACAACCGCGACCATGGTCGTGTCGGTACACGCGCTGGCTCCGCCCTATGATTCGTACTGGCAGCGATTCTGGTGCCTCGAGCCAGCTGCTCGTAGCGGCCTTAAAGCGCCGGCTGATGCGCTGCTTCGGGGCCGTTGACTAAGGACGAAAACGGTCCTGATGCGCAGCTTGAGGTTTCCGGCCTGTGGGCTGCGGATGTGAACGCGTGCCCGACGCCGTGGCGGCCCTCGCCGATCCGGTCGCGGTATCCTTCTGACGGCCCGGCGTTTATATTCACTCAGTTTGCAACTGGGCTTCTCCCGCACTTCTGCCCAGGGGAGCAGCACCGGTAGCGTGGTATGTTGAGCGATGAGGAGGACGACACCGAACTGCCGTGGGACCGGCGAGTCGGTGCTTTCGCCGGAAGGCACGGCGAACTCGACGACGCCGCTGCTGCCCTGCTGACGCAGGTGCTCGAAGTCCAGTGCGCCACGGTGTTGAGAGAGCGAGCTTTGCCGCTATGGAGCGGGGAGCGTTCTCCGCATGAACTCGAGGCTGTCTCGTTCCGGAAAGTATGCTTCCAGATGTTGATCGGGCTTAACCTCGGCCTTGAGGAGGGCTTCACCCACTCCGTCAACGGTCTCCCCTCACGGTCTTCATTGTAGTCGCCTATTCCGATATCGGCCTCGCCCCCAGCCGGTCCGCTCCTCGAGCTGAAAGAGTCAGTCTGGCGTTGAGCAGCTTACCCTAACCGACAACGAACCCAACCGGCCACGTGCCATCGGATCCGGTGCCCTGCCCTGCCCTGCCCGCCGGCACTTGCATCCCGCCTCTGAGTGTGCCCGATTTACTGCCGTAAAATATGATCCTTATGACAGAGAAAACATGCCGTTAGCTTGGATAGCAAGACAGTACCGCGCTCAAAAAACTGAGCAGCTGCCTTCGTGATGGCAAGAGCAGCTGGCAGCAAGAAAAGCCGGTCAGTGACGTTAACCTTTTGTTAACCCAAAACTTCTTGCCGGAGCGGGCCGAATCGGAGCTTAATGGCGCTTGTTGAGTGAATTGCTCACAAAAAGCGCCAATTCAGGTTTCGACAGAAATGAACATCTCCATGCGGCTGCCACGCTTCGAGTTCGATGACAAGATCCTCGAGCAAGGCGCAGAGATATCGCGGCGGCTTAACCAGCTCCGTATGGAGAAGTTTCCGCCAAATGCGACAAAGACACTTCGCCCTTTTTCGCTGGCGGAAGTGGCCCACTACCTTGGGGTCTCGCAGAACAATCTCAAGCGCCTCCATCTGGAGGGCAAAGGCCCCCTGCCCGAGCAGATACCTTCCGGACGCCGTTCCTATACCGCCGAACAGATGCTTGAACTGCGCCATTTTCTGGATCGGCATGGCAGGACCGAGGTAAAAAAATACGTCCCGCACCGCAAGCCTGGAGACAAGCTCCAGGTGGTTGCTGTCGTCAATTTCAAGGGCGGCAGCGGCAAGACAACAACGGCTGCCCACCTCGCCCAGCACCTTGCGCTGACCGGGCACCGCGTGCTTGCCATCGATCTCGACCCGCAGGCGTCACTTTCGGCCCTGCATGGCTTCCAGCCGGAACTCGATCGCAATCTCTCTTTGTATGAGGCGATCCGGTACGACGACGAGCGCAAGCCGATATCCGACGTGATCGTGCCTACCAATTTTCCGGGCCTGGATATCATCCCGGCCAACCTCGAGCTGCAGGAGTATGAGTACGACACGCCGCTTGCCATGCAGGACAAATCGTCCAGCGTTGGCCGCCAGTTCTTCACCAGGATTGCAAAGGCCTTGTCCGAGGTCGACGAGCGCTATGATGTCGTCGTGGTCGATTGCCCGCCGCAACTTGGCTATCTCACCTTGACCGCCATGTCGGCGGCGACGTCGGTTCTCATCACCGTCCACCCCCAGATGCTCGACCTGATGTCGATGAGCCAGTTCCTGCTGATGCTCGGCGGCATATTGAAGACCATCAAGGCCGCCGGTGCTGCGATCGAGCTGGATTGGTTCCGCTATCTGATCACGCGCTACGAACCCACCGACATTCCCCAGGCACAGATGGTCGGCTTCATGCAATCGATGCTTGCCGGCCAGATCCTTGAGAATCCCATGCTCAAGTCGACGGCAATCTCGGATGCAGGACTGACGAAACAGACGCTCTACGAGGTGGAAAAGTCGTCTTTTACCCGTTCGACCTACGAACGGGCACTCGAATCGCTGGACGCGGTGAATTCCGAGATTGTCGCGCTCATCCATCGCGCATGGGGACGGTCATGACGCATTTTACGGCAGTAAAAAATGGGGATTGTGCTCGTGAAATCAGCCGACTAGCTGCGAATCGGAGTGATTGAATGGCGCGCAAGGATGTATTCGGCAGCGTGATGGGCCCCGCGACGTCAGTCGCCGACAGCGGGGATGTCTCGGGCTATGCGGTTCGCGGGGCATCCCGGTCGATCATGCAGTCATTCGAGGAGCTCTCTAAGAGTTCGGTCGTCGATCTCGATCCGGCGTTGGTCGACACCTCATTCGTCTCGGACCGCATGGACGATGACGATGAAGCATTTCATGAGCTGCTGGCGGCGATTCGCGAGCGAGGGCAGGATTCTCCGATTCTGGTCAGGCCCCACCCGGATAGTTCCGGCCGGTTTCAGACCGTGTTCGGCCACAGGCGCGTCAAGGTCGCACGCCAGCTGGGCAGGCCCGTTCGTGCAGTCGTCAAGAAGATCGGCGATGAGGACCATGTCATCGCGCAGGGCCAGGAGAATGCTGCCAGGGCCAACCTGTCCTTCATCGAAAGGACGCTTTTTGCCGATCGCATTCTCAAGCGGGGCCATTCGCCGGACACCGTGAAGTCGGCCCTTGCGCTCGATGATACGACCTTCTCGAAAATGCGCTCCGTGACCAACAATATTCCCGAGCAGGTCATTGTGGCCGTCGGCTCCGCCAAGAGCATAGGCCGGGACCGCTGGTGGCAGCTTGCCAAGCTCATGGAGCATCCCGGGACCGCCGAGCGGGCGGCAGAGTACGTGACAAGTGCCGATTTCGCCGAACCGGGCAGTGACGCTCGTTTTGCTCGTCTGTTCGACTTTTTGAATGCGCCGGTGAAGCAGCCGCGAGCCGCATCGAAGCCTCAGGAAAAGGCCTGGGTGCCCCAGGACAAGTCGGTCCGGGCCAAGATCACCGATACGGGAAAGGTGTTTACGCTTGCCTTGAAGTCAAAGGATGCATCGCCCTTCGGCGCATTCATCGCCGACAAGCTCGACGAGCTTTTCGACGCTTTCAGGGCATCGGAAACGGCAAAGAAAACAGGAGACTGAAACCGCAAAAGAAAAAGGCCCCCGAACGTCACCGTCGCGGAAGCCCTTCTCAGGTCTGTAGCAAGCTGAGAATCGCATTTCCCCGAATCACTGTCAAGAGTCGTTGGCGTCGTTTCGACGAGCAGTTTTTTTTTGCCTGATTGAAAGGCGAGGAAATGGAGAGTGGTTATGCGACGACGCCCTTTGGGCGGCGGCCGATGACGCTTGCCTTGGTGCAAGCGAACGCGGCATCACGGAAGATTCCTGAAGGGGCCGCCGTCGAGAAATGGCAGGTGTATCGCTGGCTTTGCGAGGGCAAGACGATCATAGGCGTGGGAGATCGCGCCCTGGCCGTCCTCAGCGGACTGCTGTCGTTCTATCCGGACGATCAGATCAGCAAAGAAAACGGGCTGATGGTCTTTCCTTCGAACGCGCAGTTGTCACTGCGGGCGCACGGCATGGCCGATTCCACGCTGCGCAGGAACCTGGCCGAACTGGTGAATAGCGGACTGATCATCCGTCGAGACAGTCCAAACGGCAAACGGTTCGCTCGGAAGGCAAAGGGCGGCGCAGTCGAGGAGGCGTTCGGGTTCTCGCTGGCGCCACTGCTTGCACGCGCCGCGGAGTTTCAGCAGGCTGCCGAGCAGGTCCGCGCCGACAGCCGGGCGCTCAAATTGACGCGGGAGCGGATCACCCTCCACCGGCGCGACATTCACAAGCTGGTCGAAGCAGCGATCGACGAGGGCGCTCCTGGCGACTGGGGAACCATTTGGAGGCGGTTCAGAGCAATCGTGGATGCTATTCCTCGGCGGGCAGGGCTGTCGGAGCTGGAAGCGATTGTCGCGGAGCTCTCCTTGCTGCACGACGAAGTGGATATGATGCTGGAAAGCTTCATGAATTCCACGAATCCTAGCGGCAATGAGTCCCAAAACGAGCGGCAGCGATCTGATTCAAACACAGACTCCACTTTTGTATTTGAACCAGCTTTAGAACAAAGCAGGGCGACGGTCGAACCAAGAACGGCCTACGCCGAGAAGCCGAAAGGCTTCCCGATAGGACTTGTGCTGAAGGCCTGCCCCGAACTTGCCGACTATGCCGCCCACGGAATCGCAAGCTGGCGCGATTTGATGATTACCGCCGCCCAGGTGCGCGGCTACCTTGGCGTCTCGCCCTCGGCGTATGAGGAGGCTTGCCATGTGATGGGCCAGGAGGTCGCCGCGATCGTGATTGCCTGTATCCTGCAAAGGGCGCAGCATATCAACTCGGCCGGGGGCTATCTACGCGTGCTGACCGAAAAGGCGAGGGCAGGACAGTTCTCGGTCGGACCGATGCTGATGGCAGCACTCAAGGCCAATGGCACGACGGCAAGAATGACCGGCTAAGGGCTGAAAATTCTTGTGCGTAATGCTGCCGTTGCTGGTGGTCCGCGCGCGGTCAATGAGGCGGATGGCAAGCGGGTCGTACGAAATCAGAAGCACGCCATGCGCCTGCGGGCTTGAACCAGTGGAAAAGCGCCCTTTGCACAGTGAAGGCGGCTGCTAATATGACAAGGAACTCGATGGGGCAGGCCCTCAAGAAATCCGGGCAGAATGAACCCCTGGTTTTGTCCTATATGGACCGGGCCGGGAAAATTGCTGTTGGCCAGGTGGCCGACAGCTTTGGAATGTCCAAGGGTCAGTTGGCTCAGACGGTCGGGCTTGCCCGTGAAACCCTCTATCGGCTGGAGCGCAGCCGCACGGCCAAGACGCAGGGCCGTCTGCGCGAGATGCTCGAGATCATCACTCGCGTGACGGAATGGGCCGGAGGCAAGGAACAGGCCATGGCCTGGTACCGAGCCCAGCCGCTGCCGGCATTCGGTGGACGCACCGCCGAAGCCCTCGTGAAGGACGGCAAGGCCGCTGCCATTCGCGACTACCTCGATCACATGGCCTGGTTGGCTTTGCTTGAGGTTTGTCGGAACCTGCTACAGGGCGCATGATCCACGTTTGGCATTCAAGCCGAGTTCCGGTGATGGAGCGGCGATCAGGGTGCTCGGTTCAATCCCAAAGGTGTGCCCGCGCTCTATCTGGCGCTGACCGTCATGACGGCAGTCAAGGAAGCCAACCAGGGCTTCGCGCATCGCATCGACCCCTGCGTGCTGTGCTCTTATGAGGTGGACTGCGAGGACATCACTGATCTGACGAGCGAGCAGGGCAGGGGAGAATCTTCTGTCACGCTTGCGGACATGGCCAGCGCCTGGGCCACGGCACTCAGTAACGGCGAGCGACCTGAATCCTGGTCCATCTATGACCGGCTGCGGCCTCAAGGCATCGCTGGAATTCTGGTGCCGAGTTTCGCTCCGGGCGCGGAGACGGAGGACCGCAATCTGGTGCTATGGGACTGGGGCCCGGATCTTCCGCACAAGGTGAACGTGTTCGATCCGAGCGGTCGGCTGCCGAAAGACCAGTTGTCCTGGCGATGAAACAGGCCGGATGGGCAGGGGCGGTCCCGAACGACAGAAGTGACCAATTCATTTAGCGAAAATGCCTGGTCAGGGTGCAAGGCCTGCGCGGATCCCGAGAGGCAAGAACGGCAGGGGAAGGGCTTTGCCTCCTTAGAGGCCGGACGCCTTGGTCAGGTTGATGCGGAAGCGATCTCTGCGGCGCTGATAGCGGCGGGTCATCTCCGCGGAGGCATGGCCGAGCTGTTTTTGCACATAGCGTTCGTCGACCTCGGCCGACGAGGCGAGGCCGGCGCGCAGTGAGTGGCCGGCGAATTTCTTGGCCCGTTCGCCCTCCGACAGATCGCCGCGCACGCCGGCGGCGAGCGCCGTGCGCTTGACCAGGCGTGCGACCTCCTGGTCGTTCAAGCGATCGGTACCGACGGCTCTGCCTTGACCAGCAACGCGCCGAAACAGCGGTCCGTGCGCAATGCGCGCCAGTCTTAGCCAGGTCTGCAGAGCGACCACAGGGCAGGTGGCGTCGGAGGAGCCGCGGCCGATTTCGACCTCGCGCCAGCCGGTTTTGCCGCGCAATGTGACAAGCAGACCCTTATCGGCAAAAATCTCGACCCAGCCGCGTCCGTCCTCGGTCTGATCCCTGCCGAGGTCGAGGCCGACGATTTCGGATCGGCGAAGGCCGCCGGCGAAACCCAAAAGCAGCATGGCGCGGTCGCGCAGACCACGCAGCGTGCCGCGGTCGAGGGTCTCGAGCATGGCAATCAGATCCTCAGGCAGGATCGCTTCCTTCTGCCGGGGAGGGGAGGCGTGGGTGTTGCGAACGCCAGCCATCACCGTGGCGATATGCCAATCCTTGCGGTCCAGCGGCTGGCCGCGCTGGGCAAAATTCCAGGAGAGCGACGAAAGCCGGCGCTCGATGGTTGAAACGGTGTTGGGCTTTTTGTCGCCAGTGGCCGTACCTGACGCGCAGGCGGCGATATAGAGCCCGACGACCTGAGGATCGGGCGGGAACATCTCGATGCCTTGGCGCCGGCACCAGCTCGAAAAATGCTTCCAGTCGGCTGCGTAGGCGCGGCGCGTGTTGGCCGAACTCGCCGCCTCGATATAATCGCGCGCGCGGCCGGCGAGCGCCTCAAGATGCGCAGGCAGGCTGGGATTGGCAATGGCTGGAAGGGGAGGGGACGAGGCTAGGTCGGCATCGCCCATCTGCATGACGATATCGATGATGTCGGGCATGTCGTCCTCGCCGGAAGCAGCGGATGATCGTTGCGCGTCGCCAGCCATGCTCATGCCGCTTCGATATCCGTTTGGGAGAAGTCTTTGCCGACGAAAAGCAGCGGTTCATCCGCACGCTTTGCCAAAGCATAGGACAGGCAATCGGCAAAATTCAGCGCCGCCGGGTGGTGGCCCTTGCCGTAGGTCAGCCAACCTTGGGTCGCCAGATCAACCAATTCGGAGTCGACAGGAATGATGTCGGCCTCGATTTTGCGCAGCCAAAGATCGATCTCGGCCAATGCGTGTTCGCCGCGCCTGCTGACCAGCACCATGCGTGCCTCGAGCACGCAGGTTGCCGGGACCAGACGGATTGGGTCCAAGACCAGCGCTCGTTCCAGCCTTGCTGCCTCAGGCTCGCTCCGAAGGATCGCTACAACAGCTGAGGTGTCGATCACCATCAGTTAGGGATTCCATGCTCGTCATACCCGATGATCTCCTCGTCGCTGCGACTATCCAGTTCAGGCAATCGTGCCACTCTTTCTCGGATGGCGCGCAATTCTGCCAGCAGACGCTCCTGAGCGGTCTCTCCAAAGCCCAAGCGATGCAAGCGCTCGCTCAGGGCCTGATGAATGGCTGCTGTCTTACTGATACCCTGGCGGCGTGCGAGTTCATCGGCGAGAGCAACGGTGGCCGGATTTTTGATGTTCAGGGACACGAAAGACTCCAAAATTCTACCTTTCTGGCCAATTCTACCATGGACCCCTAGCCTCGTAAAGGACGAATGATAATGCAACATTATCGTTCGTTGTGGAGCTACGACGGGCGCGGCGGTTTGTTCGCATTATCGTTGCCAGAAGCGCCGCGCTCGTTCATCCTCATTGACAATGATTCTTCGCCCCAAGCCGTCGCTCCGCCACAATGCTCACCCTGCCGGGATCGAACTGGTCACCACCGTGGCGCCGGTGCCGTCCTGGTTGCGACGGGCGGTCGACGGCCCGCAAAGCCTTGACGAGGCTGCGGTTGTGGCAGGCGCAACGATCGGCGCGCTCGACGCTGTCGTGCGCCGGCAGGAGCGGTGGGCCGGGGCCTGGCGGCAGCGCTTGGCGCTCGCGGCGGCAGCTTCGACGTCGCGAAAGGCGGGCCGCGTCGAGGATGACGGCGCCCTGCGTGACGCGGTGTGTCTGACCCGTCCCGGCGATGACGTCGGGCCGGCCGGCCGCATCCTGCTCGCCTGGCGCCGGCTGACTTTGCTGCCGGCAGAGGATCTGCTGACGGAAGCTGTGCTCGCCGCCGCGCTGGACGAACTCGGTCACGGAGGCGACGACGAGGCGGTGAGCGATCTGATCGAGGATCTCCGCCAGCTTTCCGGGGCGGAGGGCGTTGTCGCGGTGCTGACCGGCGCCTTCGCGGCTGCTGAGCGCCATGGCTTCGGACGCAGTTTCGGGTCCTGGCTCGCCGACGTCCTGCTCGCGCAACGGCTGGGCTGGCAATATGCGGTGCCGCTGCTGGGAGCGCAGTCAGGATCGGGCGGGTACACGCGTGGCGTGCGACCGAGAATAACCAGCCTGGCGGAGAGGGACCAGGGGCCAGGCCGGGAGAGCGTGCAGAGCCTCCTTGTGGCTCAGGCGCGCGCCGCGCTGCGGGCCGTCGAGCTTTCGGCCGAGCTCGATCGTCGTGCCCAGCGGCTCATCGCCGTTGCACCGAAGCTGCGGGCAAAGGGATCGGATGCTGTAGTCGAAAAACTGCTCTCCGACGATGCGATTGTCGCGTCCCAGCCCATTCCTGGCATGAGCGAGCGAGGTCTGCGGCGCCTGTTTGACAGGCTGGTCGACTTTGGCGCCGTGCGAGAATTGTCGGGTCGGCCGACCTTCCGGCTCTATGGGCTGTAGCGATGGCGGACCGGACGGGAACTCAGCGAAAGGATAACCAGCGCTTGCTGGTCGATACCGAACTCGAGCACCTGCCGTCGGAGCTGCGCTGGCGTGAATGGATGGGCCGGATTGAGGCGGTCATCTTCGCCGCCAGCGAGCCCGTCATGCGTGAGACGCTGGCGCGGGTCGTCGGAAAGAGCTGCAACGTCGATCTGATCATCGACGACATTCGCGAGGAACTGCGCAACCGGCCCTATGAGCTCGTGTCGGTCGCCGGAGGATGGCAGCACCGAACCAGGAAAGCGTTTGCCGACGTCATTCGCGGTGCATTTGGCACAGCAACGGGCCAGGGCGCGGATAGAACGCGGTCAAAACCCCTGTCGCAGTTCGAGGCGCTGGTGCTGATGTGCATTGCATACTTCCAGCCGATCACCCGTGGCGAGCTGTCATCCTTCTTCGGCAAGGAGGTTTCACGCGATCTGATTGGCGTACTGCGCGAGCAGGAATTCATCACCTCGGGACCGCGCAGCCCACAGCCCGGCGCCCCCTACACCTACGTGACGACCAAAGCCTTCATGTCGCACTTCGGTTTCGACACGCTGCGCGACTTGCCCGATTTCGAGGCGCTCGAGGACGCCGGACTGCTCAGCAAGGAGAAGCTGCTGGCGGGAGAAATTCCGGCCGGGCTGGCGAGCGAGGAGGAGGAAGGCGAAGAGGAAGAATTAGAGGCTGACCGCGTTGAGGACCAAGTGCCCTAGAGGTCGTTGCGCCCTTGGCGAGAGGCGGCAATTCAGGACCAGGACGACTGATCGTGCGGCAGCCGATGATCGGGATCATGGACCGCGACGCGATCCTCTTCGACAAGATTGGCCGAGAAGATCGCCAGATTGGTGCCGCCGGCATGGCGCAGCGACGGAAACAGGATACCGCGAAGCCCAGCCGTGATGACCAGGTCCGCGAGCTTCCACGATGGCGGGACCTTCCTGTCGATGCGGGCGATCTGGCGCCACGCACAATCCCATCCTTGCCAGATGTCGTCCCAGACGTTTGGGTCGAACCCCTGCGAAAGGTCGGCGACCTCGGCGAGCGTGATCTTGTAGGCTGCAAGGGTGGCCGGCGGGATGATGCTGGCGCCCTGCTTGTATTCATCGAGGGCCGTTTGCGGCGCGCGTGACAGGTAAAGCGCCTCGACGCCCGGTCGATTGAAGCGGCCGCCGTCGATCGCCGCGCCCGCACCGCTGATGGGCAGGAATGCCCATTTGGGTGTAAGATAGCGGTGAAAGATCTCGTCCGGGCCGACGTGGGTGATTCTCACCCGCGCGCCCCGTTCTCGAGATCCCTGATGAAGGCCAGAACCGCCTCGACCTGGCCGTCCGCAACGAGCTCGGCCGCCGTGCGATGGCCATAGTCGGCGATGGGCTCGTTGCGATACCAGTAGATCGCCTTGTCGACGTTACCGGTGAGTTCCGTCGCGGCCGAAATCACCTTCACCATTTCGCGCATCCGGCCCTGCAGGCGTTCCGATGCGGGATTGCGCAGCGTGTTGCGATGAACACCGGTTAACTGCGCCAGGTTGGCCACCTTCACGCCGAGGGCCTGCGACAGGCGTTTCGGCGAGATATAGGGCGTGCGTGGTTCCTGCAAGCTATCGACAAAGCCTGAGACCACCGCGGAATGTGCGAGCTGTGCGTGGGTCATGGCAAATCTCCGACCTCTCATACGCACAATATATGCACATTAAAGCGCATAGCAAGTGAACAGAGGCCTTTCCTCATAGCGGTTGCCGCCCGGAAAATGCGGGCCGACTATCTCGGCGCCCTTCCGGTCGGGAGAATGACATGCTGGTCGGCATGGTGACCGACCGCGATATCGTGATGCGCGGTGTCGCCGAGGAGCGCTCAGCCGGCAACACGACCGTTAGCGAGGTCATGTCCGAGCATGTCTATGCCATTTGCGGATCAAGCGGATGATGCGCTTGTTGCCGATCCTGTGATGAAGCGAACCAGCCTTTCCTGACTGACCGTCCCGAAGAAGTTCTGGCTGTCGGCGTCTACGATCCAGTTCACCTCCCGTTGGTCAATCGCGATGTACAGGGCATCCAATGCGCCGTGTGGTCCTCTTCCGGGCCGGAACCCGTAGGAGAAACCGCAGAAGTCGCCTTCATAGATGCATTGAGCACCGTGACTGTTGCATCCTGAACGATCTTGTCTTCCAGTCGCTGTTTCCCATCCGCCTTCGGTATAACCCCCCCGCTGGACTCGTTTGTGCAAATACTCAAGCCGAAGCTCGAGGGCGCTGACGAGCCCCTCTGGCATCTTCCCCATTCCGCCGCTACCACCCCTTGGCTGAGAAGCTCGCACAATCGGCGACCATCGCCCTCATACGCGTCAATCCGATGGTGGGGGCCTTTCACGAAGTCCAATTACTAGCGGGAGGGACAGCACACAGAGTCCCGCCATCATGAGGAACCCGGGCGGGCCATAGGCTCCATAAAGCTGACCTGATACCCAGACAAGGCCCGCGGTGGCCAGCCCCGGGCCGATCGCGTAAAGGGCCTGCGCCGTGGCGGCAAGATGTGCCGGCACGCTGCTGGCGATAACACGCATACAGGCAAGATGCAGCAGTGCGAAGGTAATGCCGTGAAGCGGTTGCACGAACGCAAGCATCCAGATCGCCGCCGTTTCCGCTTCCACGACCCAGCGCAGGATTCCGGCCACCGCGGCCAGAGCAGCGGCCCCGGCCACGCCAAGCCGGCGCAGCAGGATCGGCCCGACCACAACGAACACCACCACCTCCGCTCCGACGGCTTCCGACCAAAGTATGCTGCTCGCCGCCGTGCCGACCCCGGCCGCCGTCCAGCGGATGACCGAGAAGGTGTCATGCATTGCATGGCTGCCATAGATCAGCGCCGCAATCATGACGATGCGCCGGAAAGTCGGGAGACCGAGCAGCTCGCGCAGCCCGCCGATTACGCTTTGCCCGACCGGGTCCGCAGCCCGCTCGGCGCCGGTGTCTGATTCCGGCACCAGCGCGGCGGCAGCCAACGCTCCGGCGAGCAGCGCGGCGTACATCCATATAATCGCATCCAGCTCGAAAACTCCGAGCACCTGGCCAGCCGCGAGGGTGCCAGCAACGAAGGCCGCTGATGCCGCACCTCGCACCCAACCATACTCAAAACCCGGCTCGCGCACCGATGCGCGCGCCGCAAGGGCGTCAGCGAGGGTTGTGATCGGTGCCAGCCCGGCTGACTGGGCCAGATAGACGACCAACAGAAGAAAGACGCCTTGCACGGCAGCCAGCCCAAGCGTCGCCGCTGCCGCGATCCCGATGCAGACCGCCAGGGTGATGCGGAGGGCACCGAGAAGATCTGCAATTCGATTGGCGAGCGGTCCGGCAATCAGCCGGGCTGCGTTGCCTAGCCCGAACAGAACGCCCAGCTCTTCAGGTGTCAGGCCGCGCGCCTCAAAATACCGTGGCCAGAACGGGGACGCTGTCCCGAATGCAGCATACATTGCGGCATAGAGCGCTAAAAATGCCAGCAGCGGGCCAAGGCGTGCCATGCCAAAGTTCTGCCACGGACGCGCCTCGCGCTACAGGGGGGATCTGGAGAATGATGCTTCTTCTGCGAATAAACTCGGCCCCGCTGAAGCGGCTTCGACACGCCACGTTGACCCAGAATATGATCACCTTGATGCCGGCGCTCGATGCCATGCCGGAATGCCCGCACCCCGCGAACATTCCGCAAAGATCAGGACCTAGGCCCTCAAGCCTTGCCTAGCCCGAACGTCACGATGGGTGATCTTCCCGGGAACATATTAGCAATTCGAGAGTTGGCGTCGGTGCAATACAAGGAGAGGTGTGCGCGTCGCCCGCTTTCGTTGAAGGCCGACTTTTCACTTTCACGATGTCCTGCAAAAATGAAGATCGCCCAGATTGCACCTCTTATCGAATCTGTACCCCCCAGGCTCTATGGCGGGACCGAGCGCATCGTTTCATATCTGACGGAAGAGCTGGTTCGACAGGGCCACGAGGTGACCTTGTTCGCCAGCGGTGATTCACGCACTTCGGCCGAACTGGTGGCGTGTTGCGATGTTGCACTGCGCCTGAATCCCAAGTCCCAAAACCATATTCCCTACCACATCATGATGCTTGAACAGGTCCGCAAACGGGCGGATGAATTCGATGCACTGCATTTTCATGTCGATGTTCTCCACTTTCCGATAATTCGAGAGTTCGCGCAGCGAACCGTTACCACGCTTCATGGCAGGCTCGACCTTCCGTTCCTGGCGCGGCTTTACGCGATGTTCGACGACATTCCGCTGGTCTCGATTTCCGATGACCAGCGCCGGCCCATGCCGCCGGTCAATTGGCTCGGAACGGTCTACCATGGCCTGCCGCGTGATATTCTTCCATTCCGGCGGAAAGCCTCGGGATATCTGGCATTTCTTGGCCGCATCTCACCGGAAAAGGGCCCGGAAGTGGCGATAGAAATCGCCGCCCGCGCTGGAATGCCGCTGAAGATCGCGGCCAAAATCGACGCGGTTGACCAATCATTTTGGGCGGAGCGAGTTGAGCCCCTGGTGCTTCGATATTCGAATGTCGAGTTCATTGGCGAGATCGATGAGCAGCAGAAGGCGGAGTTTTTGGGCAATGCGACAGCGCTGCTGTTTCCGATCGACTGGCCCGAACCGTTCGGCCTTGTAACCATCGAGGCAATGGCCTGCGGCACCCCGGTGATAGCCTTCAACCGCGGCGCCGTTCCAGAGGTCATCGATGATGGCGTGTCCGGATTGATAGTGGACAGCGTCGACGAAGCTGTGGAGGCTGTACGGCGGATAGGCGGTCTCGATCGCGCACGGGTACGGGAAACTTTTGAAAGGCGGTTCATGGTCGGGCGCATGTGCAGCGACTATATGGCGGTCTACCGCTCGCTCGCCGGCAACAAGCGATTTGCATTTGGCTCTCGAAATGGCCGCGCTGAAATGCAGCTGGTCAGGCCTGTTTGATCGAACCGGCCTAGAACCGATCGGCTTCGAGCCGCTTTTGATCGCGCTTTACAGCAGAATTCGCCAATCATTCGCCAAGAATTAGAACGAGGCTCTCCGCGATCGCGCGCCGAGTGCGGGATCGACGCGAGACACTGTTGATGAGGATGGTTCGGCGCCGGCCTTATAGGGAAGCATGTGTGCCTGCGCAGCCCAAGTCTCCACCGCCCAAGTCTCTTTCGAACAGGAGGGCTGAATTGACCACTGAAGTCGAAGCACGCAAGCTTGATCCCGCTGTGGCTCTCCCGGCGCTCGACGAATCGGCGCCGCGCGAGCCGCATAGGCAATTTGCTCTCAAGCACGAGGACTGCTTCATCGTCGCGGACAGCTACGGCGACATACGCGGCACCGGCGACGGGCTTTTCCGCGACGATACGCGTGTGCTGTCGCGCTTCCGTCTGTTCGTCGGCGGCCGCATGCCCACACTGCTTGGCGCCTCGCTGTCGCAAGATAACATCCTATTCACCGCCAATCTGACAAATCTGGCCACCATCGGGCCGAACGGTAGTGAAACGCTGCCGGGTGTCGTGCACATCGATCGGACCCGGTTCATCTGGCAAGACCGCATGTTCGAGCGCGTCATCTTCACGAACTACTCCGCGCGCGATGTGCTGCTGCCGGTCCGGTTCGACTTCGACGCCGATTTCCGTGACATGTTTGAGGTGCGCGGCACTACGCGCAGCCGGCGCGGTCGCGCGCATGAAGCGCGGGTGGGCGAGTCAAGAGTGACGTTTCGCTACGAGGGCCTCGACAATGTGGAGCGCCAATCCGTCATCGCGTTTTCGATGACGCCCCATCAGATGCACCCCAATCACGCCGAGTTCCTCATTCTGGTGGGGATGCGCGACAGCAGAGCGCTCCATCTGGAGGTCGGTCACAGCGAGGAAATCCCGTCCAGTGATCGCTTCCGCGCGGCCGCGGCGCGAGCGCGGTTTGCCATGCGCTCAAAGCGTCGACAGGGCGCCACCGTCTTCAGCTCCGGCCGCGTGTTCAATGACTGGCTCACGCGCACCCGCGCCGACATAGCGTTGCTGACCACTGATCTGGAGACCGGGCCTTATCCGTACGCCGGTATTCCCTGGTTCTCGACAGCCTTCGGCCGCGACGGCGTCATTTCCGCCTTGCAAATGCTGTGGCTCAACCCTGACCTTGCCCGCGGGGTCCTGGCGTTCCTTGCCCGCTATCAGTCGACAGAGACTTCGATATTTGACGATGCCGAGCCCGGCAAGATCATGCATGAAACGCGCAAGGGGGAGATGGCTGTGCTGCGAGAGCTACCGTTCGGCCGCTACTACGGCGGCGTCGACACCACTCCGCTCTATGTTTACCTGGCCTGGTCCTATGCCGATCGCACGGGCGATGACGAGTTCGTCGATCGCATGTGGGACTCGCTGTGTGCGGCCATCGCGTGGATGGAGGAGGTAGGAGCCCGCAACGGAGAGGGTTTCGTGACCTACAGCAGGGCGGCAGATACGGGGCTTTTCAACCAGGGCTGGAAGGACAGCGCAGACGCTATCTTCCATAGCGATGGGACGATACCCAGGGGACCAATCGCACTGGTCGAGGTGCAAGGTTACGTCTTCGCAGCCTATCAAGGCATGGCTGCGCTGGCCGCCAAGCGCGGCGATGTCGCCAAGGCAGCGCACTGGAGCGGCATGGCAGAAAGGATCCGCAACGCAGTGGAGACGCAGTTTTGGATGTCAGACCGCAATTTCTATGCCTTGGCAATCGACGGCGAAGGCAAGCAATGCGCGGTGCGCGCCTCCAACCCCGGTCACCTGCTTTATGTCGGGCTACCGTCAGCTGAACGGGCGCAATCAGTTGCCGAGCAGCTGTTATCAGCCCATCTCCACAGCGGTTGGGGCGTTCGGACTTTGGCCGACGACGAGCTTCCATTCAATCCGATGTCCTATCACAACGGCTCGATCTGGCCGCACGATACGGCAATCTGTGCCGCTGGGCTCGCCCGCTACCAGGAGCGCACCAGTGTCGTGAAGCTTATGAGCAGCATGTTCGAGGCGGCGGTCCGTTTCAACATGCGGCTCCCGGAGCTATTCTGCGGGTTTACGCGTGCGATCGGTGATGCGCCAGTGGCCTATCCCGTGGCTTGTCTGCCACAGGCATGGTCCGCCGGATCCGCCTTCATGATGCTGCAAGCCTGTCTGGGGATTCGGATCGATGGTTGGAAGGGCGAGATCAATGTCGAACGCCCTCGGCTGCCGATAGGCATCGACAACATCGTCCTCCGGCACTTAGCGGTCGGTGACGTGAAGGTCGACCTCACTTTTCAGCGCGTCGGCGACCGCATCGTCTGCTATCTCGACGAGCGACACGAGGGCCTCGTGCCGCTGGTTGTGCGCTCTTAACTGTGGGCGGCTGCAAAAAAAATGGTCGTGCATCAGGCAACCGAGCCCCACCCGACCGGGCTCCAGAGCGGTTGTACGTCTTTTTGGCGAAGGGCGGTTTCGGTAAGATAGCCGGAGCGCAGGCCGTGGGCGGAGAAGGCTTGCGGGTCGAGCCCGGCCTCGGCGACGCGGCGCTTCAGCACCAATTCGGCAGCCTGCAAGGGTTTGTCCGATTCCGAACAGTTAGGCGGAGGCTAGGCCGAAGTGACTTTGCTCCTCCTCGCCGTAAGCACCGTGTGTGAGTTTTATCATTCCAACGCGATCGACGATTGCGATCTCGCCGCGTTTGGCGTGAACCAGCCCCCGATGTTCAAGCATTTGGAGAGCGGTGGTAACGCCGGGGCGCCGGGCACCAAGCATGGTCGCCAGAAATTTATGCGTCAGGTAGATCTTGTTTCCTTCGGCGCGGTCTTGGACCATCAGCAGCCAGCGGGCCAACCGCTCCTCGATTTTGGAATGGCCGTTGACCAGCGCGGTCCGGGACGAGTGCACGAGGAACGCGTGGGCATAGCGAAGCAGCGACTCGCGAAGGGACTGGCTTGCTGCAATCGCAGCGCGAAGGTCTTCAACGGGCAGAATCCAGCCATTGCCGGCGACCTGGATATAGGTTTCATTGGGAGATCTGTCTTGGCCGAGGATAACGGCAACCCCTGTCATGCCATCGTGGCCGACGATGCCGACTTCGCTTTGCCGCCCACCGGTCATGGTGGCGACCACCGATGCAATGCCCATCTCTGGAAAATACACACGCTCGATCGGCTGATATGCGACCTCCAACTGGTCTTTGATGTCGAGTTCGACGTGATGTTACCCGGACACCGATTGCAGGCCATTGCTAACGACCGCTCCTTATGATTGGGAAATTTTCTTCGGAGGTGAGTTCGATCTCGCCTTTGACTGCGGTAATCCAAATGGGCCGAAAGATATCGACGCGGTGCTAGTGTTGCAATCGTTCGGCACCCCAGTTTGCTCTCCAAAGCTGCTGGAGAGAGGGGTGCCACTAACCTCTCCTGCCGACCTGGTTCACCATAACCTGCTGCATGAAACGTCTGATCGGCACGATTGGAAAGTTTGGGCTGGGCGATTTGTGCCGAACCTTCTTGACGTGAACTCGGGTGAGGTCTTTCCCAGTGCCGATATGGCCTATCGTGCCGCGGCCATGGGCCAGGGCGTCGCGATCGGAGACCTTCTCTGTGCTCCACGAAGAGATCACCAAGGGAGAACTGGTCCTGCCGTTCAAGGATATGCAGATCTCTGACGACACGGAGGCCTATTACTTGTGTTGCAGAAGAGATTGCTGGACCGACCCTCGTATCGCCGCATTCCATCAGTGGGTATCGGCCGAGGCAACGTGGTCCTGAAGGCCGGGACGGTCAGGCGCGCCCCAAACGGCGACAATCGGGCGCGGCCATTTAAGTCGCATAGCATCGTATCCTGGAACTTCGAGGTGTCTACTCATAGAACACTGCATGGGGATGCCTTCAAGATCGTCCAGACACTACACGGTCACGTACTGGTTGCGCCTTGTCAGATGTGGCCAGCGTTCTCGCTGTTGGCGGACCACGGCAATTGTCCGCGAATGCGGCTAACGCTTCGAACTGGCGATTGAAACAGCTGGCCTGGAAACCCGCGCGAAGGGGGTGCTTCCCACCTGCGCAGTCCGTGGAGCTTAGCGCATTAGATCGGCGTACAAACGCAGCGGGAACTTTTAGCCCCTCGCGTCCATTTCCTGATCGATGCCCTGGAGAGTTCCGCCATGAATGTCAGCGATGAAAGGACTGTATCGCTTTGGGCGGCAACCGAAGTCGCGCCTGAGGCGGTTCCGCTCGAGCGGAGTGAACAGGTCGATGTCGTGGTCGTCGGATCTGGCATTGCCGGACTGTCGGTCGCCTACGAACTGGCCGTCGCCGGGCAAAAGGTGGCAGTGCTTGATCGCGGCCGGATCGGAAGCGGCATGACGGCACGCACCACCGCGCATCTGTCATCGATCTGCGACGATTATTTTTCGGAACTGATCAAATTGCGCGGCGAGGAACTGGCGCGGATTTACTACCGAAGCCAGTCGGCCGTTATCGCCCGTATCCAAGCAATCCAAGAGGCGGAGGGTATTGCGTGTGATTTCCGCCGCCTCGACGGCTTTCTGTTTCCGGCGTCAGGCAGAAAGGAATCCGTCATCGAGCGCGAACTGGACGCCGCTCTGAAGATCGGAGTCGACGTCGAGAAAATCGTGGGCGTGCCGCTTGCTGGGTTTTCGGACGCGCCCGTCCTTCGTTATTCCAATCAGGCGACATTCCACCCGCTCAAATATCTCCGCGGGCTGGCTGCCGGCATCCGCGCGCGCGGCGGCGCGCTTTATGCGGATACCATCGTCGACAAACTCGAGGAGACTGACGGCGGCGTGCGCGTAACCACGGTCTCAGGCTTTGCCGTGTCTGCCAAATCGGCCGTTGTCGCCACCAACTCGCCGATCAACGATCGGGTCGCCCTTCATACCAAACAAGCGCCCTATCGGACCTACGCAATGTCATTCGAGATCGCGCGCGATATCCTACCGGATGCGCTGTATTGGGATACTGAAGACCCTTATCACTACGTTCGGCTTCAGCCTGGCAAAGGTCGGACCGACTTCCTGATCGTCGGAGGTGAAGACCACAAAACAGGACGGGCCGATGATGCCGGCAAACGCTTCGCGGCCCTGGCGGCCTGGACCAAAAGGCTGGTGCCCGATGTCGGCATGGAAACCAACCGTTGGTCCGGGCAGGTGATGGAGACCGTCGACTATGCCGGGTTCATCGGTCGCAATCCCGGTGACCGGCGTGTCTTCGTTGCTACCGGCGATTCCGGCCAGGGCATCACCCATGGGGTCGTGGCAGGCCTGTTGATTTCCGACCTGATTCTCAAGGGGGAAAGCCCCTGGCGGGAACTTTACGAACCCTCCCGCAAGACGGCACGCGCGATCGGCGATTACCTGGCGGAGAATGCGACAGCGATCAAGAGTTTTGCCGAGTATATCGCGCCTGGCGAAATCGATTCCGCCGACAAGCTGCGGCCGGGAGAGGGCGCTATCGTGCGCGAAGGGCTTACCAAAGTCGCGGCTTTTCGCGATGAGGACGGCACGCTCCACAAGCGCTCGGCCGCATGTACTCATATCGGTTGCCATGTTCATTGGAACTCGCTGGAACGCTGCTGGGATTGCCCCTGCCACGGCTCGCACTTTGCCATTGATGGCACCGCCTTGAACGGACCGGCCGTGTCGCCCTTGGCTTCGATCGAATAAGCCAATCGGCGTTCGCTTGTGTATTGGCGCCGAAGCACCGGCCAGCGCAAATGACGCCTATGACGTAGATATCACTGGTCATAAAAGGCTACATCGATGCAGTTGTGATCTCTAGCTTCTCGACAAGACGAGAGACATCAGTCGCCCATAATCAGCTCAAGGTCATGGCTCGGATTCGAAGCACAACATTTGGCGAAAATGCGCGACAACCGAAGGAACATTTATCGAGTTTTACGGGGTTAGAAAGGCTGGCCCGCGATCAGGTGCCAACAGGTGATACCGGCGGGCTTTTGGGAGGAAGTCAGGATCCGTGTCACGCCTTCAATTCATATTTCGCGCCGTCGCGCGTTGCAGTTCGGCTTGGGAGCAACCCTCGCCACCACCACGGGCCTGACGCCGGTTTCTCGCGCCTATGCCCAGGAGGACGTGCAGGACGAAGACATTTTCCGCTTTGCGCTCAACCTCGAATATGGAGGCTGAATACTATCTCCGCGGCACCACCGGAAAAGGCATCGACGCAGCCGATGCCGGCTCGAAATCCGGCGACGTCGTTGGCGGAAAGCAAGTCTCGTTCGAGACGCCGGCCATCGGCGAATTCATGCAGGAAGTTGCGGAAAAGGAACTCGCGCACGTCCGATTTTACCGCAAGACGCTTGGAAAGAACGTCGTCGACAGGCCGGCCATCGATTTCGACGCAGGGTTCAAAGCCGTCGCGGAAGCGGCTGGTCTCGGTGCGGACTTCGACCCCTTCGGCAATGGGACGAACTTCGTTCTCGGCGGGATGTTGTTCGAGGATGTCGGCGTCACCGCCTATGCGGGTGCGGCGACAGTTCTAAAGAACAAGGATTTTCTCGCCGCCGCTGCAGGCATTCTTGCGGTCGAAGCCTATCACATGGGAATGGCGCGATCGACGCTATACCGGAAGGGAGAGGAAGCCTGGAAGGCCGCCAACGCTGTCTCCGAGGCCCGAGACAATATCGACGGATCGGACGATAAGGACGAGGGGATCCAGGTGGACGGAAAAGCCAACATCATTCTTTCAACGCCGGACGCAATCGCCTTCACCAGAAAACCGCAGGAGGTGCTCCGGATCGTCTATCTCAACGACAAGGACGGAGTGAGCAAGGGCGGCTTCTATCCGGAAGGGATGAGCGGCACGCTCAAAAGCACCTGAGCCGCTCGCGACAGGCGATCAGATCGCCGGAAGACGCGGGGCGGGTTCACGAGCGCAATGATCGTGGCAATACGTCTGCATGACGATCCCGATGCAAAACCTGCCGCTGGAGCCCAGGACAGGATCGGATGACCGTCCGGTTTGATTTCGAGCCGCGACCTTGCGGCGTAAACGGCAAAGTCAGGAAATGGCGCGTCCCGCGGGTAGCAATCGGCTCGATGGAACGACCGCTTCGGGACCAACCAGACGATGCTGCTCTTGTGCTCGTCGGGTGAGCCGGGCTACCGTCCGCTCGCCCTGTCCGTCCTGCGCCTCGAGGCCCTCGAGGACGGACGGGTCGCGGAGGTCGTCGACTTCGAGGTGCCGATGAGTTTTCCGCTGCCGCGCGGTTTCAACAAGGACGAGGTCGAACATAGGGAGGTCGGATGGAGGTCGCGACTGAGCAGGAGTGGCAGGCCGCCCGCAAGGAGCTGCTGGCGGCCGAGCGGGAGCTGGCGGCGCACGAACGGCGCGTCACCAAGCAGCGGCGTGAGTTGCCCTGGGTTCCGGTCGAGAAGCACTACGCTTTCGCCACCGACGACGGGCCGAAGTCCTTGCCGGAGCTGTTCGATGGCCGCGCGCAGCTCCTCATCTATCACCTGATGTTCGGGGAGGACTGGAAGATGGCGTACCCGGGCTGCACCTCGGTCGGCGATGGGCTGGGCGGCATGGTCACGCACGTGAACGACCGCGACGTGACGCTCATCGCGATGTCGCGGGCGCCGCTGGAGAAGCTGGTGGCGACTAAGGCACAGCGCGGGTGGACGATGCCCTACGTGTCGGGCTACGGCGACGACTTCCTGTTCGACTACGGCTTCGCGTTCCGCCGGGAGGAGATGTCCGGAATCGTCCGCGACGAGTTCGACATGGGGCAGCTGCTCCGATGTTGCTGATGGCCGGCGACTTCGTGCTGGTTCCGGAAATCTTCTCGTTCACGATGAGCAGCCTGGAACCGCCGCCTCGCGGAGCCCTTGCCCAACGTCTTGAGACCAGCCCGGGTGTCTTCCGGCTCGGTGACCCAGAAGCGACCGCCGAAATCAAGGCGATGGTTGGCCATTGTGCCTTTGGCTCGGATGACAAGACTCTTCTCGTCTCGTTGCTACCAGAGGTTACCCACGTCCAGGGCGAAGAGCGGCTGATGATGCTGGTCGGGATGATAAACGACGAAACGAGAGCCGACCGGACCGCCCGTGAGATGGTGCTTCACCGGTTGTTGGAGGTGCTGTTGATCGAAGCTTTGCGTTCAACGGCAAGCGCCGCGGCCCCACCCGGTCTCCTGCGCGGTATGGGCGATCCGCTGCTGGCACCGACCTTGCGCCGGATTCACGCGGATCCAGGTCGCAGCATGACGGTGGAAACACTCGCGCGGGATGCTGCCATGTCCCGTTCGACCTTCTTCGATCGTTTGCGGAGGGAGGTTGGCGTGGCCCCGATGGAATACGCGATCGGCGGCGCATGGCGCTGGCGAAGGAATTCCTTCGCAAGGATGTTGCCACGGCGGAGATTGCGCAACGCGTCGGTATGGCTCGGCAAGCGCCTTCAGCGTCGCGTTCAGTCGGCATGTGGGAATGCCGCCCGGCGCCTATTCGCGGGTAAACACCGCTGGGTAACGCCGGCCCGATTGCAAAATGTGGAGGCTGCTTTGGCCCCTCACTTGCCCATGTAGGTCGCCAGTTCATCGGGCGTTCCGTTGGGAAAAGCCTGCTTCAGAAAATCCAGGAAGGCAGAAACGCGCGCGCTCAACAGACGCCGCGACGGGTAAAGCGCCCACAGCGCGATCTCGGAACCTTCGATATCACCCCAGTGCAGCAAAGTGCCGTCGGCCAGGTCGTGACTCACCAGCGAAATCGGCATACGAGCAGCGCCTACGCCGGTTCGCACGGCATCCCGAACCATGATGAGGGACGACAGTGCGAGAATGGGCTCGATCCCGATCGTCGCGGATCCTTCTGAAGTTACGACGTTCCAGGTCTGCCGATCGCTGGCCCCACGCACGACACCTGGCACCGAGAGATCTGCGGCCGGCCGGAGCAGATCGGGGCTTGCCACGACGACCAGGCGATCATGCAGAAAGGCTCGGCCGACAAGACTTTCGTCTGGGTCTGGATTGACCCGGATGACCAGATCATAACCTTCCTCGATCATGTCCACGGCTCGGTCCTCTGTCGTGACTTCCAACCGCACGTCGGGATATTTCAATGCAAAGCTCGCCGCGATCCTGCCCATGGCTGTCTGCGAAAACAGCAGCGGCGCGCTGATCCGTAACCTGCCGCGCGGCTTGTCCCCGCCCGCCGCGATGGTGGCCGCCGTTTCGTCGAGCTCCGTCAGCAGAGAGGCTGTCCGCTCATGAAGGGCGCGTCCTTCCTCAGTGAGTTTGAGGTTGCGCGCGCCACGTTCAAAGAGCCGAAGTTGAAGGGCAGCCTCCAGTTCCGTAACCCGTCGGGACAAGGTCGCTTTGGGACGGCCGGACGCCCGCGACGCTTTGCCGAAGCCACCGTGACGCGCGACAAGGTTGAAATCGGCAAGGGCGACGAGATCCATAATCGTTCCACCTGTGAGACGAACTGTCCAAATTAGCAGCCTATTGGTTTAAGAATGAACCAGTCATATTCCGGGTGTCAAGCAACACCAACCCGGAGAAAATCCAATGACCATTCTCGTTACCGGCGCCACTGGCAATATCGGCGGCCAAGTCATCCATCACCTCGTCGACCGCGGCGCTGATGTCCGCGCTCTCGTCCGCGACCCCTCCAAGGCCAATTTCCCGGCAGGTGTTGCCGTCGTCAAAGGTGACTTCCTGGACGTCGACTCCCTACGTACCGCCTTCGACGGTGTCTCGACGCTCTTCCTGCTGAACGCTGTCGCACCAGACGAGTTCACCCAGGCTTTGATCGCCCTCAACGTCGCCCGCTCGGCTGGCGTCGAACGGATCGTCTACCTGTCAGTCATTCACCCGGACGTCTACGTGAACGTGCCGCACTTCGCCGGTAAGTTCGGCGTCGAGCGGATGATCGAGCAGATGGGCTTTCACGCTACCATCCTGCGTCCGGCCTACTTCATCCAGAACGATCTGACGATCAAGGACGTCATCGCTGGCTACGGCGTTTACCCGATGCCCGTCGGCGACAAGGGGCTTGCCATGATCGACGTTCGCGATATCGCCGAGGTTGCTGCCCTTGAGCTGCTGCGCCGCGAACAGGCCGCACAGCCGCTCCCGATCACTCGCATCAACCTGGTCGGTCCCGATACCCTTACCGGAGCGGATATCGCCGCGATCTGGTCGGACGTGCTCGCTCGCCATATCAACTATGGTGGCGGCGATACGGCTGCCTTCGAGCAGAACCTCAAGCAGTTCATGCCGCCATGGATGGCCTACGACATGCGCATGATGGGCGAGCGATTTTTGACCGATGGCATGCTGCCCGAGGGCAGTGATGTCGAGCGCCTGACGACGCTTCTTGGACGTCCGCTCCGCTCCTACCGCGACTTTGCTTCGGAAACCGCTGCCTCTGCCTGAGGCAATCAGCCACAATTTCAAACAAAGGACCATCAACATGATCTATTCGACCGCAACCGTCCCGGTGAATCCGGAAGGCGAAGCAAAGCTCACCCGGGAGCAAGTATGGAAGGGTTTGGAACTGAAGGCGCGCGACGCGCGCCTGTTCCTCCCGCCGGGTCTCTGCACCCGCTGCGATGTCGTGGAGGAAAGTGATACCCATTTCGTGCGCGAAGCCACCATCGCCGGCTCTGACATCAGGGAGATCATCACCCTCGAGCCGCAGAGCAAGGTCACCTTCTTCCAGGCGATCGGCCCACGCGAAGGCGCCATTATCAATGAGCTTTTCGAGGACAAGCCGGCGCACTGCAGCTGAAGTTCTACTGCTACCTCGGCCTGCGCGGCAAGGAGGCTGATGGCCCAGAGGAACAGGCCGAGCAGACGCAGTTCGACAGCGACAAGGGCTACAAGTCGGCCCTGCTGTCGACGCTGAAGCGGACCCGCGAACTGCTCGCAGAGGGCCGCCTCTGATTATCACCAGCATCCAAACCAACAGGGCGGCCTCCTGAGGGCGCGCCAGGCTTTCAAGAGGACCAAAATCATGACCACACCCGTCCCTGAAACACGTTTCGCCGCCGTACCGAATATCCTGGTGCTCGGTGCCACCGGGCCGACCGGCCGCCATATCGTCAGCCAGGCCGTAAGCCGTGGCTACGATGTCACCCTCCTGGTGCGCTCGCCGGAAAAGGCCGCAAACATGAAGGGAGTGAAGATCGTCGTTGGAGACGCCCGTGACGAGAAGGTGTTGCGCCAGGCCGTCAAGGGTCGCGATGCCGTGATTAGCGCGCTCGGCACACCCGCAAGCCCATTTCGCGAAGTCACCCTTCTTTCGACCGCGACCCGAGCGCTTGTCAGCGCCATGAAAGCGGAACACGTCTCGCGTCTCGTCGCCATCACCGGTATGGGCGCGGGCGACAGCGCAGGGCACGGCGGTTTCCTCTTCGACAAGCTGATCTTCCCTCTGCTCCTGCGCAAGATTTACGCCGACAAGAATCGTCAGGAGGCAATCATCAAGGGCAGCGATCTGGATTGGACTATTGTCCGTCCTTCAGTTCTCAACAACAAGCCTGCACGCACCACGATCCAGACGCTCACGAACTTGAACCAGTTCCGCGGAGGCTCCATTTCGCGCGAAAACGTTGCGGCCTTCGTGCTGGATCAAGTCGCCTCGGATCGGTGGCTACATAAGTTGCCGTTGATCACCGGGTAGGGTTGGCTTGAACGGCCTATCAAAGCGAAAACCGCCAGCGCGACGATTGCGGTCAAACGAGCCGCGAACGCATAGCTGCCCTGCACAAAAATTAAGTGCAGCGTGATTCGTGCATACAGACTTCAGTTGATGCACATGGCGGCTTCCTCCCAGTTCCGCCGCAGCAGCTGTTCCCCTCTGGAGGTCCATGACCTTCACACGTTATGGGCCGCGGTTTGCCGTCGGCCCTTTTTTCTTTTTCAGACCCAGGTCGCAATGGCGTTGCGGACGCTGAAGGAAGGCGGGGCAAAGCCCCGCGATCGTCCTATTCGAAGGCTGCCATTTGGACCCGTTGCGGCCTTTGGTCGACCGAGTTTGCAGGCTGCTCGACCGGGCGAGCGTAGGGCTTCCAGGTTTCGCCTGTGATGTCCTCGTAAGCCGAGACGGCACCTTCGGCTGCCATGCGAAGCACGTGGGCCTGCAGGCCGCCCATGTCGGCTGCGAACTCGCGCCTGCGTTGGGCGCGATTATCGAAGCCTACCGGGCCGTCCAGGTCCTCGTCTCTGGTGTCGTTGGAGAGTTTCGTGGTCAGATCACGAGCCTCGGTGACCGCGCGGCTGTAGAATTGCCCGGCGCCGTAGGCGGAGCCGACGAACGACCCGACGATGCGCTGCATGTGGATCTGCATGGCCCTTTCCAAAAATGGAACTCGCATTTTGCATTGAAGATGTGGCCCGAGCATCGAATGCCTCCTTCCGTAGGGGCACGACATCATCCCGGTTGACTCTTAGCCACGACGAGAACAAATGTAGAACATATCTCAGGCTTTCCGCGTTTCAAGGGTCAGATGAGTGTATCGGCGCCCCCTGCTGCCATTTCCGAGCTTCGAGAGCGCATTGCGCGTCTCGAAGGCGGAAACGCGCGCGCTCGCACCGTTTTGCCGTTTGGAGTGACCGCAATCGACAGGGTTCTGCCGGGAGGGGGACTGGCTCGGGCGACGCCGCCTCCGCCTGAGACGCCGCTCGTCCTCATCGGCCGAAACGGGCGCCGCCGTGTCGTGCTTGCCGCTGATGCTGCAGCACACGCAGCCGGCCTGCGCATCGGCATTCCGGCGAGCAAGGCGCAGGCGCTGGTCCCGGGCCTGATCGTCCATGATGCCGAGCCCGATGCCGACGCCATGGCGCTCGAGCGGTTGGCGCTGCGGGCTCTGCGCCGCTACGCGCCGATCGTCGCTGCCGATGCGCCGGACGGCATTGTGATCGATACGACCGGCGCCGACCATCTGCACGGCGGCGAGTCGGCAATGCTCACCGGTATGGTGGAGCGACTTGGCGGCTCCGGTCTAGCCGCGCGTGCCGCGGTCGCTGATACCTGGGGTGCAGCCCACGCGCTGGCGCGCTTTGGCACGCGGCAGATCCTTGCGGTTCCATCTGGTGAGATCGCACAGGCGATCCAGCCTTTGCCGATCGCGGCGCTTCGCTTACCCGCCGTGACGATCGATGGTCTGCGTCGGCTCGGCTTCGAGACAATTGCGGACCTCGCCGCTACGCCACGCGCGTCGCTCGCCTTGCGTTTCGGACCGGAACCCGGTCGCCGCCTCGACCAGGCCTTTGGACGAGTGAGCGAACCGATCGAGCCGATCCGGCCGCAGGAAATTGTCGAGGTCCGCCGCAATTTTGCCGAACCGATCGGCGCGGCAGAGACGATCGCCCGCTATACCGGCAAGTTGGCGGCCGAACTCTGTGCTGAACTCGAGAGGCGAGGGCTTGGGGCGCGCCGGCTCGATCTTCTGTTCTTCCGCGTCGATAACCGCATCGAGGCGATCCGTGTCGACACTGCATCGCCGGTGCGTGACACGAAGCGCTTGACCCGGCTTCTCACAGATAAAATAGAAACTGTCGATCCAGGGTTCGGCATCGAGCTGATGCGGCTTGCCGCGACCGTTGCCGAGCCGCTGCGGGCGAAGCAGACAATTTCTTCACTTACCGGGCCGCCGGAGCCCGACGTCTCGGATGTCATCGACATCCTCGCCAACCGTGTCGGCGAAGACCGTCTCTATCGCTTCGCCCCGGTGCAGAGCGACGTTCCCGAACGCTCGGTTCAACGCATTGCCCCAATGGCGCCTGATACCGGCGAGGGCTGGCCCTCCTGTTCGAGAGGTTCGTTTCGCAGGAACGGCGCGAGCCGCCCGACATCGATGTCGACTTCGAGCACGAACGGCGCGAGATCGTCATGCAGTGGGTCTATGAGACCTACGGCCGCGACCACGCAGCGCTTTGCTCCACCGTCATCCGTTATCGCATCAAGGGCGCCGTTCGTGATGTCGGCAAGGCGCTCGGCCTGCCTGAGGACATGACCAAACTTCTGTCCTCGCAGGTCTGGGGCCATGGCGAAGCGGTCGATGAGCGCGCCGGCGAGCTCAATCTCAATCTCGGCGATCGCCGGCTGCGGCTGACCCTTAAACTCGCCGCGCAACTTGCCGGCACGCCGCGTCATCTCTCGCAACATCCGGGCGGTTTTGTGCTGACGCACGATCGGCTCGACGATCTCGTGCCGATCGAGCCGGCGGCGATGAAGGATCGCCAGGTCGTCGAACGGGACAAGGATGATATCGACGCCCTCAAATTCATGAAGGTGGATGTCCTGGCCCTGGGCATGCTGACCTGCATGAAGAAGTCATTCGATCTCCTGTCCGAGCACAAGGGCATCGCCCTCGACCTGGCGATGATCCCGGCCGAGGACCCGCGCACTTACGTGATGATCCGCAAAGCCGATACGCTCGGCGTCTTCCAGATCGAGTCGCGCGCGCAGATGTCGATGCTGCCGCGCATGAAGCCCCGCACTTTCTACGACCTGGTCATTGAGGTTGCGATCGTTCGACCTGGTCCGATCCAGGGTGACATGGTCCATCCCTATCTTCGCCGGCGCGACGGGACAGAAGAGGTGACGTTTCCGACGCCGGAGCTCGAGCGCGTGCTGGGCAAGACGCTAGGCGTGCCGCTGTTTCAGGAGCAGGCGATGCAGGTGTCCATGGTCTGCGCCGGCTTTTCCGCCGGCGAGGCCGACCAGCTGCGGCGCGCGATGGCCACCTTCAAGCACACCGGCGGCGTCTCGAAGTTCCGTGACAAGCTCATCAACGGCATGATCGCCAACGGCTACACGCCAGAGTTTGCCGAAAAGACCTTTTCGCAGCTCGAAGGCTTTGGCAGCTACGGCTTTCCCGAAAGCCACGCCGCCTCCTTCGCGCTGATCGCCTACGCCTCATCCTGGATGAAGTGCTGGCATCCCGATGTCTTCTGTGCCGCGTTGCTGAATTCGCAACCGATTGGTTTTTATCTGCCGGCCCAAATCGTGCGTGATGCTCGGGATCATGGCGTCGACGTGCGCCCGGTCTGCGTCAATGCCAGCCGCTGGGGGTCATAGTGTGAATGTCCCATTTCGTTTCTCCTTCGGCCATGATTGGCCACCGGAGGAACGCCCGGGTACTGACTCGGTTGGGATTGGGCCGGAAACAGACGGTCCGGGTCTGGAAGCCAGAAAGGCGCCATTCCGCTGGCGACCTCCATCTTGGCCGCAACGACGCTGCTAGCTGTTACTTGACTGTGGCACCGCGTGCCCGCTTGCTCCAGGAGGCGACATTCCGGTCTTACCAGAACGTTCGTGATCGGGTGCCTACCTACCGAAAATCGCGCACTTCATCGAATCTCCGGCTGGGGTTGGGAAAGGAGAGCATCATGATTGGCCCACCACTGCCTCGTGTGGGACAATTGGCGGCGCCGCAACCCGCGCCCTCCGGCACTCGGCATTGCGCTGATTGAGGGACAACATGCTGCGCGTCGCATCCGACCGGCTGAGGCCGGTCATGGCACCACCGTCGATCAGCGCCGGAATTCCGCTGAAGACATGATAGACGGTCCAGGACCGATCCGCCTCGACGCGGCGGCCATATTGACGGTCCGCGAAGTCGCGTCCCGATGTCCCACCCTCATTTTCCCAGACCGCAAGCCCGGCGGCGTTGCACTGCCGATCGGTTTCGTTGCTACGGGCACTCATGGCGTTGGCCTTTCCTCATTGATCGCTTCCGTGGCCAGAACGCCGGAATAGAGCGTTGCGCCCTTCGCGTCGGCGATCGTCATGGCGTCCGGCCGCTGCGGCATGTTCAAGGTTTTGGCCAAAAGCCTGGCGATCTCGATCGCATGGTTGAGGTTGGCCGCTTGCGCCGTCTCGCGCCCGACTACGGCATGCGCGTCGTCCGAGTTTCGGGTGCGATAGAATTCGATCACGATCTTCATCGTCATCCGTGCCCGTGTCGCGACGTCAGTTCTTGCCCTTGCCGCGCAGGGCACTGATGTTGGCGGCAAGTCTGGTCTGGGCGCCGAATACGCTTTCAGCCTTGGGCGGGACCTTTTCCTGCTTCGGCTTCCTGATCTCCCGGCTAGATCGTTTCTGTCCCTTTGACATGTTCGAAGATCCTTTCGCTTAGCGTTATGCTGTCACCCGGCGACGTGTCGACCGGTTCGAGACTGTCCTGCGTCGCCACCCGTTCATGAAGTTCGACGTCGCTGCGGATGCGGTACTGCAGCGAATTTCCGCTCGGCGGGAGCGTTGCTGTGACGCGGTAGATTTCCGCGGCCTTTGGAAACGTGCCGATGCCGCTCTTCAGCCGGATAGCCTGTCCGACGGCGAAGAGATGCGTTGCGGCTTCGCGGCGGACCGGGCGTGCGTTGCGTTGCATGAGGGTTGTGGTTCTCATGATTGTCTCTCGTCCAGCTCCAGCGAGGCTTGAAGCAATGCCGGTTCGATCGGCACCATCTGCTGCGTAGCACCGCTCGCGGTGATCGCCGGCAGGTGAATGAAGGTGGCCACGCGGCGCCATGCGATCTGGGAAGTCCCTTCGAGGGCCTCCTCGTCATGGTCGACCCGATACTCTCCGGGCGGTTGCGGTGTATCAAAGCCGGGCAGCGAAAACGCCGACTTGAAGCGAACGACTGTATTTGTGGTGCGGCTGGTCATGAATTGCGGCTTTCCGCGGAAACGGGCGGCTGCGCCTTTCCGTATCATTCCCACTCGAACCGCCGGGACGATGCCCGACGCTGCCAGTACATCCGTGGTCAGCGTCGGTTTCATTCCAGGGTCCGAACGGAACGAGATGTGCGCCGGACCGGCGCATGCACTCATTTTCGAGAATTCGGTGGTGAATGGCGGGGCTCTGACACAAAGCCAACTCGACCCAAATCAACGAGTTTTACCTATGCGCCTCAATTGAGTTCCAAACAAGGTCGCGGCCTCCTTTATTTGATCTTTGAAATAATAACCCGCATCCGCGAAATTCAAGCCGGCAGAAAGTTTTCCTCACATCCGAACGAATTTCTGCGCGTCTCGAATTATATCATTCGAATTCTTGGCCATTGGCCAGAAATAATTCTGGCACTCCTATCTATCGAGTGCCAACGCGCCTATATCAGGGGTAGCGGCCGCCTATGCTGGCCCCAGAAAGAAGTTCCCCATGAAATTCCGGCCACTCCACGATCGCGTCGTCATTCGCCGCGCCGAAGGCGACACCAAATCCAAGGGCGGCATCATCATTCCCGACAATGCCAAGGAGAAACCACAGGAAGGCGAAGTGATCGCCGTCGGCCCGGGCGGACGCGACGAGAATGGCGCGCTTGTTCCGCTCGACGTCAAGGCCGGCGACCTGATCCTGTTCGGCAAATGGTCGGGCACGGAGGTCAAGATCTACGGCGAGGACCTTCTGATCATGAAGGAGGCCGACATCATGGGCGTCATCGACAAAGCTGTCGAAGCCAAGAAGGCCGCCTGACTGGAGCGGCGCGTGTCCCTCAAGGCGCGCAAAGGTCGCTCCAGTATTTGAAGAACAAGCGCAGCGCGTTCCGCGCGGCGACCGTTCCACTCCAAATTCGACGGGATAAAAAATGTCTGCCAAGGAAATCAAATTCGCCACCGATGCCCGCGACCGCATGCTGCGCGGCGTCGAACTCCTCAACAACGCCGTCAAGGTGACGCTCGGCCCCAAGGGCCGCAACGTCATCATCGACAAGGCCTATGGCGCGCCGCGCATCACCAAGGACGGCGTGACGGTGGCCAAGGAAATCGAGCTCACCGACAAGTTCGAAAACATGGGCGCACAGATGGTGCGCGAAGTGGCCTCGAAAACCAACGACCTCGCCGGCGACGGCACCACCACCGCCACGGTGCTGGCCGCTTCCATCCTGCGCGAGGGTGCCAAATTCGTTGCCGCGGGCATGAACCCGATGGATCTCAAGCGCGGCATCGATCTTGCTGTCGGCGCCGTCGTCCAGGAAATCCAGGCGCGCGCCAAGAAGGTCAAGTCCTCAGGCGAGATCGCGCAGGTCGGCACCATTGCCGCCAA
>NZ_JAMYLR010000027.1:0-72661 GCF_040318155.1 Mesorhizobium sp. M1307 | reverse complement strand
CCGGCCGGACATGCCCGAGCGTGAAGACGCCGCAGCAGACCGTGATGTCATAGCTCGCGCTGGAGTGGTCAGAGAGCGGCCCGTTGAGGTCGACATCGCCTCGGACATGGCGGTAGGCGCGGGTTTGCCGGGCCTTTTCAGCCATCTCCTTGGAAAGGTCAATCCCGTCGATCAACCGGAATCCTAGGCGTTCCAGTTCCACGCCGACCAGGCCCGTTCCGCAGCCAGCGTCCAGGATTGCGATGGCTGCTCGCTGCCCGGCCAAATAGGCCGTCTGCACGGCGCCCGCCAGTTCCGCCACGATCATCGGCCCGCAGTACCCATCGCGACCCACATCCAGATCATAAGAGCCGGCCCATCCGCGATAAAAGTGGGCCAAGCGACCGGCGTCGCCATCGAGGGCATGGGAAGCCTTGATGCGCTTTCGTGCGGCTTGCTCCAGTGCCGCCTGCTGATCGAGAGTGTCCATCATAATTCCTCCATGAGTGATGCGGTAAAGAGATCGTTGGAGCGCAATGGCCACGGCTCAGCCATGAGCTGTTTGTTCCGTACGCTGAGCCTAGCTGTCGCGGGCGCTTTCAGTGAAATGCACGCCAACCGATGCCGCCAGACGGGCGATTTCGACCTTCGTCAGTGAGAGGTGTCAACTTGAGCGCCGTCCCGGCGCATTCCGGCCAAGGCGCCCTACCCGCCTACTAATTTGTCGAACAAGTTGAATGGCAGTGGCAGATAAGTGACGGCAAATGCCGTAATCGCCGGTCGGATCGCGATGACTCTTGTCGCCGGGTGTCTTTTTCGAGCAAGTCGTTCGCGGGCCACGGGATTGATGTCTTGTTCACCTGGTAGCCGGCATCCAAGAGCTTGGCTGTCGGTCGCCACAACGCTACCGTTACCGATAAATCCGATTCATCGTGGAAATGAGTGGCGCGCGTCGCGTTTCCTCCAGTCTCGACAGTACACATACGATTTCCCTTCACAAGTCAGTCGGTGAGATTTAAAGGGTCTCTATTTCTGAAGGATACCATTTGGCATTATACATCGGCAAGTCAGATCAGATTAAGAATGTATTCTGTAACTTTAAGGTCCGTTTACTTTTGTTTCAATCTTTGTCCGCTCGTTTTCACAATTCTAGAAAGTGGCTATCATATTCAATGGCCAGAGAGGTAGAGATCAGCTGCGGCATCATCCGACACCACCTGACCTGTGGGTAGCGTTAGGACCTAGTGACGATTAAACGATCTGAGCCATATTGGATTGCGGCACGAGGCCCATGAAGCTGGCGAGGAGCTTGTCGTATCGCGTTGCGACGCGCCTGAACTGCTTGAGCTTGTTAGAGAAGCGCTCGATGCGGTTGCGCTCTTGTAGAGATCGACGTCGTAAGGGCGCTGGAGCTTGCGGTTGCGCTTCGGCGGGATGACGACCTCAACAGCTTCGGCGATCGGAGCGGCTAGATGGTCGGCGTTGTGGCGGGATCGGCATCGATACCGTCGATCAGATCAAAGGCAAAGGCGATGGCGTTGCGATGTCCGGGCGAGCCGATCAAGCAGATGGGAAGGCCGAGTGCTTCGGTTGCGGCGTGGATCCCTGGTGCTCAGGCCTTGCGAGACCGGCCCAAGCCCTGGGCATCCGCTCCCCTTTGGCATTGCGTGCTCCGGCGGCGTGCTGATGGGCCCGCACGATGGCGTCATGTCCCGGAGACCACACCCGCCGTAAAAGATCCTACGCTGCCGCTGGCGGGTTTATTATCTGTTGGCTGCACGTCTGTCGTCGCCCGTTTCGACGGGGGTTGCTATCCTCGAGCAGCGACGTTCTGCCTGTGGCCCGGGTGGAAAAGCGGCTGCGGGTCGCCGAGCGTCTGGCGCGCTGCATCGACAATGCCCGCTGTCCGGACTAGACCGGCCACAGCTTGGCCGATATGATCGACTTTTGCATGAAGATGATCGCCGCCGGCTACGAGGATGGCAACGATGCCAACCGGCTGCGCTGCGATCCGGTCTTCAAGATGACCCAGGATTAGGCTGCCGTCGGGTCGGGATCTGGCCTCGCAAAACATGATGCGCCGGCTGGAGAACTGCCCGGCGTGCGCGATCTGGCCGCTATGGGGCGGGCGATGGTCGACCTCTATCGCGCCTCGTGCCGACAGGTGCCGAAGCGGATCGTGCTGACATTGACGACACCTTCGACGCCAGGCGGCCAACAGCTCCGCCTTGCCGGACCGCCTGAGACGATCCCACAGCTTGCTAATGGCATCAGCGTCATTGGCAGAGATATTCCACCGAGCCAAGCGTCCGCTCTCCGGTACCGCGACCGAAATCCGTTGCTTGTGAATTCCAAACCGACAAGTCCGGTATGTTCCATATGGCCGTCTCCTATGCGTGATGCTCTGCGCCGGCCAGCCGGCTTAACCCTCGTACTGTTGCACATCGGATTGACGGGCCACCCCGGGCCTAGCAACCATAGCGACAGTACGGGGAAGTCGTCAGAGCGCAGGTTTGGACCGGGTACTAAGCCTTTGTAAGCTTGCCCGGTATTCCTCGTCCAAGATGGACGGCAAGGATATTTTCTTGGTTCGGGCGCCATCTACAGCGATCATTTCACCGCTAACGAAACTCGATTCGTCGCTAGCCAACCAAAGGACCGCATTTGCTATCTCGTTTGGGGATCCGATCCTTCCCACCGGGTGTACTTGCGCCAGTTCCCGCTCGACCAAGCTTCGGTCCGGGTGGAGCTCGACGTAGGCGCGGTTCAGGTCAGTCTCGATCCAGCCGGGGCAAACGGTATTGCAGCGGACACCATCGGGTCCGAGGTCAACTGCCAATCCCAGTGTAAGACCGTGGACGCCGGCCTTCGCAGCGGCGTAGGCTGTATGCCACGGGTTGACCATGAAGCCCTCGACCGATCCAATATTAACTATTGTGCCCGAGCCGGCTCGTCTCATTTCTGGAGCCACATACTTGGCCATTAGAAACGGCCCACGGAGATTGACCGCCATTAGGCGATCCCAATCCTCGACTGTCTGCTCGTCGATGGACTTATGGAGGATGATACCAGCATTATTAACCAGCACATCGATACTGCCAAACTGCTGAAGAACCTCGTCAATGAATTCACGAACCGATGCCTCCTTTGTGACGTCCAGAGACTTAAACGTGAGCCTCTCGACGCTGCTTAAAGAGGGGGAGGGCCCGCCGAGCAAATCGCCGACTGCAACCATCGCCTCCTCATCAGCGAGCCTCTCAGCAATGGCCCGCCCTATGCCTCGATTGCCACCGGTGACGACGGCAACTTTGCCTGATAGCCGATTACCCAACAACTCCTCCTATCCTGCCGTGACCCCGCCATCTATCGGAAGCGCAACCCCTGTGATGTGCCTAGCCTCCTCGCTCGCGAGGTACAGCGTCAAGCTTGCGATTTCTTGCGGAGTAGCCACGCGACCCTGGGGTATCGCATCAACATTCCTTTGAAGGACCTCGTCGACGCTAACTGGCTTATCATGGGCCGACACGAGCATGGGCGTGTCTACGGCGCCAGGGCAGACGGCATTGATACTGATTTGCTCTTTGGCGTGATCAAGGGCCATGGCTCGCGTTAGCAGAACGACCGCGCCTTTCGACGCACAATAGGCAGCCAGCCCCGGACAACCAACCAAAGCCACACTCGAGGCTATATTGATAATGCTGCCGCCGCCTGTCCTTCTCATAGCCTTCACCGCGGCGCGGCTAAAATAGAACACACCATTGACATTAGCTTGGAATGTATGATGCCAATCATCGTCAGTTGTCTCAAGGGCGCTTCCACGCCGTATGACCCCTGCGCTGTTGACCAATACGGTGACCTTCCCGAACCGTTCTACGGTGAAATTAATCACATGGTCCGCGAAGGCCGAGTCGGTCACATCGCCGAGCATCAATTCGGCCGGACAATTGAGTTTCTGAACCGACTCTAGGGCTCGTTGGCCTCGCTCTTTATCGCGGCCGACCAATACGATTGACGCCTCTGTCGAGGCGAAGGCCTGTACGACGGCCTCCCCTATCCCCGACGTGGCGCCGGTAACGATTACCACCTTCTTGGAATACGTCATGGTAGTGATTGCCCAGCCGGAGCGGTGAGGCCTAGAGTATTTTCGGTGGCCTACTTACTGATCAAAGTTCGCACATCGCTAGTTCCCTCCTCTTTCGCAAACGACCAAAAATCGTGCTGACAAGCTGAAATGATGGCGCGCCTTTGCACATCTCAGACGGCCTTGTGGTACCCTTTGCAAGCGCTTCGGCAAAGACCAGAATGGTTTTTTGGCTGGCGGACGTTCATTTTATTCTGGAAGTGCTTTTCTAACTCTGTATACATCTTCATTGCATTCTATCGATATTTTGTTCCAAGCTAATATTTCCAACCGGTTTAAATGGAAAACCGGAAATACAAAGGATATTTTTATCACCCCATCCGGAAGTTGGTAAACACTTGTAGTCGTAAAGTTTTGCTAAATACTTGTGAAAATATTGAACTTTTGAATAGGGCTTTCAGCTTCGGTTCGACAATGCCTGACGCAGGAAGTCTGTCGTCGCCCGACGGCTTGGTCCGGGCAGCGCGGAGCGTCGATGCAGCGCGCCAGACGCTCGGCGACACACAGCCGCTTTTCCACCCGCGCCACAGCCAGAACGTCGCTGTTGGTAAACAGCGTGCCGCCGTCGAAACGCCGATATGATCGGCTTTCGCATGAAGATGATCGCCGCCGGCTATGAGGATGGCAATCACGCAAACCGGCAGCGTGTGAATCGGCCCTTTAATTGCGGGTGGTTGTCAATTCGAGTTTCGCTCTGTCATCGCCGGGGTCATGGTCCTTTCCGAGGTCGAATGCCTCATGATTATGTTCGGGTCAGGCGCCTCAACGTGGGCAATGAAGTTCGAAGTCGACGTCAGCTGATTCAACGAGGTCACCACAACCACCGTCCCGGCGGGGACAGAACCGGTTCCGGAAACGGGCCGCGATCGGGATCGAGTGATCTGTTATACTATCTTTTCACTGCCCCACGGCGGGTTTGGGTCGAGACCGCTATGACGGCGAAACCGACTTCGCCCGTGCGGTCGCCCTCGGCGATAGCCACCGCATGCTTTTTCTTGGCTACATCAAACGCGACAAATGCTTCGCTACACTCTCCCATGGCTCGTCCTTCGTGCGTGAGGATCGGCTCGGCCCATCCGAGCAACCCTCGTCTCTTAATCGCACGAAGAGGCGGGCCACCGATCTCAGGCCTCGGAACATGACGTCTCGACGGCGCTATTCCCGTGGATCGCACATCGACGGGCCTCGCAACTCCCGACCGAACTGGCCCGCCTGCGTTGCGAGCCCAACCAGGCTCTATTAGCCAAGGTTATGATTTTCGAAGCCATGCATTTGGAGCACAAGTGACATTAATCCCGAACGCATCGGTGTAATAAGTATCAATTAAGTAATCCGACTCCTCTATCATCTGAAATCCATGAATAATCTCCATATTTACTTGGAAAGGATTATCTTCAATCACATAGTAGTCGCCGGATTCCATATATTTGTTCAGGTAAGAAAATACATCAAATATTTTCACATGCGCGTCGTCGATCACAAGCCAAGGATGAGGTAGCCCCATCAGCAACTTTTCATTGAAGTTGGCGGCATCAGAAAGATCGATTTGATGAAAGGTAAGCAGTGGATGCTTTTTTGCGTTATCATGGATGCACTTGGTATACAAATCAAATGAGTGCACTTCACCTGGGTCATCACATAGCACCGACATATTGTCAGCAAACCACAGTCCGCTGCCGCCTTGATATGAGCCGAGCTCTATAATTGTCCTCGGCTGAAGTTCCCAAATTAGCCTTGGATACAGAGCGAGATCGAAAGGAGTCTTGAGAAGTATCAGCCCTTTATAAGTTCTGGCTAAGGCTCCAACTTTTGTGCGCTTGTCAGCACTCCATGGGAAGATAGATGACATCCATGTTCGATCGGATGGCCTTGCAAAGCGGGCAGAATCATCAGCATTCAGGACATTGTTAATGGTGTCAAACATTCCCAGCCAGTCAGGGATGAACTTGCGCCACGCCTGATCAAGAAGTCCGTCGGGCTTCATCTGATCGGGGTAATTCTCGTGGGCGGCATCCCAAAAAGCCTTGTACCCGGAAGCGAGTTTCATAGTTCTATCTCCATGTTGCATCTGCCTCCTAATCAACGCAATCGGCATGCCACTCGCGGAATGAAGTTGCGCGCGCTTAACGAGAGGGAAGCTGCCCGCGTCCCCGCTGGAAGTGTCCGCGCGCTTGTCGGGTCCGGGACATCGGCGTCATCTTTAGCCCGTCTTATGCAGTGCGCCCCGATGGCGCGTATCGCCAGTGAAGGAACATCCCACCCAGATAGTAGTCGATTGGTCTCGTAGCTGACGAGCGGCTCGGTCGGGTAACTGGCCGGGTCGAAGCCTCGTGACGAAGGCCCGCCTTGGGCGGTTGAGCAATCCGATGGGCCGTAACGTGAGTCAAGCCTGAGCAGGGTAAGCGCCAAGCTGACCCCATCTGGCGCGGCTTGAGGTGATGAGCGAGACATACTGACACTGAAGCAAGGAGCCGAGGAGCTTGCAGTGTCAATTTCTATGTCTGCGCCTATGCCTGATGATAGAAGTTTCCATGTTCTTGAACCGGTTGCCAACCGACTGGAGGCAAGCCCGCAGCGTCCGCGGCGGCGCTGGTCGGCGGCAGCGAAGTCGCGGCTGATCGAGGCGACACTGAAGCCGGGCGCGAATGTATCGGCCATTGCCAGACAAGCGGGGATGGCGCCGGCCCAGCTGTTCGGCTGGCGGAGCAAGGCGATCAAGAGCGGTGCGGTCACGCCACACAGGGATGCGGAGCGGCTCGGCTTTGTCGAGGTCACGCCGACAGCGTCTGCGTCGGTGGAGATCGAGCTGGGTGGCGTGGTCATTCGCGCCGGTGCCGATATCAATGAGGAGCAGCTGGTGCGGATTATCCGGGCGGTTCGCCAGGCATGATCCCGGCTGGCGTGAAGGTGTTGGTCGCCAGTCATCCCGTCGATTTTAGAAAAGGTCCCGACGGCCTTTTGGCACTGGTGCGCGATGCCGGCTCGGATCCATTCTTATGCGTCGGGCGAGATTATGTGGCGGAGCCGCCCTGATCCCTTTCGGGCCGGCCAAACCCAGCTTGCCTCCGCCACATAATATTTCATGCCTCTCTCATGGCGCGGGATTCCCCTGTGCCACAACGCCGGAGGGGCAGAATGCTCGAGTTCTATTTTTCCTATTGTGGGATGCTCAAGCGCCTGCGTAGCGGTGCACTCGGTGGCGAGATGGATCGCCTCGCGGAGCATTTTTTCACCCTTGGTTATAAGCGAGCGTCTGCCACGATTTACCTGAGCCGGATTGCGCGCTTTAGCCAGTTTGCCGCAACGCGCTGTGGTCCGATGCCTATCTCTCAAGATGTCGTCGACAGCTATTTGTGCACGCTTACTACGGATACTCCACGCATTGGAGCAGTGTCGGCACTGGGACACGCGCGGCGAGTGGCTCCAGAACGCTTCCTTGCTGCTGTTCCCAGTGTAGATAATGATCCGAATGCTCCGCTTCTGAGCTCCTTTTCGGACTATCTGAGCAGGGTGTGCGGACTGGAGTCAAAGTCTCGCGAAGGCGTTCTCCTGGGCAGCCGCCGCTTTCTGGATTGGTTCCATCGCCACCATTCCGGCCAAGACCTCGACGCATTGACGGCTGAGCATGTCCTTGCCGCTGTCGAACATCGGCTGTCACTATCGGCGACCTCCGGTACCCGCACCGCAGCAACTTCTCACATCCGGACATTTCTTCGGTTTTTGTATTGGGCCGGCCACCACGATCAGGATCTCGCGCGCGTCGTCCCCAGGACGCCCCACTGGCGTTTGGCTCATCTGCCGCCGCGCCTTGCATGGGATGACGTTCGGCGTGCAATTGATATGATCGGCGCAACGGCACCGGTTGACGTCCGCGATCGAGCCGTCCTGCTGCTGCTCGCCACCACGGGCATTCGCAACGGTGAGCTGCGCGCCCTTCAACTGCACGATATCCACTGGCGAACTGGCGAGGTTTTTGTCCGGCACACCAAGGGCAAGCGTGATCGGGTGGCCCCGCTCATCGAGGAAGCCGGTGCCGCGCTCGCCGACTACGTCCTGCGCGCTCGACCGAAGGTGGATAGTCCGTATCTGTTCCTGTCCTTCACGCCGCCCGTGGCACCATTCAAATGCGCGTCGCCTGTTTCGAGGATCGTGCGGAAGCGGTTGCGACATGGCGGGGTTGAACTCGGGCAGGTCGCAGGTGCGCATCTCCTGCGCCACAGTCTTGCCACCCAGCTCGTCAAGCAGCGAAGGCCGATCAACGAGGTCGCCGATCTCCTGGGACACCGCAGCATCAACACAACGGCGCTGTACGTAAAGGTCGCGACGTCGCAACTTGCCGAGGTCGCACATCCCTTTCCGGGAGGCGTGGCATGACCGCCTTTGCCCGATTCCTCGGCGAGAAGGCCGAGTGTTACATCGAGCTACGCCACTCCCTCGGCTATGCCTTCAGCAAGCAAGCCGGCACGTTGCGGGCTTTCGTGAGGTACATTGAGCGCGCTCAGTTCGATGGGCCTGCCACTCGAACTTTGGCGCTGGATTTTGCCCTGTCGTTCAGCGGCGCCGCCAACAGCCGTGTCAGTCGTCACGGCGTGCTGCGCCGGTTTTACGAATATCTCGCCGTCTATGACGCGCGAACCGAAGCCTTGGAGCGCAGAGCTTTCCCCAGATCCAGAGCGATTCCGCCTCCGCGAATCCTCAGCGAGGCCGAGTTGGCATCACTCATCGACGCATGCCGCCGCATCTCGCCGGGAATCCTTCTCAAGGGGCGGACAATGGCCACGCTGATCGGATTATTGGCGAGCTCGGGGCTGCGATCAGGCGAAGTGGTCAGACTTGATCGTTCCGACGTTGATCTGGCCAACGGGATTCTCCTCATTCGGAAGACGAAGTTCCGCAAGGACCGTCTCGTTCCAGTTCACACGACGACCCAGGCTGCCCTTCGTAGCTACGTCCATGAACGGGATGCCGCTTTTCCCATGCCCAAGGACCAGGCCTTTTTCCTCAGCTCTCGTGGCAATCGCCTCTCGGCGACAGGCCTGCAAAACGGCTTTGCCGAGGCCCGCAAGCTTGCTGGTCTCGATGGCGGCAAGCCATTAAGGCCACACGATCTCAGGCACCGGTTCGCCGTGACCCGTCTCGGCCTCTGGCATCAGCAGCGCGCAGACGTTCAGGCGTTGCTCCCGTTGCTCGCCACATATCTCGGTCACGCCAGCTACAGCGACACTGCCTACTATCTCACCGGTTCGGCAGATCTTCTCGCCATTGCGGCGGAGCGCGCCCTCCTCGACGGAGGTGCAGCATGAGCGAACACCTGCTGCTGGCGCCGCTCCTGGAGTCCTACTTTCGCCGGCGCTTGACCAAACAACGCAATGCGACTCCCGCGACCGTGGCCAGCTATCGCGATGCCTTGCGCATGCTGATCATCTTTGCCGCCACCCGATTGGCGAAGAAGCCGGCCGCATTGGCACTCGAAGACCTCGATCGAGACCTCGTTCTCGCCTTCCTCGACGAGCTCGAGGAGAAGCGCAAGAACGTCATCGCCACGCGCAACGCCCGACTAGCGGCCATCCGATCCTTCTTCCATCACGTAGCAGCCGCTGACCCGGCGTCCTTCGGTGTCGCCCAACGCGTGCTGACGATTCCCATAAAACGGGCTCACATTGAGGTGACGCACCACCTCACCAAGGCCGAAGTGGACGCCCTTATTGCGGCCCCGATCAGAGGACGTCCCGTGGGCGGCGCGACCGAACGTTTCTACTGTTTCTGGCACGGACCGGCGCCCGGGTCTCCGAAGCCACCGGCGTCAACGCAAACGACCTTCAGTTGGAACGGCCGCACCCACAAGTGCTGCTGCGCGGCAAAGGGCGCAGAGACCGCGTCGTCCCCATTGCTAAGGACCTGGCGCGGGCGCTGACATCCTTGTTGAGCGAGCGCGGGATCGCCCATCACGAGCCGCGAGCGATATTCGTCGGCGCCCGCAACGAACGCCTGACTCGTTTCGGAGCGACCCATATCGTGCGGCGTGCGGCCACAGAGGCCGTGCCTACCAGGCCGGCCTTGGCCGACAAGCCCATATCGCCGCACATCTTCCGGCACTCCCTCGCCATGAAGCTTCTCCAGTCCGGCGTGGACCTTTTGACGATCCAAGCCTGGCTCGGGCACGCACAGGTCGCCACGACCCACCGCTATGCCGCAGCGGATGTCGAGATGATGCGCAATGGACTCGAGAAGGCGGGCGTCACCGGCGCTCACGGCGTGCGTTTCCGACCAAATGACTCCGTTCTGCAACTGCTGAACAGCATCTAAATATTATGTGGCGGAAAAATCCGGACCGGCGGGCCTAGGCTGGCACCAGGAAGGCTCCGCCACATAATCTCGCCCGACGCATAAGAATGGATCCGCGCCCATCGCCTCGCGCACGAGCGCTGCCAGACCTTCCGCTCCCTTGCGGAAGTCGACCGGCTTCGTCGCCACCATGACCTTGACCGCTCCCGTTGGCCCGATCACGACGTTGCCCTCAGCGCACGGATCACCGCTGCAACCGTCTTCGAATCCGCCCCACGACCCACCCGCATTGCGATGCCGTCGATCTCGAGCTCGATCACACCAGCGTCTCGAGCCGGCTCCCGCTTTCTTGGCTGTGGCCGATGCTTCGCCGCAGGCTTCGGAGGCGCTGCCGTCACCACCGCCGGCACGAACATGGATTCCGATATTGCTGCCTCCCCCATCGGCCGGCGAGCAGCCCGACGCCACGTGAACAATTGCTGCGGGGAAAGCCCATACCGGCGTGCCACAGCACAAACCGTCTCGCCCGCCTCGTAGCTCTCCGCCACTATCCGGGCCTTCTCCTCCGGCGGCCACTCACGCCGCCGACCCGAACCAGTGAAGATCTCCAGCCGACGGACCGGCTCCTCGTCCCTGGACTTAAGCGTAAACTCTGAAATCTTCATATGTCGAACCCCTCAAAGGCCTCGAACATCGTCCCTTACATCCACGCGCGAAAGGTGCCGCCGGGACAGCGCTTACGTGCGCATAATCGCGGACATAGGTCCAGAGGTAGGCCGTCTTGGCCTTGCCAGATCCCGGCGCCAGCGTTGGCAGCGTGGTCTCATCGGCAAAGACCCGCTCACCCTGCTTGATGCGGGTCAGTGCGTAATCGGCGAGCGGCTCGAGCTCGAAGCCGAGCTTGCCCATCCACTGCGTCATCTGTGACCGGTCGATCTCGACCTGATCGCGGGCATAGATCGCTCTGGTAGAGCGGCAGGCCATCGGAGTATTTCGACACCGCGATCTGCGCCAGCAGCGCTTCGGTCGGAATGCCGCTTTCGATGATGCGGGCGGGCGCGGCTGCCTGGATGACGCCGTCCCAGCCCTTGTAGGCATATTTGGGGCGACGCGTGACGATCACCCGGAACTTCGCCGGGGTGACATCGAGCCGTTCGGAGACGTCCTCGCCGATCAGGATCTTTTCCAGCGCTTCGCAGCCAGCAGGCGGCATGGCCGAGAAGGCGTTGATGGCGGTAATCCAGGAAGCTTGGGCACTACAAACGTTTTCAACCGGTGCGTGGCCGCGGCGGTGGTGAGCTTGCTAGGCGTTCAGCAGGTTCAATGTGTCTCGCTTACGCATCAAACGTGTCTTATTTTGCAGCGGCCTTGGCCTCTGCGATCCAGGCGCCCCATTGCGACTTATGTTTCTCCTTCCACTCTTCCGCGTGACGAAGTACATCGGCCGACGAGTTTTTTCCTTCGTGCTCAAGCAAATTCTCGGCATTGACATCTTCAATCGGAACTGCCACCAGCTCGAACCACTTGCGTGCAGCCGGATTCTTTTTTAGGAAATCAGTATTAGCGATCACCTGCTGAGTGTTCACCGGAAACCCGATATTGCCGATGCCCGCCACATCGGTGACAGCACCAATTTGATCGTCTGGCAGCGCCGTGGACGTGACCGTCAGCCATTCCACTTCGTGGCCTGGCCGCAGGACAGCGCTCAACCAATTCGGCGTCCAAGCATAGTATAAAGTAGGCTTACCTGCCTTGATCCGCTCGATCGCATCGGCAATGATCGTTTCATAGCTGCCCTGCAAGTGATGCACTGCGTCTCGCAGACCGTAAGCGTCCAGTTGGTGTTCAATAACCCGTTCACAGCCCCAGCCAGGGTCGCAGCCATAAAGGTCAGCCTTCCCATCGCCGTCAATATCGAACAGTTTGGCGATCGCTGGATCTTTGAGCTGGTTGATTGTCTTGATTTTATGGGTATCGGCAGTCTTCTTGTCGATCAGGTAACCCTGAATGGAGTTGGTCACCAGAGTGCCCACCGGCTGCAGTTTCGCTTCGCCGCCTGCCTGTTCAAAGAATGACTTATGGAGAGGATTCCAATAGGCGGGGTAGTAGGTCGCATCACCGGTGGCCACCGAGATGAAGGCTGCCTGCATCTGCATGGAAGCGGACTCCCGCACATCATAACCGAGGTCCTTGAGCCCTAGGCTGACCAGGTCGCCTTGAAACCACTCACTGACATAGTTCTGATCGGCAGGCTGGACGGTAACCCCTGAACCGGGCAATTCATCTGCAACAGCCGCCGTCAAAGCCGTGGCACTAAACATTAACATTAGAGCTTTCTGCAGCCCCGCCCAACTATTCGATCGCATCCACGTTCTCCCTTGGTGTTAGCGCTAACCTGACAAGATCCGAAGCTCACGAGGTCAGCTACTTAGCGTGATCGGATCTCCCCTCATTTGAGCGCAAGGAGCCACCTGTTGGAACTGCAAAATTCTCATCTGTCAGGTGAGCTCGTAGGGTGCCCGTTCTTTTGATGCCGACGCGTGAGCCGCTTCAGGTCGCAAACGGTTGCAACTTTGGTTGCCCCTGAGAGAAGAGTTTTGACATCCTTTGAAGTATCCAAGACGTGCTCAGGTGCGACGGTCTGCCCAGCTTCTATGATCCGCTTGCCGACCATATAGGCGCGTGGGTCATTTATTGCATCGACAGCTAGGAGCTGACCCTCCTTATAGTACCAGATCGACCGTGACCGTTCATGATCGACCCTCCGTTCGACGATCTGGTCGTAGCCAGTGTTCAACCCCGCTATCTGCAGTTTGATGTCATACTGATCCGACCAGAACCAAGGCTTCGCCCTATAGTTCTCGGATGCACCAAGCATGTTTCCGGCGACCAGTTCGGCGTGGTCGATCGCGTGGCCAACGCTTTCTAGTCGAATGCGCCTGCCCTCGTAGGGAAAGGACGCGCACTCACCGGCTGACCAAACATTAGGATCCGAAGTGCAGCCCTGGCCGTCGGTTCGAATGCCATTATCGATCTCAAGGCCCGCTTCCTCAGCAATGCTAGTTCTAGGGGCCACCCCAATAGCAACTATGACGAAGTCGACCGGAATCTTCATGCCATTGGAGAGCACTGCGCCGGAGACGCGGCCTCTGCCTGTGAGACGGTCGAGTCCTGTATTTTCGAGGATTTCAACGCCGTGGTTGGAGTGCAAGTTACGGAAATAATCCGACGTTAGCGGGGCGGCAACGCGCTGGAGAATCCGAGGGGCCATTTCAATAAGTGTAATCCCGAGCCCAAGTTTCACCCCGACGGCGGCGGCCTCGAGTCCTAGATACCCGCCTCCGACGATGAGTAACTTCCGGTCAGGCTGGAATTCCGCGGCCATGGCGTCGACATCGGCGAGTGTACGGATGGTATACACGCCTTTCAAAGAGCTCCCTGCAGTCGCCGGCATCTGTCGTGGGCGAGAGCCCGTTGTCAGCGCCAACTTGTAATAAGGGATTGACTGATCGCCCACCCGCACAACCTTGGTTGAACGATTGATCGACGTAACGGGTGCGCCCAGTTTGAGATTGATTTCATTCTCTTTCCAGAACGAGGGCGCGCGAAGGTAGAGGCGCTCTAGGTCCATTTCTCGAAGAAGGTAGCCCTTGGACAGTGGCGGCCGTTGATAGGGTGGCGCGGGCTCCTCGCCAATAAGCGTTACGGGCCCACCGAAACCCAAGGCCCGCATCTTCGCTGCAAGCGATGCTCCGGCTTGCCCGGCGCCGACAATTACAAAGCCGGTCATCACAATTCCCTCCGCAAATCGGACCAACTTTCCCGTGCTTCGACGGTCGTCTGAGAACTCAGGCCTGCTTTTCGGGCATGTGAAGAATTAGTCCTTCCAATGCATCGTTGACCCTAATCTGACAGGTCAGCCGCGAACGGTCCGGATCGGGCTCGTAGGCGAAGTCGAGCATGTCCTGCTCCATCGCCTCCTTAGGGGGAAGCTTTCCCACCCAGTTTGGATCGACATAGACGTGACAGGTTGCGCAAGCACACGCCCCGCCACAATCTGCCTCGATACCTGGGATGCCATTGTCTCGGGCCCCTTCCATGACCGTGGCGCCACGAGGAACATCCACAAGATGCTCCCTGCCGTTATGTTCAACGTAAGTGATCTTGATCATGGCGACCTTCCCGGACATTTATCAGAAACATTATGCAACCAGAAGCGCATGCCTGGCGTATTACTTTTTCCTCATTTCTTTCAAGCGGGCCCGCGTGCGAGCCGTAGCCTCTTCCGTGCCATCATGAAAAGTGCCGAACCATTTATCGCAGGGTACCTCGGGCTCCCCGTAGTTGCACTCAAAGTAACGGTGGTGCAGTTGATGGAAAAAGTCCCCTACCTTCAGTCCAGCATCGCTGTCTTCTCCAGCGGTCACGGTCTCGTAGCCAGCGTGCGAAGTTATGGCGAGAAGTACCTTTTGCTGCAGCTGGAAGATGAAGTGTATGGGATGGGAGGGGATCACCACATGGATCAGAACGGAACTCAGATAGCCGATATGCTCGACTGGGTGCATCGACATGCCCGACCAAGGGCCGACATTTACGTTTCGATGATGCAGAGAATGGACGCGATTATATAGCGGCCCCCAATGCAGCAGGCGATGTATCCAGTAAAAATGGAACACGCCGTAGATTGGTAGAAAGACACACCAAATGATAAACCAGCCAGGGTGATCAGAAAAATTCAAGATTGGTACGTATCCATTAGCGTATACCCACAGGCCAACAACTTCATACGCCGTCCAAATCGTCACCCCGCTGGCAATCGACCAAAAGACGTTGTCCAGGAATTGATTATTGAATGTATAAAGGGAGTTTTTCCTCTGGAATGGACGGGCATCATAACGAAAATGGTTGCCTTGCCTTTTGAATGTGTAGAGATAAAGATGCATCCCTCCTGCCACCAGGACCATCAGCGCAACGTTGCGCAGATAAACGGCCGCGATCCAATTAAAGGCGAAGTTTCGCGCTGTTTCCAATGAAGGTGACAGGTAGAACCATGTCAAAAACGACACGCCGAGAACAAGCAGCCGATCCGATATTGGAAGCCAGGAATTCCACAATAACGTGAGCCCAGCGATCGGACCACCTTTCACGTTAAACAGTGAACGGTCCTGCAGCGGGAGATCCGGGTGATAGTTCCAGGTCGATTTTCCCGGAACGGTCACTTCTGGTTTTGTGCTCTCTAGTGTCATTTCCCGTCATCCTTTGCTTTGCGAGCAGGACGAGCACGTCTCGTCCAGCCGAGCTCGGAAGACTTCAAGCTCATTAGTTTTCAACGAGATGGAGACGTCCTTGTAAGGGAAGGAGCCGTCGCGCACTGCCGACTGAAACGCGTTCAGGGCCTTTGAGCGTTCCAGCTCGATTTGCTGCTGTAGGCGAAGTACATTGCCGTACGCGCGGGCATGCCGTGGCGGATTTGCTGTTTCGCCGCAAATGTCCTCGGAAAAGAGAAATGTCACGTCCCCCCCGGAACCAGAGCCGATTGAGAAGGTAATCAAGCTAGTTCGCTTGTTGATCTCTTCTAGCACCTGCTGAGGGACCAACTCGACCTCGACGGCGAATGCTCCGGCTTCTTCCATAGCGCGAAACTCTTCCGCTAGTTTGACCGCCTCATCCGCAGTTGTACCGTAGGCTCGCAACCCTCCAATCCAGGTGCTGTAAGGCGGTACTAACCCGAGATGGCCCATGACTGGAAAATTGAGACCGGCTAACATCCTGATGGTGGCGAGGCTGCGGGTTGTATATAACGCATCTGCACCCTGATCCATCGCCCGCATTGCGCCTTCAAGAACGTCGTTCTCGGTCGGATGATCGACGAGCATGAGAGCCGCGGTGATGAATGTGTTTGGAGCCGCCTCGCGTACTTCCTTCAACATTTGACTGCGGGTGATGATCGTATCAATCCCGGCGGCGGCAGCCCGCGCTGCCTGTTCGCCATTCATTGCAGTCACTTCGGTTAGCTGCAACTTTCCTTTGTTGGCGCGCAAATCTGCAACGGTCCAATTTCGCTGAGCCGGACGGTGACCGAAAGTGAAGATATTGCGCATTCGTATGTCTTTCTCCGAAGGTGCCGAACCGGCCCCCTTCCTCACTAGGATGTTGCTTAGTGACCGTTGAAGCAAATGAAAGATGACACCCCCTTGCATTCCCTGGAGGAATTCATGGGGTCGATAACGCACGGTCCGGAGCGAATGCTGCTCCGGGTACATTCCTGCTGGCACCCGATGTCCTGCTTGTGGTCGGGAAGATCTCAGTAGCGATTGAACCAATCGGCACGAACTATTACCTGGACGCGAGCTCGGCCCAATTAAGCAGAGACAGTTGCCGATTTAGCAGCCATGAAGGGGCCATCCAGCCCTCACCCCGAGGTCGCCGGGCGGCTAAGTCTCTCGGTTTCAGACGCAATGAAGCCAAAAATATCCCCGCCGTATCGCCGCCAGAGCCATTGCTCAAATGGTTCGATTGCAAAATTGGGACGCCGATTCGCAGGCCAAGCCAGATGGTACTGGTCTTCTGTCTCTACAAACTCTGGAAGCGGTGTCACCAACTGGCCGCTACTCAGCGGGTCGCCCAAAAGACGAAGCCAGCCAAGAGCCACCCCTTGCCCAGCCAAGCAGGCCTGAATTGTATTGTAGTAGTTGTTGAAACCCATTGGCTGGTGGTTCTTTGGGAGTTCCAACGAGAAATGTCTCAGCCATTGGCGCCAGCCAATCCAAGAAGGGTGCTGAGCCTGCATATACAAGAGCTCGCACCTCAACAAATCATCAACGTGCCGCAGGGGTCCCGTTTTATTGATGAACTCGGGACTACAAACCGGAGCCAATATATCTCGAAACAACGGACGGATCTTGAAATCGGAAAAATCCGGTTTGCCAAATGAAAGTACGAGATCTATCTGGCCGGCGGTTTCAATCCCTTGGGGATCCGATGTCACCACAAAGATCTCGCCGCCAGGGAAGCATTCCCGCACCTCCGCGACGCGCGGCAATAGCATAAATGCCGCGTTTGCCGTGGAAGTCGAAAGGACGATCTGTTTTTTAGAGCTTTCTTGCAGGAGATCCTCTAGCGCATCCATCACTTGGGAAGCCGCAAGGCTGTATGCTCTGAGAAGTCTGTGACCAGCCGGGGTCAAGCTGACCGGTTTGTGCGCGCGGACGAAAATTGGCTGACCAAGGCGGCTTTCAAGCTCCCTTATCTGTTTGCTGACGGCGCTTTGGCTCAAGCCGATCTCTTCACCCGCCAGAGTGAAGCTTTGATTTCGGGCGGCTGCTTCGAAGGTCGGCAAGAGCCGTTGAATGTTCCGGTATACCGTTTTCGTTCGCATAGCTTATGTTGGTAGCGAGAACCGGCAGAGATGACAACTACATGCTCAGGCGCTGGGCCGACTTCGCCCGCTTCATCGAGGACGGCAGGATCTGCCTCAGCAACAACGCGGCCGAAAGAGCGTTGCGCGGCGTTGCTCTGGGAAGACGCAACTGGACCTTCGCCGGTTCCCAGCGGGGCGCCGACCGCGCCGCTGTCATGCTTACCCTCATCACCACAGCAGGCCTCAACGACGTCGACCCGAAGCCTGGCTTGCCGACGTCCTGGCCCGCATTGCGGATCTTCCCACCTCGCGTCTGCACGAAGTCTGTCCTGGCAATGGAAGCGCCTGCGCGAAGCCGCTAAGCCCGCCAATCAGCAGGCCATCTGACCTTCACGCAACGCCACTATAGATACCACCCGCGCGCACGCGCGTGCCCGCGCTCGCGAGCGGCTTCGCTGCCGCCGAGCTACACCTGTATGGGGCGATGATTGTCAAGCTTGCTCCTGGTTCGTTTCTCATCTCCTCGTTCTGCCGATTGGCGACCATCTCCTCGTGCCGACCTGGCTTCGAACTGGCCGCCGCGCGCAGTGACGGTCAAGGATGGCCTGCAGCCCATCGCGAAGCGACTTGTCCTTGACGGTCACGAGCACGGGCGGCCGGCTTTGCCGGGTCGGCACCGTTCGGGTGGGGCCAAATGCCGACGACAGCGGGCTGCAATAGTGACCGTCGGCCCGGATCAGGATCCGGATGTTCGGCCAGTTGCTCCGGATCGCCCGCACCAGGCGGCGCAGGTGAGCGCGGATCTCAGCCCCACTTGGCCGCTTGGCCGGTCGCAGGACAGCAGCCACGAACCGGCCGTCGCCATCGAACACAACGATCGGCTGGAAGCCGTACTCGTCGTGATGGGCATTGAAGAGGCGGAGCTGCTGGTTGCCGTGCACGGCGTCAAACGTGTCGTCGAGTCGAGCACGATCCGCTTCGGAATCTGCCGGAAGGAGGCGCAGTAGAGGTCGACCATCGTCCGGCCCATGGCCAGCGAGCGCACATCGGGTAGGTTCTCCAGCCGACACATCGTCGATTGCGACGCCAGATCCCGACCCGAAGGGGGCGCATCCTGGGCCATCTTGAAGACCGGGTCGGAACGCAGCCGGTTGGCGTCGTTGCCATCCTCGTAACCGGCGGCGATCATCTTCATGCGGAAGCCTACCGCGATCGGAGACTCGGCGAGGTCGAGAACATCGTTGAGATGAAGTCTGGTGTTTCGCGGAGCCTCTTAGGGCGCTCGTCCACCGGGGTTCTCCTCCTAGTCCAGGTTCAACGCTTGTCAACTGATCGGTGGCCTTCCAGGCAGGCCGAGCCTAATTCGCTGGCCTTCAGCGTAACTCTCGGCAACGGGCTTGAGCGTCGAATAAATGCCGAGTTATTCTGCCATTTCGACGACCTGGACAATCCATTGGCTGTCAGCATTTTTCAATCGCACGTCATTCGGTTCTCCGGCAACCACCTTCGTCTTCCGTTTCAGCAATCAAGAACGAGGAATGACAGTGGAAGTCCCAAGCCGCTGTACCGCTCTGTAGACAACAACATCCCCCGACGTGATATTCAAATCCAGATTTTCTGACAGCAGTCGTTGCTACACAACGGCAATCGCTTCGATATAGTCAGAATGCTCGACGCTCTAGAATGAAGGGCGCCTTGGTCAAGGGCGCCCTTCGCATCGGCGGCAGGCATCGGTCCCGGAGGTGCGGACCTAGGTACTTTGGAAGGAGCCGCCGATGATCCCCTTTTTTGGCGTCCCGCTTAGCCAACACAGGCTGGACGGACGGGGTCTAGCGCACGCAATCGCGACGGGCGCTATGGTTCAATGCTCGATCCGTCAGAACGAGCGCTGGAAGCGGAGGAAGCCGCCGATCGCACTATCGTCACCGGCCGGAATACCAGTCCAGCTGGAGTTGCCTTCGTTGATGTAGTCGACTTCGGCAGTGATTGTGAGACCCGGAACGATGTCGTAGGCGATATTCGCCGCAACGCCGAAGTTCTTGTCCTCGTCATAGGAGAGCTGGGCATTGAACGAGGTCTTTTCGTTGATGGTGTAGGTGCCACCGCCCCAGATTGCCCAGTTGCCGCCCCACTGCTTGTAGAAGCCACGGCCGCCGGCAGGGATTGCATAGGTCGGATCCGAGAGGTTGTCGTCTGTGCCGTAGCCGACCATAACGAACAGTGCCAGGTTCTGCACCGGGGTCACGTCCAGGCGAACCTTGCCGGCCACTTCTTCATAGTTGCTGTCATAGGCAACGACGCCGGTGATCGCACCCCAGCCCTGCGTGTACTTCACGCCACCGACGACATGCGGAACGTAGCTGTCGATCGTGCCGACCGCGCCAGAGCCTTCTTCGAGGGAGACCACGGCCGAGAAGCCATTGCCGGCGTCGAAATAATACTGCACGACGTTGGTGTCGAAATCGCCATAAGGAACCAGCGTATCGTTGATGACGTTGCCAGCGTAGCCGCTGAACGTGTCGAAGGCCGATTTGTCCTTACCGATTCGCAGGCCACCGAGTTGAATGCAGGCAAAGTTCAGCGTACTGCTGTTACTGCCGTCGGAATAGTTGAAGTTGGTTTGAGTGTAGGTCTTCAGGGTGCCGAGCTCTGTTTCCTGACCCGTCCAGGATCTTCAGCGAGAGGCGGCCCTTCTTGTGCCAGGTGTCGTTGATGCTGCCGTCCTCATGGCCAACAGCACGACGGCCATCGTACGAGCCTTCCTCACCGACCGAAGCATCCTAGCGGACATAGCCACCGATACGGAGGCAGGTTTCGGTGCCAGGGATGTAGAAATATCCGGCGCCATAGACGTCGCAAATCTTGACGTACTCAGCTGGTTCCGGCTCGGCGACAGTAACGGAATCGGCCGCGCGAACGCCGGTGACCGCAGCCAAGGCCGCAGCGGAGCCGAGAAGAAGGCTGTTGATGTTCATTTTGATCTCCACTCAAAGGATTAAAAAAAGGGCCAGGGTGTCATTGCTGAAAGACAGCATCCCTCCCCATCCCCACGATCGAAAAAGATGCGCATTGCGCTGCTTCTTCGCAGTCTTACGCTATCTATCACATTGAATATTCAATATATACAACGCAACGTCCTGAGCTATATCTGAGACCGTTGTGATTATGCCACAAAATGCAATAGATATTGCACGAGCAGTACAAACTATACAAATAAGGCAATCCGGACAACTTTCACGTATTGTAAAATGTGTCGATCGCGGTATGCCGAAGCGCTGTTCCAGATTAGGTTGGCCCTGCAACCCGACCCGCCAAGTCTTCAATTCGCAGGCAATCGCTTTGCAGATCTCGCGCTTTTAGCACTGCGTACCCACGCGCGCCCTCGATTCGAACCGCGAGCGGAGCCGCTTCATCGGCGCTTTCATTGGAACGACCCACTGCTTCGGCTGCGAGCCTGCGAACAACTTGGGACGCCAGGGCGGTCAAATCGTCATGAATGGTTTGTTGGGGCGGTGCAGAAAGTAAATCGGCGGCAGCGGTATTGCCCGTCCCGATGTGCGATGCGATTGAACTGCGTTCCTTCATAACCTCCTCGTGCTGAGCCAGAACGCGCTGGACCTCTTTTGCAACCAAGCTTGAAAGCTCGTCCTGGCGGGGCTCATTTCCAAAATCAAAAAATTTTGTCACGGTGTGGCTCCCCTGCCGCGTAAGAGTCCGCTTGATTCCCTGCGCGATCGAATTTTGATTACGGCTATGTATGTGGAGACAAGAGACGCGAGGCCGGATGGCCCGAATCGGGCGAAAGACGAAACGCTATCCGACCGATCTCACCAGTGAGGAATGGGAGCGAATTGCACGCTGCTGCGGAAGCCGGCCAGGCGGGGCTGAGCGTTGACCTGCGCGAGGTTCTCAACTGGCGCCGCCTCGTGCGCGCACTGCGAACGACGCATCGACGTCTCCGAAACCATGATCCACGCCGCCATGAGCAGTCTCTTGATGCGCAGAATGCATTGAACCAACCAAACAGATGGGGTGATTGGGGTCTTTGCCGAGCCCGGATAAGGGCGGCTGCTCCTGTCGAGATGTGAGAACGAGGTCGATGTTGATTCGCCACAAACATCGGGAAGGAGCAGCCATGAAGTATTTTGCCGGACTGGACGTGTCTTTGGAAGAGACTGCGATCTGCGTGGTCGAGGAGAGCGGCCGGATCGTCAAGGAAATACGTGCGGCGAGCGAGCCGGAGGCGTTGATCAACGCGCTGCGCAAAGTCGGGCTTCCGCTGGAGCGCCTCGGCCTGGAAGCGTGCTCGCTGACGGCATGGCTTCACGACGGATTGCGCGCCGAAGGCCTGCAGGCGATCTGCATCGAGACACGCCAGGCCAATGCGGCCATGAAGACGATGCCGAACAAGACCGATCGCAACGATGCCCGCGCGCTGGCGCAGATCATGCGCACCGGCTGGTTACCGGCAGGTGCATGTCAAGAGCCGGCAATGCCGGTTGTGGCGCGCGCTGCTGGTTGCCCGCCGCACGGTGCTGAACGAGATGCGCAGCATCGAGAATGTTGTGCGCGCCATGCTACGCGAGACCGGCGTCAAGCTCGGTACACCGTCGCGCACCGCCTTTGCTGATCGCGTGCGCGACCTGGCTGGCGCCGAGGTGATGGCAATGGTCGAGCCGCTTCTTGCGATCCTCAGCGTCATGCTGAAGGAGTTCGCCCGCTTGACCAAGCAGGTTCTCCACATCGTCCGCAAGGAGGAAGTGTGTCGGCGGCTGATGAGCGCGCCGGGCGTCGGGCCGATCACTGCGCTCGCCTTCCGCGCCACCGTTGACCGGCCGGAGCGGTTCAGCTCTTCGCGGGCGGTGGGGGCGCATCTAGGGCTGACGCCGGCGCGCTATCAGTCGGGGGAGACCGACGTCCAGGGCAAGGTCAGCCGCTGCGGCGACGAACTCGCCCGCACCGCCCTCTAAGAGGCGGCGCATTCGCTGCTCGTGCGCTCGAAGAAATGGTCGAGCTTGCGCGCCTGGGGCATGAACATCGCCAGACGCCGCGGCATGGCGCGTGCCGGCGTGGCGGTGGCCCGCAAACTGGGCGTCATCCTGCACCGCATGTGGGCCGACGCAACCGAGTTCCGCTTTGGAAAGGAGTCTGCCGCACTGGCACTGTGACCGAGATAGATTAAAGGAGCAAGGAACACGAACAATGCTTTCGCCCGAAAGGGCGATGGCCGGATCGTTCCGTGGGGACGATGGGCGAGGCGATCTCGTTGAGAGTCCTGAACCTGCCGAACCAAGGTTCGCAAGGTCGTGAACCAGATTGAGACGTTTCGCTCTCCTAATCCCATCATGCGGCGGCTCAAGCGCCGACCGCGAAGAGAAGCGAGTGACCCGCGGAACGGTCCGAGAAAAAGTGCAGGAGCACCTTGACCACCACGACCCCAATCAGAGAGGACTCTCAGCACCGACGACGTGGATCAGACAAGCAGACGCGGAATGGTACGATCCCAGGTCTTGGTGAAGACTTCCGCGTCCTTTTCGAAGGCCTTAATCTGACCCACAAACAGAAAGTTCTCCTTCGTCATGCTCAAACGCAGATGGCTCTCCACACGGATGTCCCAGTCACCGCGTCTCATCGTGTCAACATATTGCGCCTCGACTTTGGCGCTTGTCGGATCACGGTCAAGTATTTCCATAACTTCGCTTGTTGTCTGCGATATTTCCGTGCCGATCGCGTCGATCCTGTGACGTCCGCGGTCGATGAGGGTACGTGTCGTAAGTTTGTCGGTTGCGACGTCCCATTCATGGATTCTGGTCGGCGCAGGTGCTTCCTCCAAGACCGTTCGGCCAGAGACGGGTTCGGGCACGAAAGCCTGACCGAAGGGCTTCAGGTTCGCATCCTCGGCGCGCGGCGGTCGCACGGGCAGTTCGAGCTCCGACTGACCGGCATAAACCGTCAGTGTCACCGGCTCCGGCGACGGCCAGAAGGCCGGCCAATAGCTAGCCGACACTGCAATTCGGATACGTCTGCCGGATTTGAAGACATGGGCACAATCCTGCAGCGGAATGCGGATGCGATAACGCTTGCCGGGCTCCAGCGGTTCGGGTAACTCATGACTGTTCCGGTGGGTCAGATTTAGCACCTCATAAGTGACTCGCTTCGACAAGCCGTCGGGCTCGACTTCATTGAGCCTGAGGGCCAGGGCTGCAACCGGCTTGTCGACCGTCAGGTCGAGAGTGACCACCGGCTGGCCCAGAATCTCGAAATTCCCGTCGAGAGGCTCCGAATCGAATGTCAGTGAGCGTCCATCGTCAACTCGCTGATCGGTCGGCGTCTCCCTGTCGATGTCATGCTGATGCCAACGGGGCGCCGTTATTCCCACTGTCTGCAAAGACTTGAGAACACGTGCGGTTTCGGCGCCGGCATTGCTCTCCAGCCCGTCTTTGGTGAGATAGAAATGGCGCGGCGTGACGCGCGGCGACGGCCAAATGTCCTCGGCCGCCCACCGTCCGGGATTCTGGCGCACACCGCGCATTGTCGGCTCTTCCTGCATCCAGACCCGGTACATCGGCTCGGCCACTATGCCGGTGTCAATATCCTTGAGCCAGTAATCCCACCAACGCAACGATTGGGTGAGCCAGTCTATCGCCGGGCCGGGATCGCCCGTGTTTGGGTATTGGTGACCCCAGGGGCCGACGAGCCCCTTGCGAGGGCATTTGAGGTTGGCAAGCATGCGGGCAACTGTGCAACGATAGGGATCCGTCCAACCACCCACGGCGTAGACGGCACATTGAATGGCGCCATAGTCTTCGCTGATTGACCCATGCTTCCAAAACGCATCGCGGTGCTGGTGGGTAAGCCAGTTCACAGGGTAATAGTCTAGGTTATTGAGACGCTGCATCCACATGTCGCGCCAGCGGTCCCCAACGATTGCCGGATCGGGCGAGCGTGCAGGATAAGCGGCCCAACGGACGCCCCAGTCGCACCCGAGCGTCGCATCATTGATCAAACCACCAGTGTAGTGCCCGTCGTCGGTATAGCGGTCGTCGGTAGAGCAAACTGTGATGATCGCCTTGAGCTCAGGTGGACGCCGGGCAGCCACCTGGAGCGCGCTAAAGCCGCCCCAGGAAATCCCGAACATGCCGACCTTGCCGGTACACCAGGGTTGGCTGGCGAGCCACGCGATGATCTCGACCCCGTCGTCCTGCTCCTGTTTGACATATTCGTCCTGCGGCAATCCCTCCGAATCGCCCGATCCTCGAATGTCGGCTCGCACACAGGCATACCCGTGGGATGCCAAATAGGGGTGCATAGTCTCATCGCGAAGCCGCGTCACATCACGCTTGCGGTAGGGGATATACTCCAGGAGCACTGGCACCGGATTTTCCTCGGCATCCTCCGGCAGCCACATGCGGGCCGCAAGCTTCGTGCCATCGGACATCGGAATCCATATGTTCTCGATGTCGCGCACCCGGCGTGGACCTGCTTGCAACCCCGGCTGCGGCGCATGGGCGTCCCTTGTCGTGGTGCTCACGGATGCCCCAGCATTGCTGCCGGTGAGAACCGCCGCGTTCACATCTTGAGGAGCCGTGCGAATTGCCGAGCCACCATCGTTCTTCATTGTAACGGTCATTTAAAATACCTCTCCCTTCAGATCCATACAAACGGTCGCGACGTCGAATAGTGTGAGTCGCACTGCTTCAAGTCGAACTCACAACGGCCGATCCGTGCGCCGATTTTTCAGCTGCCATGCGCCCCAGGGGGGAATGGCATCTGAAGGTGTGCTCCGTATCATCTGGGCTCGTTGATGGTTCAGGGAAGACGCGGCCGCAGATGTCCTGCGCGTACCGACAACGGGTGTGGAACTCACAGCCGGATGGCCGCTTCATCAGGCTCGGCACCTCACCCTTGAGCTCGATCCTATTGAGCACCGCATCCGGATCAGGCTCGGGATTGGCCGCAAGCAGCGCCTCGGTGTAGGGATGACGCGGGTATTCAAAGATACGCTCGGTCGAGCCGACCTCAATAAAGCGGCCTAGATACATGATCGCCATACGATCGGTCATGTGACGCACCACGTTAAGATTGTGAGTGATGATCAGGATGGCCATCCCGAGTTCGTCTTGCAGCCGCGCGAGAAGATTGAGCACCTCGCCTTGCACCGAAACGTCGAGGCCTGCGGTCGGCTCATCGGCAATAAGTAGGTCTGGATTCAGCGCAAGAGCACGCGCGATACCAACGCGCCTAGCCTGACCTCCGGAAAGCTGATGGGGATAGCGGCGAGCAAAATCCGCCGGCAGGCCCACTATCCCAAGCAGGCGCTCGGCTTCGCCGCCAGCATCGCGACGTTTTAACCCATGGATGCGTAAGGGCTCGGATAGCAGCGATCGAACGGTTAGCCTGGGCGAAAGTGATCCGACGGGATCCTGAAACATCATCGCCATGCGCCGCAAGTACGGCTGGCGTTCGGCCCCGCTGAGTTCCTCAATTTCGCGTCCATCGAAGCTGATGCTGCCGCTCACAGCCCGCTGCAAGCCGATGATCGTGCGCGCGATGGTGGATTTGCCTGAGCCACTTTCACCGACAAGGGCGAGTGTCTCGCCCTTGTCGATTTCAAAGGAGACACCGCAGACTGCGTCGATGAAAGGCGCCATCGTCCCCGTCGCGAGCGCCTTCAGCGGACCCATGGTGCGGAAGCGGACGCGGAGGTCCTGGACGCGAAGTAGCGCAGTCATGCCGACACCAGCCGCTTTCCACCGAGGAGGTGGCATCGGGCGACTTGGTCCACACCGATGCGGTACTCGATCGGGTTCTCTTGCACACAGCGATTGAATTCCTGTCGGCAGCGTGTGCGAAAAATACATCCCACCTTGCTGCCGAGGAGACTGGGCACTTCGCCGGGAATGGTCGGCAAAGTGCGCGTGCTTTTTTTGATCCGTCCGGGATCGCACTCAAGCAGCGCGCGCGTGTAGGGGTGGGCAGGATTGTGAAAGATGTCCCTTACGGCCCCCTGCTCCACTACTTCGCCCGCATACATGACGGCGACCCGGTCGCACAACTCAGCCACCGCTCCGAGGTGGTGGGAGACGAAGAGAATCGAGCACCCGATTTCCTGTTGCAGCTCCTTGAGCAAATGAATGATTTGCACTTCCAGGGTTGCGTCAAGCGCAGTGGTTGGCTCGTCGGCGACGAGGAGCGCTGGTTTCACGAGCAGCGCCATGGCAATGCAAACGCGCTGACGCATTCCGCCAGAGAAGTGATGCGGATAGGCGCCGATACGGCTTTTGGGATCGGGAATTCCGACCCGGTGAAGCATCTCGAGGGCACGAGCGCGCTTTTCGCTCCGGCTTCCCTGTTCGTGGTGCTGAATATCGATCATCTGGCTCTCGATAGTCCGCACGGGATTGAGTGCGGTCATCGGGTCTTGAAAAATCATGGAGAGACGATCGCCAAGCAGGCTCCGACGCGCCTGAGCAGGCATTTTGAGCAGGTCTCTACCTTCGAACAGGATGCTGCCGGCTGTGACATCCGCGTTTTCAGAAAGGAGGCCCATCACCGTATAGGCGAGCGTCGACTTCCCGGATCCGCTTTCGCCGACTATGCCAACCACCTGTGCGGCTGGCACGTCGAGAGAAACGTTACGCAGGGCATGGACGCGCCCACGCGATGTGCCGAAATCGACATTTAGGTCACGGATCTCAAGAAGCGGCCGGGCGGACGTTTGCTGTTTCGGATCCTCGCGTCTCATAAATCTTTCCGCAATTTTGGATCGAATATGTCGCGCAGCGCCTCGCCCAGGAACGTGAAGCCAAGCGTTGCCAGGACGAGGGGAATGCCGCCGGCAATGACCGGCCAAGGTGTCTGGTTGATGTAGCTATAACCATCGTTGAGGATAGCTCCCCAATCGGGCGTTGGTGGTCGCACGCCCATGCCGAGAAAGCTGAGACCGGCCTCTACGGCGATGACGGCCGGTACGTCCATGCTCACTAGAATGAGAAGCGGGCCGAGGACATTGGGCACTATGTGCACGGCGAGAATGCGTGTCGTGCCGGCGCCCATACTACGCTCTGCGGCTATGTACTCACTGCTACGCAGCGCTTCTGTCTGGGTGCGCACGACACGCGCGTAAATGGGCATGGACGTTATTGCGATGACTAGAATGACACTCGCCAGGCTTGGTCCCAGAAGCGCGATCATGGCCAGCGCAAAAATGATACTTGGAAACGACCTGATCGTATCGAAGAAAAGCAGGAGCAAATTGTCGAGCCAACGCGGACCGAAGCCCGCGATCAAACCAAGGACCAGGCCGACTGCCAATGAACTGCCGAGAGAGGCGAAAGCAACGAGGAGCGGGATGCGGCCCCCCATGACGGTGCGAGAAAACGTGTCGCGGCCCAGTTGGTCCGTACCCAGTAGAAAATCCAGTGAAGGCGCGGCCAGACGCGGCCCGACCATGATCCGGGTCGGATCGTGCGTGACAATCAGCGGAGCGAAGATCGTGCTCGCGAACACGAGCACGACGAGCACGGCTCCAAGCACGCCCAGACGGTTCTTGCGCAATTGCCGCAGGAAGCTGCGAAAGGCGCCGATATCCATGGCCTCGTGGGCTTCTGGGGAGATGGCTTGAACGCCTACCATGTCAGAGCTTTTCCCGGGTTCGCGGATCGAGGAATGCGTTGACAAGATCCGAGAGCGTCGTAGCGGCAACGATAAGGAACGTGGTGACGAGGACGACGCCCATCACAATCGGATAGTTGCGCGTATTGACCGCGTTCACAATCAACGAGCCGACGCCAGGTCTCGCAAAGACCACCTCGATAAAGACAGCGGACGAAAGCAGCCACGCGATGCCTACCCCGAGTATGGTCACGGTCGGCAGGATCGCGAGCGGCAGCGCGTAACGCGCAACGATGCGCCATTCCGAGATCCCGAAGGAGCGAGCCATGCGTATGTGGTTTTCACCTAGAATCTCGAGCATGGATGCGCGCACCAATCGGGAAATGTAGCCGACCCAGCCTATCCCTATGGCAAATGCTGGGAGGATGAGATAGATAAGTGGATCCCAGAATCCATTGCCGGCTCCGATCGCTGGCAACCAGCGCAGAGTCACGGCAAAAATCAACAGCGCATAGACTGCCATGACGAAGGACGGAATGGCGATCGTGGCGACCGCCACGACCCCAACGACCTGGTCGATCACGGAGTTGCGCCGCATCGCCGAGTAGCAGCCGAGCGGCACTGCTATCACGACTGCCCAGAAGATCGAGACCAGGATGAGTTCGATCGTATAGGGCAGTTGCTCGAAGACGATGTCGGCAACAGGCCTCTGGCTGAACACGTCAAAGCCGAGATTGCCATGAAGCAGCCCGCCGAAGAACGTGACGATCTGCAGAACGAGCGGCTTATCCAGCCCCATCTGCTGATGCAGCAGCGCTTTCATCTCTGGCGTCGCCCGTGGGCCAAGAAGAGCCGCAGCGGGATCGCCAGGCACTAATCTGATCATAAGGAACAGTAGCGTCACCGCGATTGCAATGATTGCAATCGCGAGGGCTATCCGTTTGAGGAAATAGAGCCACATTGCTAGCTAGCTTCAGCTAAGTCTAAGCCGGCTTGAAATCGACGTATAGCGGGATACCGTCCGGGCGGGTTGCGGCCTTCGTTTGCGTAGTGCGATACATGAGGGGTGCACCTCCATGGGTCAGGAAACGGAATGCGCCGGATTGCTCCATGATGTCCTGCATCTCGTAGTAGAGCTTTGCCCGCTCTTTCGGGTCGTTGATGGTGACTGCTCTGTCGTTCAGCTCGTCGAAGCGGTCGCTGCGGAATCGCTGCCAGTTCCATACGCCGACCTGACCACTCACGAAGTAGCCAACTGCAGGAGACGGATCCGGAAAACCATCAAACTTCATTAGGAAGAGTTGTATGTCCTTCCAGCGCTCGCCTTCAGATTCCATGCCTAGGCTCCAGAAAGAGCCAGAATCCTGGGTATTGACCTCGACCGTAATGCCGATCTGTGCCAATTGCGCCTGCACCATCCCAGCGATCGTCGAATTAGTGCTGTCGTTCAGGCAATCGATGGTCAAGTTCAGATCGCTCACACCGGCCTTTCCCAGGAACTCCTTCGCCTTTGCGAGATCGCCCTCCGGCGGGACGAGGGCCTTGTCGCGATGCCCGACAAGGCCCGGAGCAATGGTGCCTGTTGCGACGACAGCGTGACCCGCATAGGCAGCGTCCAGGATCTGCGGCACATTGATGGCCCATTGGATTGCCTTGCGGACGTTGATGTCCTTCAGTTTGGGGTGATCCATATTCATGCCGACCCAGACGTAATCCAGCGAGGGCTTTTCCTCAATCATGCTGTCGGCGAGCGGCGCGTCCTTGAACATCGCGAGCGAATCCAGACTGATATGGGTGAAATCGATATCGCCCGCCTGATAGGCGCGTTCCGCCGTCTTGATGTCGCTGATCGGCAGGATGCGGATTTCATCAAAGCCCGGCTTCGGCCCTGACCAATCCGGATTGCGCGTCAAGAGCAGATACTGGTTCGCCTTCCAGTCGGCGACCACATACGGGCCGGAGAAAGCCGGCGGCTTCAAGCCGAAATCACCTCCGTCCTTGGTCGCCTTCATTACCGCGTCCTCGGAAACGATATGGCCATCAAAGGGAAGGCTCATCATCCAAACAGGCACGTAAGGACTCTTGAACACAATGACTCCGGTGTAATCATCCTCGATGTCGACGCGGTCGAGCGAACCCCAATCGGACTTCACCGGCGAATTATGCTTGATGACGCGCTCAAAGGAGAACTTGACGTCCTTCGCAGTCATCTCGCCATGACCGCCAGTGAACTTGATGCCCTTCTTCAGATGGAAGCGGACATGGGTCGGGTCGACCTGCTCGATCTTTTCCGCCGCCTCTAGCTCCCATCCCCATTCGGTACCCGCCTTGTAACGCGCGAGCTTTGTATAAATGCAACTCATCACCACGATATCGCTTACACCTGCGAAGAAGCCGGGATCGAACGTGACGATGTCACGAGGGGAACGCGCCTTGAGTACTTTGCCTTCGGCCGCCCAAATGACTTGCGACAACGGCATGCCGCCAGCGACGATACCCCCGCTGAGGATGGCACCAGCCTTCAGAATGGCGCGGCGACTCACATTGCCTACGATTTTTTTCATCTTCCTCCCCTTGTTTTGAGGCGACGTCCCTTAGCCGCCGCTTTGTGTAGGGGTGATAAGGCTTTTTCCGCCCTTTCACAGCCGAAATAATCTCAACAGCCGGGTTACATTTGTGAGGATCGCGGCTAATTGATATGACACCGGCAAGCAGACAATGATCCACGATCCACGATTGACGATGAATGTCTGAGTGGGATGGTTGGCGCTGACAGCGCGCCTCAACGACGAGAAATCGCAAGCGTTATCCCCGATATCGACGGCGGTTTGGCTTCGTGGACCCGCCGCCAATCAAAGCCCTTCAAGCGAAGGCCTACAGGAATATCCCTGCTGGTGAGTCCGACGGATCACCGAGCGAGGTGGTCCGGGTTCTGGACCCACATCATGCGCTTTGGGGCGATCCTTCCGGCTGATCCGCCAAGTGGCGCATGGAGGTGGCAACTTTCCACCATCATACGAAGGCGAGCACCTTAATGGATCAACACTGCTGATCCCGACGGCAGCAACGCAGAAGTATGTAGAAGACACGAATCAGATTAAATTGAGGGTCGAGGCGGTTCGGGATCTTGAACCAGGTTACGTGCCACCGTGTGCGAAGGCAGTTCGCCGGCAACGGTGGCGCGGCCGATCGATGAATGGCGGATTGTCGTGAAGGACCGGTATCCGCCCTACATCGACTGGCCAACCTATGAGAAGATCCGCGACATCGTGCGAGACAACCGAGCCGAATACATGCGCATCAAACGAGAGGTGCTCCCCGCAACGGCGAACTTCTGCTGCATGGCATCGCCTGCTGGCCAGCGAACAAGATCGGCCTGAGGTCAGGAAGGCACGCGAGGAATGGGTCGCCAGACGTCAGCCGAAGATGCGGCTCGAGCGGCACAGGCTGGTCTTTGTCGACGAAACCGGCACCAACACGAAGATGACCCGCCTGCGCGGCCGCTGTCTCAAGGGCCAGCGTCTCAAGGCCAAGGCACCGTTCGGGCACTGGAAGACCCAGACCTTCATCGCCGGGCTGCGATGCTACGGTCTGACGGCGGCCTTTTGTCGTCGATCGGCCGATGAACCGACGCATCTTCGAGACCTATGTCGAGACGCAACTCGCCCCGACGCTCGAAAAGGGCGATGTCGTCATCCTCGACAATCTCCCCGCCCACAAAAGCCCGGCCGCCGAAAAGGCGATCCGGGCAAGTCGTGCATGGATCCTGTTCCTGCCACCCTTCTGTATTCGGCGTGCTGAGGTCAAGCACTTTCGAGGATTCTACTCTGCCGGCTTCCGATGTCTCTCGCGGCTCTTGCTTCTCTCCGGGATCGGCGCGCGTCTCGGGCCTCCCAATATGGGATTAGAAGGACAAGACGGAACAATCTACAGCGCGTCCTAATCGCAATATGCGGTCGGAACCAGGGCGGCAACGGACTCATCTCATCCATCGTCCCGCCAAGGACGTCTTTCCGCCGGCTGGCGGAAGTTGTTCTCCTCCCGAAGACCGTTCAAGCAACTGCCGGCATACTTTCCCTCGTCCAGCGGAATTCGGTCGCATTGCTCCCATGCGATGCATGATCACTGCCAGTTGCCGCGCCAACGCGACGACGGCTTTCTGACGACCCCGTCGTTTGGCGACATTTATCGCCCAGGCTTTCAACCAGGACCATTTCGTCACACGCGTCAGCAGGCATTGGGCGGCTTCAGAGAGGAGCGTGCGCATTATGCCGTCGCCGCATAGTGAGACGCGGCCGACGCGCCGACTTTCGCCGGACTGATTGAGTACCGGCGTCAGACCCAACGCTGGACCAACGGCGTTCGAGTTGCTGAAGCGGGCCGGAACATCGGTTGTGGAACTGAAGGCCAGAGAGACGACAGGTCCGACGCCGGGGATCGTCATCGAGCGCCTGCAAACCTCGTCACCTCGGACGATCGACAGCAGCTTCCGATGGAGTTTCGCGAACTCTTCGCGCAGTTTCCGCCGGGCAGCCAGCAACGGCTCGACGATGTCGCCGATCTCAGGCTCGTACTCGACGAGTTCGCGAATTCGCTCTTCAAACTTGACTGCACCGAGGTGCCGACCTTGAGCCCAAAGTTGCGCAACAAACCGCGGATGTCGTTCTCGAAGGCGACTGCCTTCTCCTGCAGTAACTTACGGGCGCTCAAAAGGACACGGCGTTTCTGGCGCGTCAGCGTCTTGACGTGCACCGGCCGGAACAGATTGACCCGCATCATCTGTGCAATGCCGCGGGCATCATGCGATCGTTCTTATTGACCTGCGCCTTGAGAAACGCCTTCGTGTGCCGTATCTCAATACAGATCGCCGGCAAGCCGGCTGCTGCCAGTCCACTGAACAGGCATTGCGACAATGGCCCAGCCTCAAGCCCTACGCGCGCCAGTTGCCAGGTTGGGTCCTGCAGAACCCGGATAAGGTCATCCGGGTGGCTCGGGACCTTCACTTCACGGCAAACCTTGCCCGTTTCGTCGCTGATGCACACTAACGTCTCTTTCACCGAAATGTCTAACCCGGCATAATGCTTCATGCTGCGCTTCCTTCCTGATGCTTGTGGCTGTTCCTGAACAGACCACGTCTATCATCAACTCGAAGCGCAGCGCCTCTCCATACGAAGCCTAGAAGAGAGCCGAATACCCCATCTACAGCCCGGATCTCAATCCGATCGAAATGGCCTTCTCAAAGCTCAAGGCGCATCTGCGCAAGAGGGCGATCCGAACCATCGATGCACTCTGGAAGGCAATCGGAGACATCTGCGATCTATTCCCACCAACTGAATGCCGAAACTATTTCAAAGCCGCCGGATATGAGCCAACTCAATCGCACGACGCTCTCGCGAAATACATCTTTGCAGATTAGTCGATGCGCGCGGCAAATCGTCCTGCGGAAGATGCTGCGGCGGGATTGCGTGTCGCGTTTCTTCGCCAAACTGCCGCCATGCCTGGTGGCATGGAGGCTTTGAACGGGGCGCATTACTGGGTCCGCGTTCTCACCGCCCTCGGCCATCGGGTGTGCTGATCAGCCCCATTTGTGAATCCCTACGTAAAGTCAAACAACGCGACCGAAATGATCCGGAAGCCATCTGCGAAGGGTGGGCCGGCCGTCAGTGCGCTTCGTTCCGCCGGAATCCGTGAACAGTTGGCCGTGCAGGCCGTCCATCGGATTCGCCATCGCATCGGATCGGGTCAAGCCGGCGAACCAGGTGCGCGGCCTTCTTGCCGAGCACGGCATTGTCACCCCAGGGACATCAAGCAGTTGCGCGACGAGACCTCGCCGAGATAATCGCAGGCTGCGATGACGGCCTCTGCGAGCTGGTGCGTTCACTCAAGAGGGATCTGCGGGAGGAATTGGCCGAACTGGATCGGCGAATTGGATCCTACGATCGCCGGATACGGGAAATCTTCCGCAACAGCGAGCCGTGCCAATGCCCTGGCAAGATCGAAGGCATTGGCCCGATAATGGCGACGGCATTGATCGCAGCTGTCGGTGACAGAACCTGCTTCACGACGGCTGCCAGTTTGCGGCGTGGGTGGGCCTCGTGCCGAAGCAGCGATCAAGTGGAGGACGGCCTGACCGTTCTGTAAGCGGTTAGCTGATGGCGTCTGGCTTGAAGTTCCAGGGCATGAGCATGTCGATTTCGGCTGCGGACCAGCGTTGAGCGATGCGGGTCAAGGTTTGGGAGAGCCAGGCGAGCGTATCGACGTTGTTGACTTTCGCCGTCTGCAGAAGGGTCGCCACGGTCGCCCAAGTTCGTCCACCGCCCTCGCTGCCGGCAAATAGGCCGTTGGCACGAGTAATTGTCTGGGGCCTGATGGCGCGCTCGACGATGTTGGAGTCGATTTCGATACGGCCGTCCGTCAGAAAGCGTTCCAGCGCCTCGCGCCGGGTGAGCGCGTAGCGGATCGCCTCGGCAGTTTTGATTTCCGGAGACCTTGCCCAGTTCCTTTTCCCACTGTTCCTCCGGCAGCATTGGGGCGAAGAAGACTCGATCCGGCTGGCGGAGGCGATTCAGCGCTGGTGGGCGGCGCCCTAGCCGCAAGCCGTCAGCTCGCCAACGAGTTCAGCGTCATGCGCCAGCTTTGCCTCTACCGCCAGAGACGCGATCCGACCAGCTATGTGCCCGAGCACAGCTGGGCGCCGGTGAAGGAGTCGACCTTCTTCCCCTATATTTTCAGCCAGGACGAGATCCCCGGATCCCTTGCTGTCGCCTCGGGCGCTCGACACTGGACGCTCCATCTTCCTTAGCTTCGGCGGGGTCCCAACTGAAGTGCTGTTCGACAATCCGAAGACGCATGGGGAGGCGGTTGCGTCAAGATATATCCGTCTTTGAAACGCCGACCGCACGTAGCGCTGCGGTTTGAGCTGCCGTTTGAAATGTCGTCAGCTTCTGAGACCCACCTCGGACCAACCGGGGGTGAATTCGGAAGCGGGCGCAAGCGCAGAACTAGGAACTCGCCGGATCAGTTCAAGGCGTCTCTCTCGTGCTCTCGATTGCACCAATGTCCTGCGACAATCACTTTCTATCCTGCATCTGCGCCGGTGCTGGGAGGTAGGTCCGCAGATTGTTCCTATTCGCCAATGGCCGGAAATGGTGTGATCGACCAACCAATTAAGTCGATAGCCTGCTGAAGTGTCGCCTTGGTCTGAGCAGTGCTGGGTGAAGCGGCGATGACATGTCCGATCCAGTCTCGCGAATCGCCTTTTCTGACGATCGGCGTGTTGGGTTCAACATAGAATTTGACCTCGGCTACACCTGATAAAGCAGCCGCCCGGCTCTCGCCACCGATCCAATCGAGGGTGCCATCGCGATCAGGGACAAGGATCCGCGCGGCCGCAGCGTGCGAATGCCTTCTGCGCAAATTCCATTCGTCGCCGATGACAAGCTTAATATGCTCGGTGATGAGATCGACACCGTAAGCCAGCTGACTCAGTTGGGGAGTGGGCGTGCCAGAAAGACGTGGATTGACTTCAATGACGACCGGGCCACGCTTCGTCCACCGGAGTTCAATGCCCGTTGGCCCCCAGCCAAGGCCGAGAGCTCGCAAACAGCTCTGCGAAATATCGGCGATACGTTTATACTCGTCATCAGTCAGCGGGGCCGGATGGGTGCACTCACGAAAGACGAAATACGGTTGGTGGCCCAAGTCAGCGGCGCCAATCCCAATGACCTCATTTCCCATTATCTCAACGCTATAATAGGGGCCCTGCGCGAATTCTTCGACCAGTATTCTGGGCGAAGACCGCCATATGTACTGCCCGCTCAACAGATAGGTCGTATGTTCGGACAACTCATCCATGTTGCGGCACAATCGGACACCTCTGCTGCCGGCGCCTACGGCTGGCTTAAGAACCACCGGCAGGCCGACGTCCGCAGCAGAGCCTTCCACGTCCGTCGCATTCGTGGCCAAGCGGTAAGCAGGTATTGGAACGCCGGCCTCCGCGAGGAGCTGACGTTGAGTGAATTTGTCGCAGCATCGTTCAATGGAGGCCGGGTCCGGTCCGGGTAGCTCGAAATGCCGGCAGAGCTTGCCAACTGTCGCATAGACCGACTCTCTGTCGGACGTAATGCCAGCAATGTCATAAGTCGCACCTAGCCGGGAGCATTCGCGGATCAGCGCATCGAGATTCTCTGTATCGACACGAATTGCTTCCAAGCTTTCCGCAGCAATGTAGTCGTACCGAGCTGGATCGGCCGACAGGATAATTGGATGAAGCCCAAGACGTCGGGCGGCTTGGACGTATAGCAGACCAGTGCCCCTAGGATGGCCTTCAACCAGGATGAGTGCTCTTCTTGCCATTGGCTGTTAACTCCGACGTTGCGATGCTGTGCGGCGGTTCGAGCGCAAATCGGCATCAGCTTTTCCAGCCGTGCCCGACCGCAGACTTGGTGAAAAAGTACCATTGACAGCGATTTGCGGTTGCAAAGATTCTGTAAATTTATTTGAAGGACCTGTTGCAACCGATCGGGCCGACTTTGACGCAATGGATCTTTCTGACCACAAGGCAGAGATCAAGGACTTGTATTGACGGGCCCCTCGCCGGGAGTACGCTAGAGAAGAACTCCTGATTTCCTTTCAATGGCTTCGCCCCGCTTCCACGCTCAGATGCACGAGTCCGGCTCTATGGAGGCGTAAGCGGATAGCCTCGCCCTTTGACGCGCCTATTCCGGAAGAGCTCTGGGATCAGTGCCTGGCCCGTTTCGCGCTTTCGGATAGCCGTCAGGATCGACGGGGACAGCCTCGGCATTGACCTGAGTGTCATACCGGGCGCATTAGCAAAGCTTTACGGTCACGCCCTAGAACGCAACGCACAGACGTCTAGTCTAGTTTCCATCCATAAACGGCAACTGTTTGATTTTGTTTAGTGAATCGTAGCTTTGCGCGAGCGAGGCCCGGCGGTTTCAGGTATCTTGGATCATGCCACTGAGTCCAAATCCCTGCCACCGCCGGAGCCGACAATGCGCCAAGAACGCACCGTCCAAGCCAATATATTCGATGTTTTCGCCACGCACGAGATCGGCCACGAGTTGAAGGCGATGTCGCGATGGCTGGACGAGCATCGCAATCTGCTTGGCTTGGTGGCCCGCGATTTGGTCCGGGTCGGCGTCAAGGCTACGGGACGGCAGGGCCTGCCGGCCGAAGCGGTGTTGCGCTGCGCGATCCTCAAGCAGTACCGGCAACTAAGCTACCAGGAGCTGGCGTTCCATCTTGAGCACTCCGCCTCGTTTCGCGCCTTTGCCCGCCTGCCATGGTCGTGGAGCCCACAGAAGTCGGTGCTGCAAAAGACGATCAGCGCGATCCGGCCCGAGACCTGGGAGGCGATCAATCGGACGCTGCTGTCGAGCGCGCGGCAAGCGAGGCTGGAAGATGGCGCGGTGGTGCGGCTGGACAGCACCGTGACCTCGGCACTCATACACGAGCCGAGCGACAGCAGCCTGCTTTGGGATGCTGTGCGGGTCATGGTGCGCCTGCTGAAGCGGGCCGATACCTTGGTCGGCGGCTCCGGCTCATCATGGTGCGATCATTGCCGCGCAGCCAAGAAGCGCAACCGCAAAATCCAGTTCACGCGCGGTCGGCCCAATCGGGTCCAACTCTACCGCGAGCTGATCGCAATCACCCGCGCGACCTTGGCCTATCTGAAGCAGACGAGCGAGCGACTGGTAGTGGCGAGCACTCCGTCCATCGCACTGTGGCAGGCTCAGGTTCGTCACTTTCGGCCGCTGATCGAACGCATCATCAGACAGAGCGAGCGGCGGGTGTTGGCCGGCGAGCCGGTGCCAGCCGGCGAGAAGTTGGTCAGCCTGTTCGAATCGCATGCCGATATCATCGTCAAAGGCAGTCGCGACACCGAGTACGGCCACAAACTCAACCTGACCACCGGCAGGAGCGGCATGATCCTCGATCTGGTGATCGAGAAAGGCAACCCGGCCGACAGCGACCGCTTGCTGCCGATGCTGGAGCGTCACATCGAACTCTATGGTCAAGCGCCGCGGCAAGCGGCGGCCGATGGCGGCTTCGCCACCCGCGACAACCTGGCCACAGCGAAGGCGTGGGGCGTCTCCGACATGGCCTTCCATAAGAAGGCCGGCCTCAGGATCGAGGACATGGTCAGAAGCAAGTGGGTCTATCGCAAGCTCCGCAACTTCCGCGCCGGCATCGAAGCCGGCATCTCTTGCCTCAAACGCGCTTACGGCCTGGCACGCTGCACCTGGCGCGGGCTTGACCACTTCAAGGCCTACGTCTGGTCCTCGGTCGTGGCCTACAACCTCGTCCTCTTCACTCGTCTCAAGTCAACCTGATTCCGCGCAAGGTATCGCGCTTGCGTCGCGCCGGCCATTTGCCGGCCCTCATGGCGTGCGCCTGATGTGCCGATGACATCATTTTCTCGACAATCAGCGCTCCTAACCCTGACTATGTCCGTCAAAAGGCCTATCCAGTACGGCACAAGCCATTGTAAACGCTGCAAAATGCGCTCGTTTGTGGACGGAAACTAGTCTAGTTCAGTGCCGCCCAGGAAATGCCCTGCGACACCAGATAAACCTGGAACGCACGGACGTCCTCCACCCGGAAGGCGCCGATGACCCACCGGCACGCCGCTCGCTCGCTACGGCGCTGTTGAGGGCGCGCTCGCGAGCGGCTTCGCTGCCGCCGAGCTACACCTGTATGGGGCGATGATTGTCAAGCTTGCTCCTGGTTCGTTTCTCATCTCCTCGTTCTGCCGATTGGCGACCATCTGCTCGTGCCGACCTGGCTTCGAACTGGCCGCCGCGCGCAGTGACGGTCAAGGATGGCCTGCAGCCCATCGCGAAGCGACTTGTCCTTGACGGTCACGAGCACGGGCGGCCGGCTTTGCCGGGTCGGCACCGTTCGGGTGGGGCCAAATGCCGACGACAGATTTCCGAGGCGAGCTCGCCGAGCAGGCGCGAAGGTCGCGCGGCAGACTTGCATGCGGTAGATCGCAGTAGATCTGACCATGATGCAGCATGCGCATCGGTGGCGAAGCTCCGGGGCGGCGGGGCCCATTCTACGTCGGCGGTCCGAACGACCATGTGTAGCTTCGGGTTGCCGCCACCTCGGATCGTCATCGGCAGACCCTGCTGCGGGCCTGCCAATTGGGGTGTGCCTTTGTTCTACCTCTTCCCACGTGCCTCCATCACGGCGCAGGCACGATGACGCCCTCAGGCACCTCGCCCGCGGTGACGAAACGCCACAGCGCAATCAGCAGCTTGCGCGCCAGCGCCACGATCATCGTCTTGCGCGTGGTTTTGCGGCCGTCGGTCGTGCGTGCCTGGAACTATCGGGCGAGGTCGCTGTCCTTCTGGAAGTGGAGAAAGCGCCAGGCCAACTGGATCATGCCGCCCCGCACGCATTGCCGGCGCGTGCCAGCCCCTTCTCGCGGCGGCGTTTGCCGCTCTCGTCCGGCGCCCCCGTGAGGCCGGCGTAGCGCGCCACGGCGCGGCGGTCGCGCAGCTTGCGTGATAGCATCTCGTTGACCAGCATGTCCGCGGTCTCGACGCCGATGCCGATGATCCGCGCGAGCAGGCGAACCATCGCGTGCGGGCCGTTCGCCGCAGCCGGAGCCGCCGCCAGCCGGCGCAGGCGTTCCTGTTCGATGGCGCGGATCTGCGCGCGCACGAGGTTGAGCCGCTCAAGGAAGCGGTAGAGCTCGGCGCGGGTGTTGTCCGGCAGCGGCATTCCCTCCGCCGTTCGGATGCTCTCCAGCCTGTCCGCCGCTGGGCGCAGGCTCAGCCGGAAGCTGCGGACGCCGAAGCGGGCGAGGATCGCCTTGATGCGGTTGATGAGCCGCGTCTGCTCGCCGACCAGGGTCCCCCGCTCGCGGTTCGGCCGCCGCGCGTCCTCTTCTTCGACTGTCGGGATCGCCGCCATGGAGCAATGGCGTTTCTCGCCGCGCAGCCAGCCGAGAAAAGCGCGCATCAGCATCTCGGTGTCGAGACGATCGGTCTTGGCGCGGCGGTGCTCGCGCGACACCGCAACGCCGAGGGATGGATGGCATAGGCCTCGATGCCGTGCGCCCGCAACCAGCGCGCCAGCCAGAAGCCGTCGCCGGCCACCTCATAGGCGACGGCGATCCGCTGGACCGTGTGCCCGGCCCGGCCGGCTTCGTCGCGCCAGCGCTGCAGCAGCTTCAACAGTTGTCAATGCCGCTCGAATTTTCCCCAAAAGTGCCGAAGTAAAATTCCCCAGTTTCGCCGCTCAGGCTGTCGCGGAGGGGTGTCCATTTTTCGGTGGCCGGCCGCGCGGCCGCGATGGTGGATTTAATGTCGGCGGCGTGATGGAGGCTTTCGATCGCAAGTGTTCGGGCATGAGCTCGGCGTGCTGGCGGAGCCGATAACTCGATCCTTCGATCTGGACGACGACCGCATGGTGAAGCAGGCGATCGAGAAGTGCGGTTGCGACGACAGGATCGCCGAAGACCTCGCCCCATTCGGCGAAGCCGCGATTTGAGGTGAGAATCATTGCGCCCTTCTCGTAGCGGGCGTTGACGAGTTGGAAGAACAGATTGCCGCCACCGTGGACGACGGGCAAGTAGCCGATCTCATCGACAACGAGCAGAGCAGGCCGGCAGAAGAAGCGGATGCGTTCCTGCAGGCGGCCTTCGCGTTCGGCCCTTGCCAGCGGCGATGAGTTCGGCGAGCGTGCAGAAATAGACGCTCTTTCCAGCCTTCACAGCCTCGACTGCAAGCGCAATGGCCAGATGGCTCTTGCCTGTGCCGGGCGGGCCGAGGAAGTGGACGACCTCGCAGCGGGCGACGAAGCCGAGTTGGGCCAGCGTGAAGATTCGATCGCGGTCGAGCGAGGGCTGGAAAGAGAAGTCGAAGCCGGCGAGCGTCTTGATCGTGGCCAGGCGCCCCATGCGCAGTGCCGTCTTGATCCGGCTGTTCTCGCGCAGGGTCAACTCTTCCGAGAGGAGGATGTCCATGGCTTCGAGGGCGGCGATCTCGCCTTGCTCGAGCCGGCGCACGACATGATCGAGTGCTTCGAGCGCCCGCGGCATCTTCAGGCCGACGAGGTCGTGGCGGATCCGGTCGATGGTGGATGGCGTGGTATCGAGCGCGTTCGTCATGGACGTTGCTCCTTCGCCATCACCCGGGCGACGGCGTCGTAGAAGGCCAACGGGCGCTGAGCGACCCTGTCGCCCGAGCCATGAAGAATGACCTCGTCGTTCCTCAGTCTTTGTCGGCGCTTGTGGACGTGGATGTTGCGATGACCCGGCTCGACATGACGCTGGTGCCGGCCTTCGAGAATAGGATGGGTGGCAATCAGTGCGCCGTCCTCGAAGATGCGCAACTCTTCGGCCAGCGTGTGTACCTCGACGACACGGCGCCTGGTGGCGTCGGGCACGCTGTAGAAATTGCCGCCGACGCTGACCATGCCCTCCCGGCTGATACGTCGCTCGAGCTTTAGGACCGATCGGAACGGAGCCAAAGGCAGCGGCCGCAGCGCTGCGCGCTCCTCGGCGAAAGCTTCGTTGACGACACGCCTTGTGGTGGCGTGAACCCTCGGGTTTGCGACCGTGTCCAGCCAGTGACGCAACTGGGCGTTCAGGTCTTCGAGATTGCGAAAGGACCGGGCCAGGAAGAAGTCCTCGCGAATGTAGCGGAACGGCCGCTCGACCTTGCCTTTCGTTTTGGCGCGGTAAGGCCGACACGCCTTGGGATGGAAACCATAGTGGCGGGCAAGATCGACGAGGGCACGGTTGTAGACGATGCCGCCGGTATCGCCTTCGCCGATCACAGCCGTCTTCATACGATCGTAAAGCACTTCGCGAGGAGCGCCGCCCAGCGCCTCGAAAGCCCCAGCATGGCAGCGCAAGACAGTCGGCAGATCCTGGTGGACGACGAAGCGTGCCCAGATAAGGCGACTGAAGCCAAGCACCATGGAGAATAGCCAGACGATTCTCGGCGTGGTCGGCTCATCGGCAAAGACGACATTGAACTGGGCGAAGTCGACCTGCGCCTGCTCGCCGGGCGGGGTCTCGAAGCGAACCTCGTATCCGCGCTCCGCCGCGGCAGGACGGACGTCGCGCAGGAAGTCGGTAACGGCCGTGTAGCCGCCGCCATAGCCGAGGTCCTTCAGTTCGCGGAAAAGCCGGCTGCCGGTGAGCCCGGGATATCGCGTGACCCGCTCGCGAAGATAGGCTGTGAAGGGATCGATCACCGCCTGACGCGGCTTGCGCGGTCCGTAGGCCGGAGCCTCGAGCCCGCGCGCAATGTATTTGCGCACCGTCTTGCGGTCGATCCCGCTCTCCCTGGCGATCGCCGATACCGACAGGCCCTGCCGATGCAAATCCAGTATCATCATCATCTCCCCGATCTTGATCACCGAAATCCCTCTCCCGACCATCAGGAGAAGCATCAACGATCACGCGCCGCCGGTCTCCCGGAGCGCGCTCCGGAAGACCGGCGACAGCGCTAAACTGGGGAAGATTCAAACGGCACTTCTGGGGAGTATTGAGCCGGCATCGACAACAGTGCTGGCGCGACGGCATCGATCTTCTTGAGGGGCTGGCGCTTGAGGCCCGCAACAAGCGCGGCGACGAGCCACTTCGTCTTGCTCATTTCGATGACGGCGATGATCGTGTTATCCTGTTCAAGAGCGGTAAGGGACCGGCTCGCGTCAAAAGATTGTGACATGGGACGCCTCCTTCTGATGGTGGTTGAAACAGCGAAGGGATGCCACACCCTCGCCGCTCGCCCCATAGCATCTACTCAGCGTACAGTTCCCCAACCTGACCATGTCGATGAGTCAGTCAGCGCCGCAGCACGAGGAAGGAGAACTGTCGTGACGAAGTATTCCGCCCTGGATGTCTCGATGGAACAGACGGCCATCTGCGTGGTCGACGAGAACCGGAAGAAGATCCCGGAGGGGGAAGGTTCCTACCGATCCAGACGCGATCGCAGACTGGCTGGCCGGGAAGGCGGGAAAGGTTGCAAGGATCGGGATGGAAACCGGTCCGCTGGCCGTGTGGCTGTGGAACGAGTTGGTCACCCGCGGCTTGTCGATCTGTCTGGATGCCCGTCACGCCAGCGCCGCCCTCTCGATCGCCTGCCGAAGGGTGCATTGAGGAGCGATCCAAACGGCCGAGGCTCTGCCGCAGGATGAAAGTTCAGTGGCAAGTCACCTTCAGTCTCCGCAGAGATGAACCACCGAACAGTAGCCGAACCGCTGTCGGGAGCGTCAAGCCACCAGACTTGGCAGTTCCTGGAAAAACGTCAACACACTATCTTTCAAGTCCTGTCAGCGACCAACCGGGCACAAAATGGCCCGGTGGCGCGAGGCTAAACGAGGAGGAGATTTCCGCGCTCCGGCGGCCGCGCTACGCCTAAGAATCCGTCGGGTTGCGTTAACGCCAACACTTTAACGCAATTAGATAGGAACTGCCATGACAATTGCGACCCTGCCTGCAATCGGCGAGGCGGATGCACGAATTGAACGCCGACTTTGGGAGCTCGCAACTTGCGATTCAGCCTCGATCTGGGAGGCTCAAGACGCACTGTCCAGCGCGGTTGCAGAGGCGGGCATGCACTTTGAGGGACGGGCGTATCCCGTATGTCTCCGGCCCCTTGCGATAGACTGCGGTCTGGCAAATCACCTCAGCGCTGCCGCTGAGGCTGTGATTAAGCTCCTTGATGTCGCCGCTGAAATGTATTGCTGCAATGAAGACGTACAGGACCAATTTCCAGCCTATAAAAATTTGCGGCATTGGATCACTAATCTACCAAAACATTGGCCGGTTGTAAGAATTTGCAGACTGGAGGGCCTTTTCGGCAGCGATGGCTATTATAAGATAATTGAAACGAATGCCGAAGCACCTGGCGGCGTTATTCAGAACGGCCTCGCCGCAAAAATCTGGACCCGTATACCCAACCCATTGACACATGGCCTGTCACTTGACGTGAGCAAGCAGCCTTTTGCGAAGGATCCGAACTGCTTTGTCGGGGAGCTGGTGTCTACCTACTACGCTGTGACTGGCAGCGAACGCAGAACTGCCGCCGTTGTCAACTTTCGCGGTCGTTATACAAACGAAGTAGATTGGATTGTGAACGGTCTAAGAGACGCAGGCGTCAAAGCGGAGTTGCTTGATGCCAGCGCGATGAAGCGAACACCTCGTGGACTAGTCGGTCCGGATGGCGACCTCATCGAACTTGTTTACAATAAACTCGACCCAAGGGATATCATTGATGCTAACGAATCTGGCGACTACTTAGACGCCTGTGCAGCTCAAGAGGTGGTTTCGATAAACCCGTGGATTTCACAGTGGATATTATCTGACAAGGCGATCCTTGCGGTACTCAGCGACGATCGATTCAGCTCGAACTTCAACGCCGAGCAGATCGAGCTTATTGCACGCCACGTTCCGTGGACCCGTCTTGTTAGAGCAGGAGTAACAACTGATCCCGAACGGCGTCGGATCGAGCTCATCGGCTACATCCGGAAGAACAAGGCCAATCTTGTTCTGAAGCCCTCTAACGCGACGCGTGGCGAGCATGTCTTGGTTGGGCCCCTCACATCCTCAGAGGTGTGGGAAGAGCGCCTTGAGCGGGCCGCCCGCAACCCATACGTCGTTCAAGAGTACGTCAGGCCCGGAGAGGTTACGGCTCTGCACCTGCCAAGCCGGTCGATCAAGAAAATGGCTTATGGAATTGACTGTTACGTATTCGGTGGCTAGCAGGTTTTCAGTCGCGCGCAAGCCTCGATCCTGTGATGAACGTTGGGCGAAGCGGGATTCTACTAGCGATCGCTATCGACTAATTTTCGCGGCTGAGGTCGCCAAAAGCCGCCTATATCCTGCGCAGATTCGTTTCGACGATCGCCGTCATTGCGATGGTCGGGATCTTCGTCTTCCTGCTTCTCATGCTGGCGCCCGACGACCCGACGACCATGATCGCCGGCAAGTCGGCCACGGCGGAGATGATCGCCGGCATCCGCGAGCAACTGGGACTCAACGATCCCCGGCCGGTTCAGTATAAGTTGGGTGCGGGACATGCTCGGCGGCGATTTCGGCACCTCGAAGACCCTCGTACATCGGGCCGCGGGACCCCGAATGGGTATTGCTCGGCAGGAAGCGTGGCCATGCGGCGCTTCTAGGAATCGATAGAATCGACCACCCCCATGACCCTGTTCGGATTCCAACCGCTACCTGCTTTCGCCACGCAGGATCGTCTCGGCGGCATCAGCCAGCACCTGACAGCCGAGCACCAGGTCGGCATCGTCTGTGTTTTCGGTCCAATGATGGCTGATACCCCCGATGCTTGGCACGAAAAGCATAGCGGCTCTCAGTTTACGGGCCACGACCTGCGCGTCGTGACTGGCACCGCTTGGCATTCTCATATAGGCGGTTGTATGGCGCTCGGCCGCACTCTCTATCGCTCCCTGGAAGGTCGCATCCATATACCATGGTTTACCGGCCTCGGTCCGCACGATCTCGGCGCGGCAGCCGGTTCTGGTCGCGGTCTCTTTGACCACTTCCCTTAATACCGCGTCGAGACGCTCAAGCACCTGCATCTCTGAATCTCGGAACTGGAAAAGCATCTCTGCCTTGCCCGGAATTATGCTGGGAGCGCCCGGCTCCAGGCTAATGCGGCCTGTGGTCCAGACGGAACACGGCCCGGCCACTTCAGGAAAGCGCTCGGCAATGGCCATGGCCAGCGTAGCTGCAGCGATACCGGCATCCTTTCGGATAGCCATGCGCGTCGTACCGGCGTGATTCTGGATGCCCTGAAAGGCGATTGAGTACTGCCAAATCCCAACGATGCTCGTAACAACACCGATCCGCTTGCCCGAGGCTTCCAGCGCGTCGCCCTGTTCTATGTGTGCTTCTAGATAACCGACGTAGCGTTCCGGTTCCACCAGAGAACGGGGAACGCCGGCCAGGCCGGCCGTACAGAGCGCGTCCCTGAGCGGCAACCCGTGATGGACATTCAGAGCGCGGTCGATCTGCGCCTCGCCGATGTCACCGATGAATGAACGACTGCCAAGTAACGATATATAATGGCCTTCTTCGTCCGCCCAAGCGACTGGGGCGATGGGAAGGCCAGCGCAGTCCGGCGTTTCCGCGAAGGTCCGGGCAATCTCGAGGCCGTACATTACGCCAAGCGCCCCGTCGAGCCATCCGGCATGGTTCTCGGACTCTGCGTGCGACCCGATTAACAGGGATCGCCGTGCCGAGTGAGGGGTGCCGAACACATTGCCCACCCCGTCGATATGCGCCTGAAGCCCCACGATTTCGTATTGCTGCGCAAGCCAGCGGCGGCTGTCCATGTCCTCTTTCGAATAGGTCGGGCGATGGACACCCGTCCGGTACGCGCCGAATTGCGCGAAACGTCTGAGCTCCGAGAGCAAGCGCCCGGCGTTGATCTTTGGCATCTGCTGCACCACCGTCCTGTAGTTCGTCCTGATTAAGTTTAAGTTATAGGCTAGTGCTGTTTTCCTTTGGACGGCCTCTCGGAGGTATGCCGTCCCGAATAGCCGGGGCGGCCAAGCGCAGCTCAACACAGATCCTGATCGACTGTCCAGCATCGGCCACCCAGCTCTCCCAGACCGCCCTGAACTTGTCGAAAGTGGCGATGTCGGAATTGGGCCGCGAAAAGACTGCGTACCTATCCTAGACGCCAATGACTATCATGACTTCCTCGCGAACATCGACGATGGCATTCCGTCATGTCGGACATCGGATGACTCCCAATTCCCTGCCTACCTCCGTGAAGGCCTCGACGGTACGGTCAATATCCGCACTCGAATGTGAGGCAGACATCTGCGTGCGGATACGCGCCTGATGCTTCGGGACCACGGGGAAGGAGAATCCGATCACATAAATGCCGCGCTGGAGCATCTTCTCGGCCATCTGCTGGGCGAGGCTCGCCTCGCCCAATATCAAAGGAATTAACGGATGGTCTGCGCCAGCCAGCGTGAAGCCCGCCTCGGACATCTTGGAGCGGAAGCGGTCGGCATTGGCATAGAGCTTTTGGCGCAGCGCATCGCCTTTTTCGATCAGATCGAACACCTTCAGCGACGCCCCTGTGATTGCGGGCATCAGCGTATTGGAGAAGAGATACGGCCGCGAGCGCTGGCGAAGCCAGTCGATGACCTCGCGCCTGCCTGCCGTGTAGCCGCCCGAGGCGCCGCCGAGCGCCTTGCCGAGCGTGCCGGTGATGATGTCCACCCTACCCTCGACGCCGCAATGCTCCGCCGTGCCGCGCCCATGCCTGCCGACGAAGCCGACCGCGTGGCTGTCGTCGACCATGACCATCGCACCGTATTTCTCGGCCAGACCGCAAACGCCGCGAAGATTGGCGATGATGCCGTCCATGGAAAACACACCATCGGTCGCGATCAGTTTGAAGCGGCTGCGCTCAGCCCTCTTCAACTCTTCTTCCAGCGCTCCCATGTCATTGTTGGCGTAGCGGAAGCGCCTGGCCTTTGAAAGCCGTACGCCATCGATAATCGAGGCGTGGTTCAGCGCGTCGGAAATGATGGCGTCTTCCTCGCCGAGCAACGTCTCAAATAGACCGGCATTGGCGTCGAAACAAGATGAATAGAGGATCGCATCTTCCACCTTCAGGAATGAGGAGATGCGCGCCTCGAGTCGCTTGTGCACTTCCTGCGTCCCGCAGATGAAGCGGACCGACGCCATGCCGTATCCATAGCGGTCGAGCGCAGTCTTAGCCGCGTCCCTCAGATCTTCATTGTCGGCGAGGCCGAGATAGTTGTTGGCACAGAAATTCAGGACCCTGCTGCCACCCGCAAGCTCGATCTTGGACGACTGCGTTGAGGTGATGACGCGCTCAGATTTGTAGAGCCCCGCAGACTTCAACCCTGCCAATTCCGCAGACAAATAGGCAATGAAATCGTTGTTCATCGGCAACTCCGCAGGAATGGCAAGAGTACGTCCATGGTAACCGCAGTCAATTCGCTCAACCCGCGCGCAACGACGCATAGGGTAGCGAAGCAGCTGCGAGCCCGACATATTCCACAGGGTTTGTGACGCCCAGCAAACCGGCATCACCAGTTCGCGGAAGGTCGACGGGTCGGTCCCCTCGTTGAGGTGCACGTTCACGGAGGGTGACCCGAGCTCGGCGGCGCAGAAAATTGCCGCAGCATCGCGGATCGCGCTCGCCTTCCGATTGCGGTCTCCCACCAGCAGGAGACGTCGGTGCGCATCGAGCAATCATCCAAATCCAGGGCGGCGCCCCGACGAAGCGCGCCTGCTCGAATTTCGCGAGTTTGCGTGACGACAGCTCATCGAGATCGTCACGGAGTTGCTCCTCAAGTAGCCGTCGCATGGCCCGCTTCTCATCACGGGTAGACGACAGGGGTCGACCATTTCGGATCATCGTGCTTTTGCCAGTAGAGATACATGAGCCGATGGGTAACGGGTCCCACGTGCCCATTAGCGATCGCTGCGTCGTCGATACGCGTCACGGGCATAATGCCGCCGGCAGTCGAGGTGATGAACACCTCGTCAGCCCCTTTGATGTCAGGACGACAAATATCAGCAGCGGTGGCCGAGAGCCCGATCTCGGCGCAAAGATCGAACACAGTCCGGCGCGTGATGCCAGGCAACACCCCAAAAGCGGGTGTCCTCAGGGACCCCTCCTTTACAAGGAACACATTGAAGCCAGGCCCCTCCGCAATGTGCCCGTTTGTATCTAAGATCAGCGCCGTCTCCGCCCCCCTGTCGTAGGCATCGAAAAGACCCTTCACTAGATCGAGCCAATGGTAATTCTTGATCGCCGGGTCGACCGATTTCGGTGGAATGCGGACCGTTTCGCTGATCGCGACGTGCAAGCCTCTTTCGAGTTGCTCCTTATTGGCAACCGACCCAAACGGCACAGCAAACGCGATGAAGCGGTTCTCCGCCTGGCGGGGATCGCGACTGAACGTCGGCGATGTACCGCGCGTGCAGATCATCTCCACGTAAGCCGATCTGTGCCCCGACAAAGCAACGCAATTCCTCAGGATCGACTCTATTTTCTCCCGATCATAGGGCAGCTCCATTCGCAGCCGTTCCACGCCCCCAAAGAAACGGTCAAGATGCAAATCCAGCCGGAAGAACCTGCCATTCCAGACGTGCACCGTGTCGTAAGTGGCATCGGAGTGCAGGAAGCCCCAATCCAACACGGAGATTTTGGCCTCCGACATCGGCAGGTATTGCCCATCCACAAAAGCGATCCCGTCCGGGTAGCGCCGTTGGTCACAGTAATGCTCATCGACAGTTGGAAGAACAGGTAAGATCTGTACCATCGTGGTCACCATTCTTTTCCTTACACCGGGCGGTTACTTTTCCTGCGTCGAATATCGGGCAAATCACACCGTCCTCACGCAGGATAGACTGCGCCCTCTACGTCGCACAGTTGCTTAGGGGAAAAAGCTCAATCTGATGCTGGACGCGCAACGGTGGTTTCAAAAGGCGGGCCGGAATGCTGACTTCAACGCAGCGCGCCCCAGCGTCCACCGTCACCGGCGGCTCGAACTTGCGTTGGAGGAGCGTGGTTCACTCGGTTCGACCGCGGCGAACTGAGGGAATGGCGAGTGTCCAGGCCACGCGAGAAGCGCGAGACGGGAGAGCAGGATCTTTCCGCTCCAGGCTCGATCAGATCATCAACGTGAAGCACGAACTGGTGCATCTGGCGCACCCCAGCCATGAGCGCCAGATGCGCCGCCGCTCCGCGATCGGCCACATCAAGGCCGAGCACCGGATGGGCCGCAACTAGCTCGCCGGCAAGTAGGGCGACTCCGTCAACACCATCCTGGCCGCCGCCGGCCACAACTTCTCCCTCGTCCTCAGGTGGCTGAAGGCTCTTTTGTGCCCTCTCTTCGCCGCCCTCCACACTCGGCCGATGGAGATCGAAGCCTGATCCCTCTATTGTTCACGGCAGACTGTCTCGAGACTATGATGAACAACGGCCACACGGCGCGATCGGGAACAAGGTCCCGGCAGTGCTCATGACATCGGCAGACAACGCCAGCCCCTCTTGCTGATCAGGCCAGAAAACTCTAGCGCCTGCCGAGAGTGGATTGGGGAGCGGTCCAAACGGCCGAGGCTCAATCACCGCAGGATAAATTCAGCAGCAGGTCACCTTCAGTCTCTGCAGAGATGAACCGAGGAACAGTTCCGAAGCCGCGGTATCGCGGGCAGCGTCAAGCCACCACATTTGGCAGTTCCTGAAAAACCTTAACACACTATCTTTCAAGTCCTGTCAGCGACCAACCGAGCACAAAACGGTCCGGCCACGCGATGCCAAACGAGGATGAGATTTCCCGCGCTCCGGCGGCCTGCTGACTGGCTGATCGGATGCTAAATTCGCGCTGCCCAAGAATTCATCCGGTCGCGCAAACTCCAATACCACAAGGCCACTAGACAGGAGCTGCCCATGACAATCGCGACAGTGCCAGCAATCAGCGAGGCGGATGCACGAATCGAGCGCCGACTTTGCGAGCTCGCAACTTGCGATTCAGCCTCGATCTGGGAGGCTCAAGACGAACTGTCCAGCGCGATTACAGAGGGAGGCATGCACTTTGAGGGGCGGGCGTATCCCGTATGTCTCCGGCCCCTTGCGATAGACTGCGGTCTGGCAAACCACCTCGGCGCTACCGCTGAGGCCGTAGTCAAGCTCCTTGATGTCGCCGCTGAACTGTATTGCTGCAATGAGGACGTACAAGACCTATTTCCAGCCTATAAACATTTGCGGCATCGGATCACTTCTCTCCCGAAACATCGGCCCATTGTAAGAATATGCCGGCTGGATGGCCTTTTCGGTAGCGATGGCTATTATAAGATAATTGAAACGAATACCGAAGCGCCTGGCGGCGTTATTCAGAACGGCCTCGCCGCAAAAATCTGGAGCCGCATACCCAACCCATTGACACATGGCCTTTCACTAGACGTGAGCAAGCAGCCTTTCGCCAAAGATCCGAACTGCTTCGTCCGGGAGCTGGTGTCTGCCTATTACGCTGCGGCCGGCAGCGAACTGAAAACTGCAGCCGTAGTCAACTTTCGCGGACGCTATACAAATGAAGTAGATTGGATCGTGAACGGTCTAAGTGACGCAGGCGTCAAAGCAACGTTGCTAGATGTTAGCGCGATGAAGCGCACGCCTCGCGGACTAGTCGGGCCTGACGGCGAACTCATCGAGCTTGTTTACAATAAACTCGACCCCAGGGACCTCATTGACGCTAAAGAATCTAGCGACTACTTAGAAGCCTGCGCGGCTGAAGAGGTGGTTTCGATAAACCCGTGGATCTCCCAGTGGGTATTATCTGACAAGGCGATCCTTGCTGTACTCAGCGATGATCGATTCAGCTCGAACTTCGACGCCGAGCAGATCGAGTTCATTGCACGCCACGTTCCATGGACCCGTTTTGTTAAAGCTGGAGTAACAACTGACCCCGAACGGCGTCGGATCGAGCTAATCGGCTACATCCGGGAGAACAAGGCCAATCTTGTTCTGAAGCCCTCTAACGCGACGCGTGGCGAGCATGTCTTGGTTGGGCGTCTCACCTCCTCAGTAGTCTGGGAGGAAAACATTGACCGGGCCGCCCGCAACCCATACGTCGTTCAAGAGTACGTCAGACCCGGAGAGATTACGGCTCTGCACCCGCCAAGCCGGTCAATCAAGAAAATGGCATATGGAGTTGACTGTTATGTATTCGGTGGCCGCCTAGCAGGTTTTCAGTCGCGTGCAAGCCTCGATCCTGTGATGAACGTTGGGCGAAGCGGGATTCTACTACCGATAGCTATCGACTAAATTTTCGCGCCTGAGCTCGCCAAGACGTTCCCTTTGTGGTCGTTTCCCATGAAGTTCTAATCGCCTCTGTAAGTGGCCCTTTCTTTCTGTCGACGCAGCGCCTGCGGGTTCAGGGTTCTCTCCGTGGTCGATCGCAAGGATCGCCGCATGTTTGCGTTGGAGCGGGTGGGGCGAAGTGGTATTCGCGGTTCCATGCGCACGCCTGAGAGCAAACTCAGCGTGCAGCGTCCCGGCAGGGACGCATCTCGGGAATAGAACTCGGTTAGGGAATCTGAAGCTCCTTTCAGGCGGCGGCACCGGCGTGCCGGAATGGCTCATTCGTCTTAACATGGCGTGGAGTATGACGGCGACCTTGCGCGCCACCGCTACCTCACCTTCTTGCGCCCGGCACTCTCTTAATCCACAGGCCCCAGGCCTTCTGGGAAGAGAAGTCAATCTGCTGCGTCAGGATCACGTTGGCGGCTTCAAAGAATGGGTTCGCGTGAGCTTGTCGCCTCGCTTCGAGATGCGGCCGTTTCGACTGACCACGCCGGATTCGTAGCATCTGGGCGTGAGGCCGAGATAGGCGCCGGTGCTGAAGGATCGGCGAAAGCGGGAAGCATCGTCGTAGGTCGAGGCGACCGAAAGCGCGATCGTGGTGCTGACGCCAGGCGCCCTCATGAATAGGCGGGCCTTGGCATTCCGCTTCGCGGCAGCGCGAACCTGCGCGTCGAGTTGATGCGCTCGATGATGGAACGGTGGGCCTCCATCATCGCCTCGACGATGCCTTAGTCTCAGGCGCGGCGTGGCGGTCTGTACTATTGAGACATCCAGGGCGGCATACTTCGTCATGGAAGTTCTCCTTCCTGCGCTGCGCCGCTGACCGATTCATCGATATGGTCAGCTTGGGGAACTGCCGCCCGGAATGCGAGAGCGCCTCGACGGTAGCGAAGCCGCTCGCGAGCGCGGCCCTCAGCAGCGCTGAAGCGAGCGAGGCGGCGTAGCGGTGGTCATCGATGTTCCTCGGTAAGGTCGGATTGCTGACACCAACCCATTCGGCATGACCACCGATGACCGACCACATGATGAACCTGGCACGTTCGTGGTGAAGACCCCGACGCCAATTCACCCATAATCAGGGATGAAATCCTGTTCAGGGTTTTCCGTCGTGGTACGGCATCGCAGGCATGGCCGTTCGGCCGTGATGTCCGCCTGGGTCGGCACGCTGCACTCCGGCGCCCCGCTCACTGCCCCTTCTAGATCTGCGCCTTCGCGATATCGATGCCGGTGACTTGGTCGGTCACTGTGTGCTCGACCTGGATGCCGCAGTTGACCGCGAGGGAGGTGAACCTGCCGTATGTCGGCATCTATCAGAAATTCGACTGTGCCGGCTGCGACGTAGCCCCATTGTCTTGGCAAAGTGTTTCAAGTCGGCCGACAACGTCAGCGTTTCGTCTCCATCCACAGCCCGACCAATCTGTTCAAGTGTCCAGGGAACAACGTGACCGCTGCTCAGAATCGTGACCTTCGCAGCGCAGCCGTCCAAATGTGGCGCGCGACAGTCATGCCAGAGACCGCGTGAAATGCGATCAGCGAAGAGCAGCGCGGCACGTGTCAAGTTAAGGCGACGGTACCCAACCAGCTTTCCGAGGTCAGCTTTGACTGGTCCGATGCAGCTTGGTCGATCAAAAAAGTCGGCCGGCCATGGTAGCAATTCATGAGATTGGCCACCTTATCGTGCACATCTGCTGGACCTCAGATCCGGGTCCCCAACCACTTGTGGATATGCGGCTTGATATTGTCCAAGTCGGCGAAAACGCGGTCGATATCCATCAAATGGAGAGCGCTCGGAGGCGCGTGGTCCGTCAGGAGAGCTTCCCCCACCGACCTTCAACTCCGCATTCGTCCGATACGAGCGTGCGAACGCTACTTGTTACGGGGCCAAGAAGCCGACCGCGGCTTGCCGGCCGAGCCGACGCTGGATCCTCGGCGAAATCTACGGTTGCTCTAACTCGTCCTTCTCGCAGATAGATAATCAATTTGCCTGAGGTAGCCTTTTCGCAACGGCAGGAGGCACCGCGATTTGGGTAGGCCAGCAGCACGGCCGTGTTGTCGTCAACCTCGCTGTCTTGTAGCTGATAATCGCGCTCCAGATTTGGTAAAGAGAGAGGCGCAACCTGGGCCGATCGGAAGCAGACGCATTTTGATCATCTGCCGGGCCAGGAGAGCCCCCTTTGTTTCAATGGGCGGCGTGAATTGCAACAAATGTTGCGCAAAGTTATGCGATTGTTAAAATCACATAAAATTAGGCATAGCTGGCATCGCTCGGTGGACGACCTAGATCGAAGGATCCTTACGGCACTACAAACGGACAACCGGCTCTCCTTTGCCGAGCTCGCGGAACTTGTCGGTTCCTCAGCCGCCTCATGCATGCGTCGAGTGAACAAGTTGCGTGCGGAAGGAGTGATCGTTGCGGACATCTCGTTGGTGGATCCGAAGGCTCTCGGCAAATCACTCACCGTTGTGCTCACGGTAGAGCTAGACCGTGAGCGTCTTGACCTCGTGGATGATTTCAAACGCGCGATGCGCGCGGCCAAGGAAGTAACCCAATGCTACATGGTTACGGGCGACGCCGATTTCGTCCTGATCGTGGCGGTTGAGGACGTCGAGGCCTTTGATGTCTTCGTCAAGACAAAGCTCTATACAAATCCGAACGTGCGAAAATTTAAAAGCATGATTACCCTTGATCGTGTTAAGTTCGAGCCACGGATCAAAGTGTAGCTTTCGGTGAGTTGCGCTGAAACCCGAGTTTTCTGACTGCCTATTGCACGCGCAGCTTCGGATTGTTTCGCCTGGCGGCTGTGCATCTAGGTGTTTAATCCCGAGATTTGCTTGAGGGGATTTTAACCTGAAGCGGTCTGGCTGTGCAGCGCAGGCCTCGGCGAGGTGCTGCCGAAGTTGATTATGGCTGCCGCAATACAAGCGCTTGACGATGGCGTCCTTGATGGTCCGATTGTTCTCTCGACCCGGTCGTTAGTCGGCGGTGAACTATCCGCAACGCATTGAGCTGGCATCCTAAAGCGGCTTTGGATTGCAGGATTTGCGCGTTTGGGGCGCTGTTTTCCTGCTATTCGGTTTTGCGATTGCCTTGTGCTCGGAGCGTGATTCACTCGGTGCGGCGGCGGCGATTCAAAGGGACGGCGAGTGTCCAGGCCACGCGACACTAAAGAGCAGGACCTCTTCTGCTCTAGGCTCGACAGATCATCAACATGAATCACGGGCTGGTGCGGCCTGGCGCAGGCGATCGACTGGCCGTCTCGGCGCGTCTATTCGGACGGACAGGCATGCGGTCGGCCGCCGACGCGGCTGATCGCGGGACTGGCGCGATTCTCACACACACTTTCTTGGACGCGCTCTTCAAATGGCCGCTCTGCCAGGCCGCCACCGTTCTCGAGCAGCGTCAGCGCAGCTGCGAGATCTGCAGCCTGCACGCGCACGAGGTGGAATGCATCGGCAAGGCAAGGGGCAATGCGCCCGTACGAGTTCGGGGTGAAGGTGTCGGTCGTCACCACGCTGAAGCGCTCGAAGGGCGGCCATTTCGCCCTGCATGCAAAAGCGCTGCCCGGCAATCCTATGACGGCCACTCGCTCGCAAGCTTCATCCCCGACATGGAAGAGATCAGCTGCGTCCTGGCGACGCCGGCTATTGCGGCCACAACGCACCGGAGAGCCACAAGTTCTGGGTCTTCATCAGCGGCCAGAAACGCCGCGTCACCCCAGCCATGAAGCGCCACATGCGCCGCCGCTCCGCGATCGAGCCCGTGATCGGCCATATCAAGGCCGAGCACCGGATCGGGCCGCAACGACCTCGTCGGCAAGCAGGGCGACGCCGTTGTCAACGCCATCCTGGCCGCTGCCGGCTACAACTTCTCCTTCGTCCTCAGGTGGCTGAAGCCCATTTATGCCTTCTCTTCGCTGCCCTTCCAAACTGGGCCGAAGGAGATCGAAGCCCGATCCATTGTTCACGGCAGACTCGTTGGTCATGGGTGCCTGGCCTCGATTGTGCGGTGCTCGATGTCATTTCTGGCGCAAGTGTATTCCAAGGCGTGTCACTTCCTCATTAATTAGCGGCACAGCCGAGCGACCGGCGGGCAGTGCCGGCTTGCGTTGCCGGAGACTTTCCTACAATTCTATAATGCGCAAGTTTGCTGCTTTTATTGCCGCAGCCGTTCTGCTGGGAGTATCCATTTTTTGCTTTACTTTTTTTATGTGGAAATTGACAGTGTTTGCGGATATTCCAAGAATAACTCCTATTTCCCACGAGGATTTCCCTCTCGCTGTCCATAGAATACACTCTTTTTCTCTTACAGAAAGGTAAGGTGCCTGGTCGACACCAGTCGAGTTCGTGAACGTCATGGCCCTAAGATGGAAATGAAACGCGGCAAGTTGCAAATAGGTGATTGTTCTATTTGGGAATTCGCGGTCCCAAGGTCGAGCAAAGCTCATGATCGCAAAGCTGCCATCGGGGCCGCGCAATGGAACGCTAATGCCTGACCTTAAGCCGAACGTCGCAGCCTCGTCGAAAACGCGCCGTTCGTCCTCAGTCGTGCTTGCGTCATTGTGCACCTCGCTCCATCGAAAGGCGCCTGCCCGCGTTCGACTCGCCTTGATGATGGGGTCTATCCTGTCATAACCCATTTCGAAATAGCGCTTCTGCCATTCATCAGGATAGTTCAGCATGACCTCCGGATCGGGTCGGATCGGCTTCAAAAGCCTTCCCTCGGGAGAACCATAGGCAATCCACGGGCAGTCAAAGTTCAGGGCAAACGCAGATAACAGGGAGAATAACTGCTTGGATTGAGCAACGCCGTCCGTCTGATCAAGAAATCGGCCGAACTCGACCGCAAACGCTTCTTCCCTCGCCGCGTTCGAAAAATGCATCGACGGTACCAACGAGAATTGGTTAGACACTTTGGTTGCCGGCCCTCGAAGTTGAGAGACCGCGGTCGTCGGCACCCGTTCCATAGTCTCTGCTCCGCAGCCATTTGCGCCGGAAGTCATCAATGGTGCACAAAGCTGCTGGCAGTAAGGCCTGCGGCTCTGCGCGCTGCCCCTTTCGAACCGGCTCGTCAAGCTCTGCCATAATCTAGCAGACCAACCCAAAGCAGAAATTATTTTCGGTTAAGTGTAGTTGCTACAGTTTTACATAAAGGTGTCATTTTTGCGATTCGTTAGTTAATTTATGCTAATCTTTCTTGAGTCGACTTCGACGGCCATTTCGATATCTGTGACACCGCAAATCTTGCGATTCCAAAGCCGTCCTCCGCCTCAATCAGGTGACTTGCGGATAGTTTCACGGCCGAACGAGGCATCATCATGCCCCGTCATTGCGGCGAGCTCGGCCGCAGCCGGATCACTCCAACACCGTTCTCGATGGCGGTTTGCGTGCCAAATGGCTGCGAGAGCTTCTTTAGCCTCGCCAGAATGCCTAAAGCTTGCGATACGGCAGCGAGATGCGCACGCCCCGGTTGGCAAACCTTTTCAAGTGATCGAGCTCTTCAAATCGGAATCGATGGCCGGCTTCGTCGGAATACGCAGCTTGGATCCTGTGCGGCGGGATTGTAATTTGGCAACGCTGCACGGACCTGCCTCAGGCTTGCCAGCTTCTCCGGCGGGACCACGATGCTTTTGTCCAAACGAAGAGCATTGAGTCCTGGTCTGCCTGGCGCCTCGCCAGCAGGATCGCACGCGCGACCCATGGGGCTGAACGATGTAGCAAATGACACCAATGCCGGGCGGCCACGACCAGTCCAAGAAGCGAGCGGCGCCGGCTTGGGCGAGATTCTCGCCCGCACCTGCATGGATGATCCCGTTCTCATCAGCGCCCGGGTCTCTCGCGCATACTTGAAGGCCCCAGTCGAGGGTATGGTTGTTCGCGCGACTAATCATATTGAAGCCATTGCTTTTAAATCAGGCCCCAACTCCGGGACACTGATGCAATACGCACCACCGTACTCGGCCTGCGGACTTCCTTTGACCGACCGAATATCGAAGATGTTGGTTTCCATGTTGCCGAACGTCACATCGGCTTCTTGAAGAATCCGTCAGGCAGGCTTCGAGCAGCAGGCCGTGGCGGTTCTCTATCAGCCCATGTCCCATGAAGCACAGCTTGGCCTCCTTGCCTTTTGCCCTTGCGATAGAGCCTGGCTTCGGGGTCGGTGGTCGAGGCATGCGTATCGTTCGACCGCTTATGGCCGTGGAAATCCGCTTCCGCGTTGCGGCCCGCCGCCCTCTGCCGGCGGCTCGCCGAGCCGTTTCCCGGGTCGTCGTCCGACAGGCTCTTCGGCTTGAGGCTCTTCATCGACGCCCACGCTTCAATCAGCGTGCCGTTGACCGAGAAGTGATCCGTAGACAGAAGCTTCTTCACCTTGGGTTGCGCCAGCACCGCCGACAGGAACTCCGCCGCGATGTCACCTTCAAGCAGACGCCGCGGCCGTCCGACCTCGCCCGTCCGGCGTCAACCCGGACACGCGCCGGTTTCGGCCAAGGACCTGGCGCAAGCGCTGCCCGAGGACGCCTGGTGCGAGGGCTCCAAGGCGCCGCTCGCCTCGCGCTTTGTCGCCGTCCGCGTCCGGCCGGCCCACCGCGATTACTGGCGCTCCGCACCACGACCTGAGGAATGGTTCCTGATCGAGTGGCCGCAGGGCGAGATCGAGCCGACCAAGTACTGGCTCTCGACCTTGCCGAAAGATACCGAGCTCGCCGACCTCGTCTACCAGGGCAAGCTGAGATGGCGGATCGAACGGGATTATCAGGAGCTCAAGCAGGAGATCGGCCTTGGCCATTATGAGGGCCGAGGTTGGCGGCTTCCATCACCACGCCACGTTCTCCATCGCCGCTACGGATTCCTGGTCTCCGAACGGAGGCTGATTCCCCCCTCAGCCCCACGCTTGGCGCCGCTCCTCAAGGCACCTGCGCTATCCGAAGATTATCGACCCCGCGGCGCCGCCGCTCCGTCCCGAACGCCACGTCAGCAATTCCATCGCCACATCCGGATTAGACTCGCCCACGCCTTGGCGCGGCGGCTGCCACGATCTCCATGCTGCCATAACTATGACACAGTAGTACTAGAGCCCGCGCAAGCGAATCCGAGCTTGCTCGTGGTGCCGACTATGAGGAGCTTCCTGCCCAGTGCCAACGTCTGCGCCATAAGGATCGGATCGTTGCCCGCGCTTGGACGCCCACCGGATGCGACGAGAAGGCGGTCGCCCTCAATGCTGTGGATCTGCGAACGTACGAGATCGAGTCGCTCAAGCAACCAGTACAGCTTTGCACGGGAGTTGTCCGGCGTCGTTTCCTCCGCGATGCGGAAGTCCATGAGCTTCTCGGCCCGTTTCACATTTTGATCGTCAGCGCATATTCGAACTTAGACTCGCAGGGATGGCAGTTTCCGACATAGCGCGAGCGATGGAATGCTCGCGAATGCAGATTTACCGGATACTCAAAGGCGCCTCAGACAGCCCGGCCTAAGAAAAGTTGAACGCCCTGATTCTTCGGCCGAGCACCGCCAAAATTAATCTGCTTCTCGTGGGCGGTAGTCCGTTCGGCGGCAGCTAGGCGTCTCGAGACTCGCGGTAGGACATCGATCCCGTTTCACTCTACGCTTCCCGTCGATTTAAGACGTTACTTGCCCGCGAAGCTATCAAGGACGACAGTAACAGAGAAATGCGAAAGGGCCCGCCATGTGGATCGAGCTTGAAACATTTCCATCACTCGACACGCCAGAAATCCGAGACTGGGTGCTGCATAAGAGTGCTCCGTTTCCGGGGCCGGTGCCGCCCGGGAAACCCGACCAAACTCGTGAGCTCGGTGCGCCAACAATGGACACAGACAAAAAACCCATCAAGGCATTCGGCTATCAGCGCGAGTATTACAACCTATTCGAGCGCAACAAATTTCTGAAATCCATCTCGGTCTTAGTCATTACCGAGCAAAACGTGCTCGTGCGGATTCTCTCCAATCTATTTATCGGGGCTACCGTTGATCAAACGAAGAGAGATAAGATCACCCGTTTTTTTATGGACTATGACCAAGCCAAGCACGGCGATCCCATCGTTTACGCAGCGGCTATGATGCCACCCGACATTACGCCGGATATGTTCTCCGTTCTGCCCTCATACGTAATCGAGAAGGTCGGAAACGCGAGAAATCACAATGAAGAACGCGACGCTTTGTTTAAATTCTTTAGTGGGCGGGGTGCGGAGATGATCCCATTCAACGGTGGGGACTTCGAAAGGTACATTGAGCAAGGACACTTCTCGTTGAAACTAACAAAAATTGAGGACGTTGACGGACCCCCTCCCGTTAGCTCGAACCCTCGAAATGCCGAGGGCGACGCGGACAATCCGGACAGTATCATCGGTCCTATTTTGAATGAAGATGCCAAGGGGATGACCTGCGAACCAAACCGGACCGAAAAGGAGAGAATTCTCACTGTGTTGTGGTGGCCGGAGTTCATGACTAAACTTAAAAACGTGACGATTGACTTAGGATGTGGTGTACATATTGTAATTTCGGTTCCCGTTCTTTGCTATCGGGACGGCAAGGAGGCCATGTGGGTTGCGCTGGCACATCCGGCCGAATTTGATCAGCTGTTGGTACGCCAATTGGTTGACTGTTTGATCAGAGCAGCAGTGGCTGGCGTTGTCGTTGGTGTCGTCACCTATAATTTTGAGGCGGCGCTGGCGGCGTTTGTTGGAGTCTTTCGAGCTCAGCTCCTAATCTATGTCGGTCATGACGTCGATTGTGTAATACCAGAGCTCTTTCTAATTACGGAGCATGGGACCTGGAAGGAGAAGCTTTAGCGTAGTGAATTGACTACCCAGAAAGGCTCAGAATTTCTGACGCACCCATATGTAGCCCTTCGGCGGGTGGTCCTGATCGATGAACTGGGTGCGTACGGTGGTGTCCTTTCGGCTGCACCGTTTGCACTCGAACCTGATGGCCTCCAGCGGCTTGTTCCAGCCTACCACCTTGGCCACGTCGTTGGCCCGGAAGCGCCCAAATGGTAACAGTGGCCGCACTCCACGATGAGCAGCATGTTGGCCTTTGCAGCCCGCCCAATGCTGTCCATCGGACCTGCCATGGGTCATTTCCGAGTATAGTAATCCTCTGGGAGCGGGAGGAGCCCAAGGCTCGGCAAACGGTAGTCAGGCTCCTTCTCCGCGACAGTGGCCAGCACCTCGTGCAGTTTGTCTACAAGCCCGCGAAGCTGCCAAAACAATGAACCGCTGGCATTCAGGGTAAGCGCTGTTCTCAGGCCACGGCCTTGAGCTCAGGCGCGCGGATGTAGGCCCAGGGCAGCAGGTCGTCGATCTGGCTGTTCGGATGGCCGTTGACGATCCTGGTGAGGACGTTGGCGAGATAGCCGAGCGGCTCGACACCGTTTAGTTTGCAGGTTTCGATGAGCGATGCGATGACTGCCCAGTGTTCGGCACCGCCGTCCGAGCCCGCGAAGAGCGCGTTCTTGCGGTTGAGCGCCATCTCGGGGTCATTCTGCCCATGTTGGGCAGGAGGTCGAGGTCCATTACCGTTGGCACCCGTATTTCGGACATCGGCTTCGCTGCGAGAACAGCGAAGAGCGCGCCAACGGCCGGATCATTCATCTCGTCGTCGCGCCCGGGCATGTCATTACCGCTCCGGCCTGGATGATCGATCCCGTGGCTTGCGCGGCGATGGACCTGGGCTCCCCGCGCGTATCGCTTGCCGCGCTGCCTGAGCTTCACAAGCTCTTGATCGAACGCCGTTTCCGGCGAGGCTGTCCGGATGGTTTCACCATCGCGGAGGCGCAACATGAGAACCCTGCCACCACCGACACGATCTCTCGTGGTCGTTCGCCAACTCAGCTTGCCGCTCGACTCGCAGAAGCTGAACGGGCTGAGTTCAGCGCAACGGACCATAGTGATCGTCCGGCTCGCCAACGTATTGATGGCCGCCGCCGGCGTGGCAACGGAGGAGGAGAGCTGCGATGACGAGCGGTAATCTGATTCCGACTGCCGTCCTCAAGCGCAAGGCTGTCGTCTATGTGCGTCAGTCCACTCAGGCGCAGGTCCAGCTCAACCTTGAGAGCCAACGTCGGCAATATGAGCTTGTCGACGTCGCGCGGCGCTGGGGATTCCGCAAAGTAGAGGTGATCGACGAGGATCTGGGACGAACCGCAAGCGGGGCTGTGGAGCGTCCCGGTTTCGAGCGCCTGGTCGACGATCTGTGCACCGGCCATGTGGGCGCCGTGCTTTGCCTGGAGGCGTCCCGCCTGTCGCGCAACGGGCCGGACTGGCATCGGCTGCTCGAGTTGTGCGGCGAAGTTGATGCACGCGTGATCGATCTGGACGGAGTCTACGATCCGGGATTGCCGAACGACCGCCTGCTGCTCGGTATGAAGGGCAGCATCAGCGAGTTCGAGCTCGGCGTGCTGCGTGCCCGCATGTACGAGGCCGCCCGCGCCAAGGCACAGCGCGGGGAACTGCGCATCTCCGTGCCTTTCGGCTATGTCTGGCACCGCGATTACGGTCTCGGGTTCGATCCCGACATGCGCCTGCAGGAGACCATTCGCCTGATATTCGCGCGCTTCCGCGAACTCGGCAGTGCGCGCCAGGTCCTGATCTCGATGATCGACGATGACGTGCATTTCCCCAGACCCTCCGACGGCAAGAAGATGGTGTCCTTCGACTGGGTTCCGATCCGCTACCGCAACGTGATCTCGATCCTGAAGAACCCATTCTACGCCGGCGCCTATGTCTATGGTAAGAGCGAGAAGCGCACTGAGATCGTCGATGGCCGCGTTCGCAAGAGCTATGGCCATTACAAGCCGGCTAGCGAGTGGGCGGTGGTGCTCAACGACCATCACGAAGGCTACATCGGATGGAGCGAGTACGAACGGAACCAGGAACTGCTCGCGGCCAACGCTTATGGCAAAGCCGGCGGCGTCAAGTCGGGCCGCGGCGGTCGCGCACTGCTCCCCGGTCTCATCTCCTGTGGTCGATGCGGGCGAAGACTGGTTGTCATGTATGCCGGACGCGGCCAAGGTTATCCGGTATATCGCTGCGAGCGCGGCAACCTCATGATGGCCCAGGCGCGATGCATGTCGTTCAACGGCTTTCGCACCGACGCGGCGGTGACCCGCGAAGCGCTGGAGGCGGTTGCGCCGATGGCGATCGAAGCGGCGTTGGAGGCTGAACGGATGCAGCTGGAGAGCGAAGCCAAGCGGCGGCAGATGATCGAGATGGACCTGCAGCAGGCGCGCTATGAGGCATCGCTCGCCGAGCGCCGCTATGCCGCTTGCGACCCGGAGAACCGGCTTATTGCGGCCCAGCTCGAGAGGAGTTGGGAAGCCACGCTCAGGCGCGTGGAGACCTGCGAGGCCCGGCTGAGCGAAGTCCAGCGTGTGGAGCCTGTCGACGCGGTTCCGGACTTCACGGGCCTCGCCCAGAATCTCGAGGCCACTTGGAACGCGCCGGGTGTCGACATGCGCTGTCGTCAGCAACTGCTGCGCGCGCTCATCAAGGACATCGTGGCGGATGTCGATGACGATGCGCGCGACGTGATCTTGACCATCCACTGGCACGGAGGCCAGCACTCGCAGGTACGGGTTCGCAAGCCCAAATCCGGAGAGCATGGCCAGCGTACGCCTGAGGAGGCTCTGGCGATCATGCGATCCATGGCAACCCGATGGTCGGATGCCGAAATCGCTGCCACACTCAACCGCATGGGCATGCAGACCGGTCAGGGAAAGACCTGGACCGCGCGTCGCGTCCAATCGCTGCGCACGGTGCACAAGATCAGCGGCTATCGCTCTTCCGACAAGAATGGCGAGTGGCTCACCATGTCGGACGCGGCCGCCCGGCTTGGAGTCTCGCACGTCAAAATCCGCCGGTTCATCAGGGATGGCCTCTTGCCTGCCGAGCAGGTCATGCGCGGCGCACCCTACCAGATCCGCGTCAGCGACCTCGAAGACGAACGGATCAAGGCCGATTTGGCGCGCAATACTCCGCATCGCATCCACGACGACAACCAGGAATCGCTGTTTTCCGCCATTTGAAAAGGAGGTGCATAATGAATCGGTCTTCGCGATCGGACGGATTGAGCGCTCGACGGTGTTGCTGTCGATCTCGATGCGGCCGTCGTCAAGGAAGCGCGAGAGGCCTTGCCAGCGCGAGAGCGTGTAGCGGATCGCCTCGGCGAGCTTTGTCTTCTGGCTAATCAGGCCGAGCTTCTCGCGCAGCCAGGGTTCGAGATCGGCGACAATGGCACGGCTATTTTCCTGACGCATCGCACGGCGTTCATCGGCCGATCGGCCGCGGATATCGTCCTCTATTCTGTAGAGTTGCACGATCCTTCTCAGCGCCTCGCTGGCAATCGGCGCGGGGCCAGCGGCGGCCAATTCATAGAACCGTCGGCGAACGTGCGCCCAGCAGAATGCGAGCGTGATGTCGCTCTTGTCGGCCAGCACACGATAGCCGCCATAGCCATCGACCTGCAGGATTCCAGTGAAGCCTGCGAGATGAGCGATCGGACGCTCGGCCTTCCGGTCGGGCGCATAGACATAGGCGACACCCGGCGGGTCGGCTCCCTGCCATGGCCGATCGTCACGCGCATAGGCCCAGAGCTGCCCGGTCTTTGTCTTGCCGCGGCTGGGATCTAGCACCGGCGCGGTGGTCTCGTCAGCAAAGAGCTTCGGCGACGCCTTCAGATTGCCAAGCAGCCGCGCATGCACTGGACGCAGATGCCAGGCGGCACGGCCGACCCAGTCGGCGAGCGTGGAGCGATCGAGATTAATGCCCTGCCGGGCATAGATCTGGGCCTGACGATAGAGCGGCAGATGATCGGCATATTTGGAGACCAGGACCTGGGCGACCGTTGCCTCGGTCGGAAGACCACCCTCGATCAGGCGGGGCGGGTGCCGGAGCCTGAACCACCACGTCCTCGCAGGTGCGGCAGGCATATTTGGGCCGGCGCACGACGATCACACGCAGCTGCGCCGGCACGATGTCGAGCCGCTCGCTCACGTCCTCGCCGATGCGATGCAGACCATTGCGGCAGCACGGGCAGGCTTGATCCTCGATGTCGACGACCATCTCCACGCGAGGAAGGTGTGCCGGCAGCGCGCCCCGATTCGCTCGGCGCTTTGCGACACGCGCCTGACGTTCGCCAAGAGCGGTCTGTGCCTGCTCTTCCTCACCGGCCGCCTCGATCTGTTCGGCTTCCTCAAGCCCCAGCAGAAGCTGGTCTTCGGGCAGCGTCTCAGCACGACGGCCGAAGCGGTGGCGCTGCAATTCCTTGATGATCTGGATCAGCCGGGCGTTCTCGACGTCGCGCGCCAGGATCATCGCCTTCAGCGCGTCCGGATCGTCGGGAAGCTGGTCAGCCGTCATAGCCATGGCCGGATCAGACCATATTCGACGACAGCCCGCGACAGCGGAATCCAGACTGATTCACTTCGTCGCGGGTCAGCCGGCCTGGGCTGGAACGCGGGTCCGGCGCGCCTCATGGACGCGCCGCCAGTCGAGACCTTCGAGTAGCGCCGAGAGCTGCGCGGCCGTCAGCCGCATCATGCCGTCATGCACTTTCGGCCAGCGGAACTCCCCATCCTCCAAACGCTTGGCATAGAGGCAGACGCCGGTGCCGTCCCAGAAGATCAGCTTGATCCGGTCAGTCCGCTTCGCCCGGAAGACGTAGACGGCCCCGCTGAACGGATCGGCCCCCATCGTCTCTCGCACCAGCGCAGCCAATCCCTCCGCACCCTTGCGGAAGTCGACCGCCTTCGTCGCCACCATGACCTTGACCGCACCCGTCGGCCCGATCACGACGTCGCCTTCAGCGCGCGGACCACTGCGGCCACCGTCTTGGCATCGGCGCCCCGGCCGACGCGCATCGCAACCCCGTCGATCTCAAGCTCGATCACTCCGGCGTCTCGAGTGGCTTGCCGTTTCTGCTGCTTCGGTGAACGGCTGGCTACAGGCTCCGCCGTCGCCACAACCGCCGGCACGAAGGCAGGAGAATTTTGCTGCACCGAAGCGGCCTGTTTGCGCGCTTCGCGGCGCCAGGCGAAGACCTGCTGCGGCCTGAGGCCATACCGGCGGGCGACCTCGGAAACGACTGCGTTCGGCTCCAGCGTCTCCGCGATGATCCGCGCCTTGTCATCCACCGACCAATGACGCCGACCGCCGGCACCGTTGATCACCTCGAAACGCCGAGGCTGCCGCTCCGGGTCAAGCGTAAGGTCAAGTCCAGACACAAGCCGATCTCCGATCCCAATACAGGATCGGCAACCTCACAGATCGCGACCACTCCCGAAAGGTGGTCCCACAACAGCGCTTACGTTTCACAGGCCTAAGTGGAAGCTGGGAATGGCGAAATGGGCAAGAATCGCCTTGACGAGCCGCGTGGCTCACCCACCAGGGGTTGTCGTTGGCGGTCCGGCTGCCGCTCGTCCCCCGCTTCGAGCGTGGGGATCGCCATAGTGCAATTCTTGCCGCGCAGCCAGCCGAGAAAGGCGCGCATCAAAAGCTCGGTGTCGAGACGATCGGTCTTGGGCGCCGGTGCTCACGTGAGCCGGCAACGCTGGCGGGGTGGATGGCATAGGTCCCGATGCCGCGCGCCCATATTTCGATGACCGCGACGATCATGTTATCCTGTTGGCGGCCGGTAAGGGACCGGCTCGCGTCAAAAGACTGCGACATGCGGCCTCCTTATGGTGGTCCTATCAGAGCCGAAGAACGCCACACCCTCACTTCTCGCCCCATAGCAACTACTCGCCGGGACATGACCATTGCCAATGCAGGACGCCAGTACCATTGGACGTCGTCCATGTATCCACTCCTTAGGAGGCTTGGTGCTTATCAATGAATTCTTTCACCTTCTGTTTGCGATGCATCTCAGCGTGCGCCCAGCGCTCCCGTATGTCCTCGCATTTGAGCTGCATGTCCCGAAAGAGCTTTTTTGCTACAGAAACCTGGTCGTCGGTTGATGTTTTAGCGGGGCCTCCTCCGAACCGCAGAGCGTCCCTGCACTCTTCAAGACTCGCCGGCAACACGCCGTCGAGCTGGCTGGCCAGACCGCTTCGGCGCTCCGCGACGCTGTTATCCTGGGACAGGCGCCTGGCGATCTCACCAATTAGTGTGTGGGCCTTCCTGAAAGGAACACCTCGCAACGCCATCCGTTCGGCGGCGACGGCCGTCATAGACGAGCCGTCTTCCAGATTTTTGCGCATCGGCTTCACGTTGAAAGACATGAATTGCACAATGAGCGATGTGAGGGTTATGGCCCGCTTCAAGGCATCTTCCGCAAGGCCCAAAGGAGAGCAGCCGTAGTTGCTCGCTTCGATTGAGTTGCTGAAAGGCGATTTGCTGGTAGCCGTTGCCGCAGAAACATATGCGCCAATCACGATGCTTGCCGATCCCTTGACGTGTTCAAGCAGAAACGGGTTCTTCTTTTGGGGGAGCATGGAAGAGCCGCCCGCAAGGTTGTGAGGAATGTCTAAGAGGGCGAACTCCCGCGTGGTCCAAACCTGCAGGTCCTGGGCCACACGACTGAGCAAGATTGAAACGTTAGCGAAAACTGAAAGCCCTTGCAGGTGATGATCGCGGCTCGCGACCGCATCAAGTGAGTTGAAGGACGGCAGTTCGAATCCCAGAAGACTTGCTGTTTTCAAGGGGTCTATCTGCATACTGGTGCCTCCGCCCGCACCCGCCCCCATAGGGCAATTTCTGATATCTTCCAGCAGGCGATGGAGGCGCTGGCGCTCGCGCCCCAGGGCGAAGAAGACGCCAAGCAGGTAGTGTCCCGGCGACCCAGGGAGTGCGATCTGGTATTGACTGTACAGCGGAGCCACAAGTCGCGATGCCTCTTCAGCTCGCTGGAGCAGGGCATCTTGTGCAAGTCCTATTTCTTGCGAGATGGAACACGCAGCTTCCCGAAGAGCCAGGAGAGAAATGGTCGCATTCAAGTCGTTGCGGGACCTCGCAAGGTGCAGCCAGCCGGCCTTGTCCGGGCCAGCTCTGGCGGCAAGTTCCGCCTCATAGGCCAGATAAAGGCCACGCGGAGCATCGCGGCCCGCCAAAGACTGAAAGCCCTCGTCCTGCAGGTCCAAGATGTGCTTGAGGAGATCGGCAGCGGCTGCTTGGCTGACCAAGCCCTGGTCCGCGAGCATCACTAGATGTGCTTCGTCTATGGTCGCCTGGTGCCGCAGAAGGCGACCGTCACGCGAGATTTCGATAGGCGGAGCGAGCAACTTCATCGCTTCGGGATGCAGAGTCCACCTGGCATCGCTTGACCCACCGTGCTGCTTGTTGTCCGATTCACCAACAGCCGTCTCGATGTCGATCACAAGGGAGGCGATCATCCCTTCAGCTGCCGCGGCAGCTGCATTGACATCATCAGCGACGCCTACGGCGTAAGCCACTCGGTCTCTGAAGTCGCCATTTATTTGAACTTCGTCTCCCTCAGACTTCAGAAGACCCGCTTCAGGCACTACAGGCTCTGGATTTCGAGAAAAGCCCAGGCGTTTGAGCTTCCCGGATGTGTGAGCAAGTCGGAAACGGATGGCTCCCGCCCTTGCGCTCGCGCGTGGAGGCGTGAACCCTTTTCCCGCGTAAAGTCCAATCACTGTGTCAAGGATTGACGTGCCCAAGGCGTGCGAGAGCATGACTGGAATCATTCCTCCAGCCAGTCTGGGGTTGACCTCGATGATGACGGGGCCCGACTCCGTTATCACGAACTCCACATGAGCCGGTCCGAACTTCAGGCCCAGAGCCGACACCGCTCGCGCAGCGAAAGAAGCCAGTTCCTTGAGGGATGGCTCCGGTAGCGGGGCCGGGAAGTCGTGCCCTACCTCGACGAAGCAGGGAGCCGGCCCTTTGTGCTTGGCAAGAATCCCAAGGCAATGCAGCGCCCCATCGTACGCAATTATCTCAGCAGAGTATTCTTTACCCGGTATATATTGCTGGATGAGGACGTCGGGACTGGGCAGATCCACTTGATCCAATAATACGTCCTTTGCACTCTCAAACGCCTTGGTGGCGGCTGCAGCACTATCGCATAACCTCACGCCGCTACTACCGCTTCCGGAGACCGGCTTCACGACCACTGGCAGAGTAGCTTGGGCAAGAATGTTCTCCACGTCTCTGACTGAAGTGGCCAGCCGAGTTTCAGGGATAGTGATTGATTGTCGCTGCAACTCGGCCGCTTGCTTCCATTTGTTCCGGCAGGTAGCTATAGCCTCCGGATTCGCTGCTGGTAGCCCGATCGTAGTCGCAGCACGTGACGCTGCTTCCACAAAATAATCCGACGACGAGTATATTCCTGCCAGCCTTCTTAATTTGACGGCGACCCCAATGAGTTCGTCCGGACTACGCGTTTCAGCTTCGATCACTTGAGCGACGGATTCCCTGTGAAACGGATAGCGCGCAGGATTGCGCGTGACGAGATAGGGCTCAAAGCCCAGGGCTCGGGCGCGCTTCATCAACAGTTCGCCAGTGCCCGTCGTGTTGCTTTCTACGAAAAGGAAGCTACCTCGGTTCATCATGAAGCATTCTCAAGCGCGTGTAGGACAGCCTCCCGGCTTCTCCGATTCCAATGATATCGGTTCCATGGTGGGAGAGCCCTCGAGGGATGATTTTGGGTTGCCGGCGCGTCCAGGAGTACACCTTCATTTAGACATCCGTTCTGCTCGAGCCACTTATGGTCGTAAACAGCTTCGACGTAGCGGTGGCCTTCATCAGGACATATGACGACTACGGTCTCTTCTGGATACTGCCGAGAGCGCCAGCGCCCCACGATGTAGCTCGCTCCGGAAGTCGGTCCAGCGAAAACGGCGTGCCGCTCGTGGAGAGTACGCGTTGCAGCAAATGCGAGCGGAGCCGAGATGAAATGCACCTCGTCATACAGTTCGTGCTTCACGTTTTTGGGGACAAGACTGTTCCCCAGCCCCCGAAGTTTCCGCTCGCCGTCCAGTTGGCCAAAAATGACGCTATTGAAGGTGTCCACGCCGACCAGGCGCGCACCAGAGGCTTTTTGGCGAAGGCGCTCTATCGTTCCGCAAGTAGAGCCGCCTGACCCGACAGAACCAACCAAAGTTACATTGTCATCCAACATTTCAGATACTTGATCAGCGAAGATCTTATAGGCCGCGGGGTTGTCTGGTGTTTCGTATTGCTGGGGCCAGAAACAGGAGCGGCCCAACTGTCTCATTCTAGCGTGTAATGCATCGAGGCGGCTTCTTTGAAAGCCACCCTGATTCGCCTTCTCAGTTATTATGCGGACTTCGGCTCCCAAGGATATTAACCTGTTTTCCAGGCCTTTCTCCATCACTGGATCTGTGAAGATTTCGAGCTGGAATCCGCATTCCCGGCAAACTACTGCCAAACCCAGCGCGAAGGTTCCACTTGAGGTCTCAAGAACTTTCATGCCGTGCGTCAAAGCTCCTCGAGCCAGCGCTCGCTCAATGATGTACTTCGCAGGGAGAAGCTTCATGAACGCGAACTGCGCAAGATAAAGGTTTGTCTCACACCTGATAATGCTGGGGAGAGCATAGGCATCAGAATAGCCGGAGAATGGCAGGCGTTTGCGAACAGCGTCCATATTGCTTACCTCACCGGCAGCCAGTAATGGTCAGATATATTTTTGGCGAGTTGTCGTATGGCGATACATGGGCGAGCACGGACCGAAGCTTCCGTGGAAAATCAGCCGCCATTCGATCAAGCAGGATTCCAATCATTGTGCCGCTGTGCGCGACTATGACCCCGAGAGCGTCAGTGGCCTCGGATGCTTTCAGCATCGGGTTCAGATGCTCCTTTGGAGCCCGCTCCTGATGCAGGAGCGCGCTGGTCGTAGCTATTCTGCCTATCGCGGCCGTGTCACTCCGCGGTATTGCGATCCGTGCGCAGTCGAGTAATTGGTGATATTCTGCTCTGTGACTGGTGGAGATTTCACCTCGCCGTTGATCATAGTCGACAGTTTCGACAGTCCCTCCTTCATCGATGCCAACGATTGCAAGCGGCGGCATTTGCCCAAGGAAGGAGAGCAGCCTACATGCACGCTGCTGATATGCGACCACTCCTGGGTACATCACCCCGTCGGATGGCTCGATCTCCGCCATTAGCTTCTCGATCAATGATGTCCGGACCCTACGCTTGAAGCAGCAGGCGATTGACCGTGCAGCCGCAACAAGATCCGCAGACGAACTCGCCAGCCCTTTGCCTTCGGGGAGCTCAGATTGCAAAACGAGGATTCCTCCCGAGGTGCCGAGCGCAACGACGAGATTCTCAGCCAATCGTTTTGCTTTGACTTTATGTGACGGATAAACGGTTACGGATCGTGTGCCTGCGATCGGCATGAAGTGCGCTCGCGCAAAGAGCGCGATGGGCATCGTGACCAAGAAGTGAGGGTCCCGGGGAACGGAGCCGACCGGCAACTGGCCTTGCAGTAACTCGCCGAATGTGCCGCAACAAAGAGCGTCGCTGGAATGAACCCTTGGCTGCTGCCCGTCCTCGGCGGTAATGAGGGCTGCATCTGCGCCATCGAACGTCTGGTGATACATGTATGGCCTCCACACTTCATCGGCGGCCGCTTTGAGAAGTTCTCTAGTCGAGATGCTCGCCCCGCTTCCTCGAGGGCCGATAGGATGCGCAGAATTTTGGATCGTCATATCACTTCCCCGTCAGGTATATTGAAGTGTGATTTGCTGCTACGACACGAGACCCAGATCATCTGAACTGAGCTCGCGTTTCGGTTGGCATACTTTTAAGTACCTAGGGGCGCTAGGCGCCTAACCTCGGACTCTGGAGGTGAACGTACCATTGTCAGCGATTTTACGTCGCAAAGATTCTGTGAAATTACTTGTAGGATCTGTTGCACCGTTTAATTACCGCGGCTTGGCATGGAGCGTCTCAGTGAAACTCGTTGGGCGCGACGTTCAGCCATTTTGAGCAGACCGGTGGTCCCGCTTTGCCACCTTTGGGCGGAATCTGATCGGTAACGGCGCGCCACTGCCGCGCACACTGTTCTCGACATCCCTCAGCTTCGTTTGAATGAGCTTGCGCGCCGTCAGCACCCCCGCACCTTTTGCGCGCCAGCGACTTGCAATGCACCGGTCGGACCAGCCAAGCCGCACCAGCTGCGCGATTCCACGCGCGTCATTGCGGCCCGACTTCACCGGCATCCCCTTGAAGGCGTCGCGCACATGCCGCGTCTCCAGCAGCTCCACCGCCAATCCCGCTTGCCGCATTGCCGCATAGAGCCATTGCGACAGCGGCCCGGCTCCCAGGCCGATCAGAACCAGAGGAAGGCAGAGCGACGCATTCATGCATTCAACGCCTTCGGCTCGCTTGCCACCTTGCTCTAGCTAGTTTCCGTCCACAAACGCCCATTTTGGTGAGCGTTTACAGAGGTTTGCCGCAGGAAGAAACGTCGTTTGCGGTACCGG